>JBIOUD010000233.1:0-9663 GCA_044866725.1 Candidatus Limnocylindria bacterium | reverse complement strand
CGCACGCACCTGCGCGTCGCGCGGCGCGCTCCGCCCCGAGAGGTCGACCCCGATCTCCCCGATCGCGACGACGCGCTCGTCCCGCGCGAGCTCGCGAAGCCGCGCCGCGACGTCGTCGCTCCACGACGCGGCGCGATGCGGATGCACACCGACGGCGACGCGGACCATCGCGAAGCGCCGCGCGAGCGCGATGCTGCGCTCCGCCGACGCGACGTCCTCGGCGCACGAGAGGATGCGTGTGAGCCCGGCCGCCTCGGCGCGGGCGATCACCGCGTCGAGGTCCGTCGCGAAGCGCGGGTCGTCGAGATGCGCGTGCGCGTCGATCACGCGCGTCAGATCACCTTGCGGCGACGCGTTCGAGGCGCGGGAAGAGCGCTGGTCCGGTCTTGACCCTGTCGCCCGGCTTCAGGACGCCCCACTTCGCGACGTCTTCCCACCGCGCCGTCTCCGGTGCAGTCACGCCGAGGAGCTCGCAGATGCGCACCGACACGTTCGGCGTGTACGGGTACAGGAGATACGCGGCCAGCCGCACCGCCTCGAGGCCCGCGTAGAGCGAGCCCTCGAGCTCGCGGCCCTTGCCCTCGTCCTTCGCGAGCTTCCACGGCTGCGTGCGCTGGAAGTGCTGGTTCGCCTCCGTGACGAGCGCGAACACCGATGCGAGCGCCTCCGCGAAGTAGAGCTTCGCGGCCGCCTCGTCGTGCTCCTTCAGTGTGCGGTCAGCGCGCGCCTTCAGCGCACGCTCGGAGTCCCCTTCGTGCGGCTTCGGGACGCGACCGCCTGCGGACTTCTCGACGAGCGTCGTCGTGCGCGACACGAGGTTCCCGAGGTCGTTCGCGAGATCCGCGTTGAACCGCTTCGCGAACGACTCCGCGGAGATGGGCGAGCTCTTCTCGAACGGCGCCTCCCGCAGCAACAGGTAGCGCGCGGCGTCGACACCGAACTCTTCGACGAAGAGGAACGGATCCCAGACGTTCCCGCTCGACTTCGAGAGCTTGCCGCCCTTGTTCTCGAGGAAGCCGTGAACGAACACCTTCTTCGGCAGCGGGACGCCGGCCGCGAGCAGCATCGCCGGCCAGTAGATGCAGTGAAAGCGGCTGATGTCGAGGCCGATGACGTGGACGTCGGCCGGCCACCACTTCTCGAACTTCTTCTCATCGGTGCCGAAGCCGACGCCGGTGACGTAGTTGATGAGCGCGTCGAACCATACGTACACGGTGTGACCCGCCTCGCCCGGCCACGCGATCCCCCACTCGAGATTGCGCCCGCGCGACACGCTGATGTCCTTGAGGCCGCGCTCGAGCCAGCCGAGGATCTCGTTGCGTCGCGACTCGGGGACCGTGAAATCGGGGTCCTTCGTGTACAGATCCTTCAGCGCCTGCTCGTACTTCGAGAGGCGGAAGAAGTAGTTCTCCTCCTTCACGCGCTGGATCTGCCGCGTCGGGTGGAGCCGGCACTGGCCGTTCACGAGCTCCGACTCGTCGTAGAACGCCTCGCAACCGACGCAGTAAAAGCCCTCGTAGGTGCTCGGATAGACATCCCCGTTCGCGATCCAGCGACGCACGAACTCCTGCACGCCCCTCTTGTGATCCTCGTCGACGGCCGTGCGGATGAAACGGTCGTAAGAGACCTCGTACGTGTCGCAGAGCCGCTTGAACTCGGCCGAGTTCCGGTCGACGAAGGTCTGCGTGTCGATCCCCTGCTCGCGCGCAGCCTGTTCGTTCTTCGTCGCGTTCTCGTCGGTGCCGGTCAGGAAGTACACGTCGCGACCCCGCTGGCGATGGAAGCGGGCGAGCGCATCTGTACCCGTCTTCTCATACGCATGGCCCAGGTGGGGCACGGCGTTGACGTAGTCGATGGCAGTCGTGAGGTAGAACTTTTGGCGGTCCGCCTTTGTATTCTAGGTCGACATGGCCGTCATCACGCCCACGTGAGCCGCGCCATCCTCGGCATCCTCGGCCGAGTGTTCCTCGTCCTCTTCACCTTCGTCCTCATCGTCGTCCTCGCGCAGGTCGCGCTCGTCGCCGCGAGCACGCGCGCCGAGCACATCGGCTTCGGCGAGGTGCTCGTGCGAGCGTGGCAGGGGACGCAGGACTACTTCGGGAGCCTCCTCGAGGGCCGTCTCGGCGAGGCGTCGTCCACCTCGATCCTCGGCGGGCGCCGGCGCGCGATGGGTGAAGTGCTCCTCGACGCCTACCCGAAGAGCATGGTGCTCGTCGGGCTCGCGGTGCTCGTCGCGACGGTGCTCGGTCTCATCTTCGGAGTGGCGGCCGCGGCGACGACGAGCCGGCGCGTCCGCGGGGTGCTCCTGGGCATCACCACGCTCGCGATCTCGACACCGTCGTTCCTGCTCGCGGTCCTCCTCATCCTCCTGTCGGCGACGATGGTGAGCAAGTACGGCATCCGCCTCTGGCCGAGCTTCGGGTTCGGGTGGGACGACCACCTCATCCTTCCGACGATCGTCCTCGCGGCGCGACCGTTCGCGCAGATCGCGAGCTTCGCGTACGTCGCCGTCGACGAGACGCTCACGAGCGATTACGTGCGGACCGCGCGATCGAAAGGACTCAAGGAGAGCGTCATCCTCGTCCGTCACGCGCTGCGGAACGCCATGGTCCCGATCCTTGGCGCGATCGCCGCGGCGCTCTCGATCGCGCTGTCGACGCTGCCCGTCGTCGAGGTGTTCTTCTCGTGGCCGGGCCTCGGGTTCTCGCTGCTGCAGTCGATCCGCCGCTTCGACGCGGCCACGGCGGGGACGCTCCTTGGCACGCTCGCGGCGACGATCGTGGTCGTGCGTCTCGCGCTCGACTGGGTCGCCGCGCGCTTCGTCCGCGCCGCGACGGGCGCGACGGCATGATCCGGCGCGCGATCACCTGGCAGCTCGTCCTCGGCGCGCTCATCGTGGTCGGTTGGCTCGTGCTCGGACTCGCGGCGCCGCTCCTCACCGGAGCAGATCCGCTGAAGACGAAGTCGTTCGTCATCCTCGGCACGCGCACCATCCCGCCACCGTTCGAGCCGGGCCAGTACGGCTATCCGCTCGGGTCGGACAACGCCGGCCGCGACGTCTGGACGCTCGTGCTGTACGGCGCACGGGCGACGCTGACGATCGCGTTCGCGGTGCTCGTCGCGCGCCTCGTCTTCGGGACGGCCCTAGGCGCCGTGGCGGGGTGGTTCTCGGGCCGCCCCGTCGACCGGCTCGTCAGCGCGCTCACCGACGCGTTCGCGGCGTTCCCCACGATCCTGTTCGCGCTCCTCTGGATCTTTGCCTTCGACATCCGCTCGGGGCTCTCGGCGTTCGTCGCCGCGCTCGCGATCACCGGCTGGTGGGGCTTCGGCCGCGCGACACGCTCGGCGATCGTCGCGCTGCAGGGGAGACCGTTCCTCGAGGCGGGCAGAGCGCTGGGGCTCTCGGAGTTCGCGCTCTTCGCGCGCCACGTGCTGCCGAACCTCCTCCCGATCCTCGCGGTCTCGGCGGCGCTCGAGGCGAGCGCGATCCTCCTCGCGCTCGGCGAGCTCGGGTTCCTCGGCATTGTCGTCGGCGGTGGCTTCAGCATCCCGCTCGACGATCGGAACCTCGGCGGCGGCACCTCGTTCATCTTCTCGACCGCCGAGTGGGGCGCGATCCTCGCCGGCGGGCGCTTCGCGGTGTACAGCTCGCCGTGGATCGCGCTCGTGCCGGCGGCGGCGTTCGCGAGCGCGGTGTTCGGCTTCAACATGCTCGGCCACGGGCTGCGGACGCTCTTCGAGCGCACGCCGGTGCCGCTCGGCAAGATCCTGAACTGGCGCACACCGGCGGTGCTCCTCGCGATCTTCCTCGCCGTTCGCCTCATCACGCCGCAGATCGGGCCGGCCGCGAGCTACGTGAGCGTCGCGCGCTCGTTCGACGCGGAGCGCGCCGGTGCGCACATCACCTACTTCGCCGATCCCGCGCGCGCGGGACGCTTCAGTGGGTCGCCCGGCTACCAGGCGTCGGCGCAGTACATGGCCGACCGCTTCAAGGAGCTCGGGCTCCAGCCGCTGAGTGAGGACGGAAGCTACTTCCAGCGCTTCAAGCAGACCGTCGTGAGCATCAGCGCGATGCCGACACTCGAGACGATCGGCCCCGCCGGCCGGACCTACGTCGCGCGACGGGACTTCACCGAGCACGTCGGCGGTCGGGCGGCCGCGGGAACGGCCGAAGGCAACATCGTGTATGTCGGCGGCGGCACACGGAACGCGGACTACAGCGACTACAAGGGGACACACCCCGAGGGCAACATCGTCCTCATCGCCGGACCAACGGACGGCGATCCGATCGACGCGGCGATCCGCGCCGGGGCGAAGGGCGTCATCTTCGTCACGCCGAACGACGCCGACGTCGGGATCATCAAGTTCTCCGCGATCGCGGCGTTCGAGCGCGACACGCTTCCCGTGCTGAGCGTGACCGAGGCCGTCGCCGACGAGCTCATCGCGGGATCCGGCAAGCGCATCACCGATCTCCGCAACCAGCTCGAGGAGCGGCGGCGCCGCGCGGAGACGCGCCCGTCGCTCGAGCGCTCCTTCCCCGAGCCGCTCTCCTTCGACACGACGACGCGTGTGCGGCTCTCCGTCTCGCTCGGGCCGATCCACGAGGTGGACACGATGAACGTCGCCGCCATGCTCCCCGGGGGCGACCCGGAGCGCGCGAAGAAGTTCCTCATCGTCGGTGGCCATCTCGATGGTGTGGGCGTCGACCCGGACGGCCAGCTCTTCCCCGCCGCGAACGACAACGCCTCGGGCCCCGCCGTGACGATCGAGATCGCGCGGGTGCTCGCCGCGAACCGCGCGATCCTGAAGAACTCGTTCATCTTCGTCGCCTTCGCCGGCGAGGAGGAGGGGCTCGTCGGCTCAGAGGTCTTCGTGCAGAACTCGATCACGAAAGACTGGCGACCGGACAACGTCGTCGCGTTCATCAACCTGGACATGAACGGGTGCTGCGGCGGCCTCGCGGCCTCCGACGAGGTGTTCGCGCTGCACGACCGCCTGAAGAACGCCGCGGACCGGCTCGGGTACAGCCTCGAGTACACACCGCGGATCGGAACGAGCGATCACTTCTCGTACCTGCGGCGGCGCGTACCCGCGATCACCGTCGGCCCGACCGAGGTCGGCCCGTTCCACACGACGGGCGACGACGTCGAGTCCATCGACCCAGCGCGGCTGCGGCAGTCGGGCGAGGTCGTGCTGCAGACGCTCCTCGAGATGGGTGCTGGTCAATGAGCTTGTCGTCGGCCCGTCGGTTCGCAGTCCCACTCGCGCTGTGTCTTGCGGCGTGCGTCCCGTTTGGGACCGTTCCGCAGCTGCCGTCGCCACGCGCATCGGCGAGTGCGACGTCCGCGGCGACGTCGACGGCGGCGGTCGCCGCGCCGGCCGTCGCGTTCGACGGGGTGAAGGCCCGCGAGCACGTCACCTATCTCGCCGACCCCGCGCGCGGCGGGCGCTTCACCGGCTCGCCCGGCTATGACGACGCGGCGCGCTACGTCGCGGACCGGTTCAAGGACATCGGCCTGGAGCCGGCCGGCGACAACGGCACCTACTTCCAGCGCTTCCCGGTCCAGATCGTCGACCTGGCCGGCACGCCGACGCTGACCCGCACCGGCGCGGACGCGAAGAGCTGGACGCACCGCGTCGACTTCACCGAGAGCGTCGGCGGGCGCGCCGGCAACGGGAGCGCTGAAGGAAAGATCGCGGTCGTCGGCGGCGGCGCCGCGGCGCTCGGGCAGGACGACTTCGCCGGCGTCGACGTGCGGGGACGGATCGCGCTCGTGACGGGACCGACCGTGCAGGGCTACCAGGAGCAGATCTATTCGCGCGGCGGCACGGGGATCCTCATCGTCGGCGACGCGTCGCTGAAGTACTCGTACATCGCGCAGTTCTTCTCGCAGACGCTCCCGGTGCTCGTCATAAGCGAGACCGTGGCGAACGAGCTCCTCGCGCCGTCCGGCAGGACCCTCACGCAGGTGCGCGACCTCGTGCGCGCGCATCGCGCGAACAGCGGTGCGCCCGCGAGCGGGTTCGGCATCGACACCACGCTCCAGATGAGCGTGCCGCTGAAGCCGGTCGAGCAGGTGCAGGCGACGAACGTCGTCGGGCTCCTTCGCGCGAGCGGGGCAGAGGGCGCGCGCGCGGTGTTGATCGGGGGGCACCTCGACGGCGTCGGCACCGATCCGAACGGGACGGTGTTCCCGGCGGCGAACGACAACGCGTCCGGGCCTTCCATCGCGATCGAGGTCGCCCGCGTGCTCGCGCCGCACAAGGCCGAGCTGCGGCGCTCGGTTGTGTTCGTCGCATTCGCCGGCGAAGAGGAGGGCTACCTCGGTTCAGAGGCGTACGTCGCGCGGATGGCGGCGAGCCCAGGGCGCGTCGAGAGCCTCGTCGCCATGCTCAACCTCGACGTCATCGGCTGCTGCGGTGAGACGCTCCAGGCGTCGGCGGAGTCGAAGGCGCTGCAGGACCGTGTCGGCGCGGCGGCGCAGCGCCAGGGCATCCCCTTCCGCGCCGTGACCGGCGGCGGGAGCGACCAGCAGAGCTTCGCGAAGCGCGGCGTCCCGTCGACGCTCATCCTGTGGAGCGAGTACATCCTCCACACGACCGCCGACACGATCGACCGGGTCGACGTGCGCCACCTGCAGCGCGCCGGAGACGTCGTCTCGCAGGTCGCGCTCGAGCTCGCCCGCGGCGAGGGGCCGTAGGACCGACCGCCTGCCTGTCACACGCCGAGAGGGCACGGTGCTAAGAGAGCGTGAAAGCGTGGCTCCTGATCGCCGCCGTCTCCCTGTCGCCGTTCCTCATCATCGGGCTCGCGATGGTGGGCATGGCGCTCTCGTCCGATCCGATGGCCGGGACCTGAGGGGGCGGGTAGCGCCGGCGAGTTCGCCGGACTAGAGCGAGAGCGCTTCCGCGCGTTCGCTGATGACCTGAGAGAACTGCGCGAGGAGCGCGTCGTCCTGTGAGCGTTCCATCTCGACGTCCGCCAGCGCGTTGTAGATGTTCCGTATGAGCCGGTGCGCCTCGGTCGGGGGCCGATCGATCATCACGAGCGTCTTATCGAACTGAATGGTGTGCTGCCGCAGGTGCTCCTCGAAGCGGTGCAGGCGGAATCGGAGCGTCATCTCCCCATCCCAGAACCACGACGGCGCCTCGATGTCCTCGTCGCCGATGCCCCCGAGCGCGCGCAGCACTTCGATATGGACGTCTGCGAACAGGTCCCGCGCGCCGTCCGCGGTCGCTGTGGCGAGCGCCGTCGTCGCGGCGTTGCGCGGTCCGACAAAGGGCGGGCCCGACGCCTCCCACTCGGCGTCGGTCGGCTCGGCAGCGTTCCCCGCCGTGCGTCGCTGGAGCGCGAAGACGCACACGCGCAGGAACCCATATTCGGCGCCGAGCATGTGCTTCAGCACTTCGCGCAGCGGCCACTCCTCCGGGGCTGGGACGATGTCAAGATCGCCGTCGCGGACCGACGCGAGCACGCCCGAGAGGTCGCGGTACGCCTGGTGGTACTGCGCGAGGATCCCCCGGGCTTGGGTCCAACCGGTTCGGTTCGCGGCGAGCCTCACCGCGAGCTCGCGCAGCTCGTGGTGCGTCATGAGGAGCGCGAAGCGCAGCCCCTCCTCGTCATAGTCGCGCCACTTCCAGGCCTCGCCCAACCGCGCGTCGCTCAGGCCCACCGTCCTACGGACGAGCGCCTCAACGGCCTGCGTGATGGTCTTCACAGAGCAAGGACAGGCACGCCCGCGACGGTCTCGCTCGCGACGTGGTCCACGACCGCGTGAAGGTGACCGGCGCGCTCGTACGCCAGGATCTGACGGTCCGCGCTCGTACCCTCGCGCGCGATCGTCTCGAGGTAGCCGACCTCGCGGCGCGAGCCGAGCGCATCGACGACGTCGTCGACGAATTCGAGGAGCTCGACCGCGAGCTCGCGCATCGGCACCTCGGTCTGCTTCCCGAAGTCGATGAGCTCTGCGTCCATCCCGCCGCGCATCGCCCGCCACTTGTTCTCCTGGATGAGCTGCGGCGCGTAGCGGCGGAATCCGATGTTGCGGTCGCGCAGGACCAGAAGCTTCGCGCAGATGGCTTGGACGAGCGCCGCGATGCAGAGGGTCTCCTCGACCTTGGTCGCGGCGTCGCACACCCGGAATTCGAGCGTCGGGAAGAAGGCGTGCGGACGGAGGTCCCACCAGATCTTCTTCCCGTCGTCGATGCACTTCGTCTTGATGAGCAGCTCGACGTAGTTCTCGAACTCGTCGTACGAGCTGAAGTCCGGCGGGATGCCGGTGCGCGGGAAGCGCTGCCAGATGATCTGGCGGTACGACTTGAGCCCGGTGGCGCGCGTGAGCCAGAAGGGACTCGAGGCCGAGATCGCGAGGAGGTGCGGGAGGAAGTAGCGCGCCTCGTTCATGATCTCGATCCGGCGCTCGCGGTCCGGGATGCCGACGTGCACGTGCAATCCGAAGATGAGCAGCTCGCGGATGACGTCCTGCAGCTCCTCCTCGAGCACCTTGTAGCGCTCGTGTTCGGTGACCTGCTGGTCCTGCCAGTGCGAGAAGGGGTGCGTGCCGGCAGAGGCGATCCGCAGCCCCGCCGGACGGAGGAGGCCGGCGACCGTGCCGCGCAGCGTGAGGATCTCGTCGCGCGCCTCGCTGACGTCGGCGCAGATCTTCGTGCCGACCTCCACGACAGACTGCATCATCTCGGCCTTCACGCGCTCGCCGAGGTGCGGGCGGGCAGCGGTGAGGAGCGTGTCGATATGGCTCTTCAGCTGGCCCTCAGCGTCGACGATCTGGAACTCCTCCTCGATGCCGATCGTGAGGCGCGGGACGTCGCGCGTCCTCATGCGGCGCCGTCCACGACGTACGTCGGCACGACGCTCCCCGCGCCGGCGGTGACGTTGAGCAGGGCGCTCGACGAGAGCCGCGTGAGCTGCCCACCGACCTTGCCCCAGAAGAGGTAGGGGTCGCAGTCCACGGCGAGGTCGAGGAAGTGCATGCGGTCGAGGAGCACCGGGAACGGCTGGCGCGGGACCGCCACCTTCTCCTGCACGACGTACGACGCGGTGAGCGCGGTGAGGAGCGTCTGCTCCCACTCGTGCGCATCGACCGTCCAGCCGAGGATGACGCCCTTACCGCCGTACTCGTCATTCGGCTTCAGCACGAGCCGATCCTTCGAGCGGAGGATGTGCTCGGCGAGGTCCACGGTCTTGCCGCCGTACTGCGTATGTCCCTCGCGCACCTTGCGCGTCCACGGGATGTGCGTCGCGATCGCGCGGCGCTCCGCCGGTGTGTACAGCGATGCGTAGCGCTCGTCGGAGAGGAGCGCAAGGCTCATCTTCTTGTGCAGGAGCTTCGCGCGGAACGAGTTCACGACGGTGATCGCGCCGGCCATGTACGCCTTCAGCAGCGCCTGCGCGACCTCCGGTCTGGCCAGCAGCTCGGAGAGCAGCACGCGCCGGTAGACGACATCGATCGCGGCCCCGTTCGCGCGCAGCCGCCCGCCGCGATACGAGAGGTCCTCGGGCGCGCAGATGATCGCCTTCATGCCGGCGTCCGCGAGAAGACGCTGGAACATCTCGAACTCGGTGAGGGTCGGTAGGCCGCGCCAGTCGACGATCGCGATCGTGCGGATCGCCTTCCCATGCGCGCGGCGGAGCACCGCGAGCTG
>JBIOUD010000232.1:0-9925 GCA_044866725.1 Candidatus Limnocylindria bacterium | reverse complement strand
GGATGTACCAGCGCAACGAGCTCTTCGAGCCCCTGCCCGCGATCGACGGCGTGATGCTGGCGCTTGCCGCGGCGCGCGGACCGTACCGGCCGTTCACGTCGCCGCCCGCGGCGGATGGGCGCGCCGCGGCCGAGCTGCTGGACCGCGTCGGGCTCATCGAGCGCTGCGACGTCCCGGCCCGATCGCTGTCACACGGGGAGCGCCGTCAGCTCGAGCTTGCGCTCGCGCTCGCGCAGCGGCCGCGCGTGCTTCTCCTCGACGAACCGACAGCCGGCATGTCCCCGGCCGAGACCGCCCGCATCACGACGCTCATCGCGTCGCTCGAAAGGACTCTCACGATGGTCGTCGTCGAGCACGACATGGACGTCGTGTTCCGGCTGGCCGACCGCATCAGCGTCCTTCATGAAGGCCGCGTGCTCATCGAGGGGACTCCCGAGGAGGTCCGCGGCGACCGGACCGTGAACGAGGTCTATCTCGGAAAGGTCGTGGCGTGAGCGAGGCGCTGCTCGTCGTGCGCGACCTGCATGCGTACTACGGCGAGAGTCACGTGCTGCAGGGCGTCTCGCTCGACGTCGCGGCTGGTGAATGCACCGCGATCCTCGGCCGCAACGGCGCCGGTAAGACGACGACCGTCGCCGCCATCACCGGCCTCGTCCGCCCGCGGCGCGGCAGCGTGCAGGTGAGAGGCGCGGAGGTCGCGGGCCTGCCGCCGCATCGCATCGCGCGCTCCGGGGTGAGCCTCGTGCCGCAGGGCCGGCGCGTGTTCGCCGATCTCACCGTGCGCGAGAACCTCGAGCTCACCGCGCGCGAGCGCCGAGGCGGCTGGGACCTGGGGCGCGTCCTCGGCCTGTTCCCCGCGCTCCGTCCGCGACTCGCGGTATTCGGCGACCAGCTATCCGGCGGCGAGCAGCAGATGCTCGCGATCGGCCGAGCGCTGATGCGGAACCCGCGCGTGTTGCTGCTCGACGAGCCCTCGGAGGGGCTCGCGCCGAAGGTCGTGGCCGAGGTGGGGGAGGCGATCGCGCTCCTCCGCGAGGGTGGCCTCGCGATCCTGCTCGTCGAGCAGAACCTCGCGCTCGCGACCCGCGCCGCGCAGCGCGTCTATGTCATGAACAAGGGGACGATCGTCTTCGAGGGGACCGCGGCGCAGCTCGCGTCCTCGGCCGACGTGGAGTCGCGTTACCTCGGCATCTAGCGCTTCATTCGACGCGGTGGCGGCTCGGTCGGGAAGCGCCCCGCGTCCTGCAGCGAACGCCGGAGGAGGTACTCGATCTGCGCGTTCACGCTGCGCAGTTCGTCCGCGGCCCAGCGCTGCAACGCCTCGTGCGTCTCCGGATCGATCCGGAGCAGCACCGGCTTCTTCTCGGCCACGACTACGTGTACAGGGTGCCCGTGTTCACGACCGGCTGGGTGTTCTGCTCGCTGCACAGGACGACGAGAAGATTGCTCACCATCGCCGCCTTGCGCTCCTCGTCGAGCTCGACCACGCTGCGCTTCGACAGCTCGTCGAGGGCCATCTCGACCATGCCGACGGCGCCCTCGACGATGCGTGCGCGCGCGGCCACGACGGCGCTGGCCTGCTGGCGCCGCAACATCGCCTGGGCGATCTCGGGCGCGTACGCCAGATGCGAAAGGCGCGCCTCGATGACCTCGATACCGGCCTTCGAGAGACGTTCCTGGATCTCGCTCTTGAGGCGATCGGTGATCTCCTGGGAGCTCGTGCGGAGCGACAGCCGCGAGTCGTCGTGCGCGTCGTACGAATACGTCGTCGCGAGGTTGCGCACGGCTGCCTCGGTCTGGACGCGCAGGAAGTTCTCGTAATCGTCGACCTGGAAGACCGCCTCGGCCGTGTCCGTCACGCGCCAGACGACGATCGAGGCGATCTCGATCGGGTTGCCGTCGTGGTCGTTCACCTTGAGCTTCGCGCTCTCGAAGTTGCGGACGCGGAGGCTGACCCGCCGGCGCGGGTACGCGAACGGATTGACCCAGAAGAATCCGGCCGTGTGGACGGTCCCGAGATACGAGCCGAAGAGCTGGAGCACGCGCGACTCGTTCGGGCTGACCGCCGTGAGGCCGAAGAAGCCCCAGAGACCGAACAGGAAGAGAAGGCCGGCGCCGCCGGCGGTCCACCACTCCCGGGCCATCGCTCGATCGACGAAGTACCAGACGCTGAAAAGCTCCACTGCGAGGAACACCAGAAACATGACCACTCCAGGCAAGGCGACGGCGGACTTTTCGCGGATCATCTGCTCCCCTACTTTCTCTGCCTGCGCTACTTACAAGACAGTAGCATTTTGCAATCTATACCAAAAACGATATCGTCAGCATCGAGTCGATGACCACGACACTGCCCGGCGTGGCTCAGGACACGCATCACATGACCCTCGCGCTCGACGAAGCGCGTGCCGCCACCGCGCACGGCGACGTGCCGATCGGAGCCGTCATCGTCCGCGGCGGTGAGGTGATCGCCCGCGCCCGCAACCGGCGCGAGGCGGCGCACGACCCGACGGGCCACGCCGAGGTCCTCGCGCTGCGTGAGGCGGGGGAGCGAGTCGGGAGCTGGCGCCTTCTCGACTGCGCGCTGTACGTCACGCTCGAGCCGTGCGTCATGTGCGCCGGCGCGATCGTCCTCGCCCGGGTGCCGCTCGTCGTGTTCGGCGCGCCGGACCCGAAGGCGGGGGCGGTCATCTCTATCGCGCAGGTCTTCGACCAGCGCGGACTCAACCACCGCCCGCGCTGGCGCATGGGCGTGCTGCGGTCGGAGAGCGAGCGTCTGTTGAAAGAGTTCTTCGCCGGGCGGCGTACTGAGGACGAATAGCATGGCGACCGTGATCAGGACCCAGTGGGACAGTGCCTGGGGCGGCATCGCCCTCATCGCACTCGGCCTGATCTTCCTCGTGCAGAACTACTTCGGCTTCGAGCTGCGCAACTGGTGGGCGCTCTTCATCCTGATCCCGGCCATTGGCGCGCTCGCGTCGGGTTACTACACCTGGCGCGCCGGGAACATCGCGGCAGCTGCGGGCTCGCTCATGGTGGGGCTCGTCCTCGTCGCGGTCGCGGGCATCTTCCTGCTCGAGCTGCCGTGGCGGCTCGCGTGGCCCGTGCTGCTCATCATCGCGGGCATCGGGATCATCCTTCCGCAGCTCGTCCGCGGCGCTCGGGGTGGCTCCGGCTAGGCCAGCGTGATGTCGCGGGTAGCCGCCAGACCGTGAGCCCAACAAGGACCGCGATCCAGACGGACGACGTCGCCAGCGATCGTCGTCACAGACCGAGGGCGGCCTTCCCTCCGTACACGCTCCACCAGGGGGTCGCCGCCTGGCGAAGGACCTCGTTGAGCATCGTGATGTTCTTCACGCCGCGGTCCTCGAGCCAACGCTCGAACGCCGGTCCGCCTTCCTTCGCGTAGACGGGGATGCCGTCCTTCCACGTCGCGCGGCCGCAGAGCACGCCGTTGAACTTCGCGCCCGACTCGCCCGCGTACTCGAGCGACTCGCGGAAGACGTCGTCGTTCACGCCGGCCGACAGGTAGATGAACGGCTTCGTCGTCGCGTCGGCCGCTTCGCGGAAGTGACGCAGCGCCTCAGCCTTCGTGTACGCGACCTCGCCGGTCTTGTTCGCTTTCGACCCCTGCACGTACGCCATGTTCACCGGGATCTCGACCTTGAGGACGTCGACGCCGTAGCGCGGGTCGGAGAGCGTGCGCATGTACGCCTTCACATACTCCGGCTTGCGCTTCGCGAACTCGAAGCCCTTCTCGTCCATGTCGTCGTCGTACGCGAGCGGCTCGAGGAAGAACGGCACGTCGAGCGCGGCGCACTCGGCGCCGATGCGCTCGAGCCACGCGTGCTTCAGCCCGAGGATGTCCTTGTCATCGAACGGGTCGTAATACAGGAGGATCTTCACCGCGTCCGCGCCCGCCTCCACGAGGCGGCGGACGCTCCACTGATCGAGGAGGTCGGGCAGCCGACCCTTCACGTTCGCGTCGTAACCCGTCTTCTCGTACGCGAGGAGGACGCCGGTGCCGGACGCACGCACTTTGATCGCGGGGAGCCCGTACTCGACGTCCATGAGGATCGCGCTCGCGTGCTTCGTCAGCACCTTCGTCACGAGAGTCTTGAATTCGGTGAGCGCCGCGTCGGTCTGCGGGCCGCCCTGCTTCGCGATCTCCTTCTTCAGCGAGCCGCGCTGGTCCATGGCCGCCGCGCTGATGATCCCGGACTCGTCGGCGCAGGCCGCGATCCGCTGCGCCTTGCCCTTGGTGATCGGTGCCTTCGTGGCGATGGTCATCGCATCCTCCCCTAGACCGCCGCGGGACTCGGAAGCTCCGCGGTCGTTGCCGTCCTGTCGCGTGCCGGGCTGATCCGTAGCGCAAGCGAGACCGCGATGAAGCCGAGCGCGGCCGCCGAGACGAACATCATGTGGTAATCGCCGAGCACGTTGTGCGCGAAGCCGCCGGCGAACGCCGCGAGCGCCGCGCCGCACATGTGCGAGAAGAAGATCCATCCGTAGAGCTGGCCGAGCGAGGCGCGGCCGAAGATCTGCGCGGTGAGGTTCGCCGTCGGCGGCACGGTGGCGATCCAATCGAGCCCGTACAGGACCGCGAACGCGTAGAGCCACTGCGCGTCGTAGATGATCGGCAGCGCCATCAATGAGAGCGCGCGGAAGCCGTAGTACGAGGCGAGCAGCTTGCGGTTATCGAAGCGGTCCGAAAGCCAACCCGACCCGAGCGTTCCGACGATGTTCATCGCCCCCATCAGCCCGACGGCCGTGCCCGACGTGACCGCGGTGAAGCCGTGTTCCATCGCGTGCGGGATGAGGTGGGTGCCGACGAGCCCGTTCGAGGTGTAGCCGCAGATGAAGAACGAGCCCGCGAGGAGCCAGAAGTCGCGGTTGCGAATGGCCACCGCGAGCGGCGTCCTCCGCGCGTCGGCCGCGCGCTCCTCGGCCGAGACGGTCGCGCCCTCGCCGAGCGCGCGCACGCCGATGTCCGCCGGGCGATCGCGCATGAAGAAGAGCACCGGCACGGCCGCGGCGATCGACGCGACGAGCATGAGCGCGATCGCGGCGCGCCAGCCATCCGTCGTCGTGAGCGTGAGCATCCACGGCACGAAGATGAGCTGCCCGACCGACGTCGCGGCACCGAAGAGCCCGATGACGAGCCCGCGGTGCGAGCGGAACCAGCGATGGGCGACGACGGTCGCGGTCACGTTGCTCGCGATGCCCGTCCCGACGCCGATGAGGACGCCCCAGATGAGATAGAGCGCCCACAGATCGCGGAGCGAGAGCAGGAAGTAAAGCCCGACGACGATCATCCCGAGGCCGCCCATGAGCGCGCGGCGCGGCCCGATCCGGTCGACGAGCGTGCCGCCGATGGGTCCGCCGAGCCCGAACGTGATGAGGCTGATCGAGACGGCCAGCGAGATGATCGCGCGATCCCAGCCGAACTCCTGCTCGAGCGGGACGAGGAAGACGCCCGGTGCCGCGCGCACCGATGAGGCCGCGAGAAGCGCCACGAACGTGACGGCGGTGACGACCCACGCGTAGTGGAAGCGCTTCACGGGTGATCGAAAGTTTAGACTTGCACGTGGAGAGGTGTCCGAGTGGTTGATGGTGTCGCTCTCGAAAAGCGATAGGCGAAAGCCTCGCGGGTTCGAATCCCGCCCTCTCCGCCGGATACTTCGCGATTCGTCTGAGAGCTGAGCGACGAGCGGCTTTGCCGCGAGGAGCGAAATCAAAGCGCAGTCCGGACCTGCGTTGCGAAGCGAGCAGGGACGAACTGCTTAACTGGTAGGGCCCCACCGCGTGGGAGAGGTCGCATAGTTGGTCTAGTGCGCCCGCTTGGAAAGCGGGTAGCCGAAAGGCTCGCGGGTTCGAATCCCGCCCTCTCCGCTGCTCTACCATCGGATCGCCGTGCTAGGCGGGGAGCCAGCGGTGCCCTGTACCCGCAATCCGCTCCAGCGGGGCTGAATTCCCTCCCGAGGTCCGGCATCGCGGTCGCAGCGTGCGTGGCGTGGCGTTGACGATCGGGTCCTGTGCAGCGCCGGCCCGCGAACCCCGTCAGATCCGGAAGGAAGCAGCGGTAAGCGGCAGTCGTCGCGTGCCGCAGGCTCGCCTGATCCGAGCTGCGCGCGTGGGCGTGCCCGAGATGTCCGTGATCGACGGAGGGTGCACGGCATACCTCGCTCTCGCGCACGCCGCTCGGTCAACGAACGTGCGAGCGTGCCCGGCGGCCACGGAACATGATCTGCAGCGCCCTTTCGTGGCGCGGCGCGCGTTCGCCGCGTCCGAAAGGAGTCGTTATGGCAGTCAAGACGACGCCACACCAGGAGGTCGTCGGCGACGCTGAGCACCGGCACGACCACGACGGCGAGGTGCATTCGCACGACCACTGGCACGTGACGCATCACCACACGAGTGGGCCGATCGGTGAGTTCGAGCACCGCTCGTCCTATCACCAGCACGAGCACAACCATGCGGCGATCGTGCACGCGCACGAGGATCGCTCCGAGGAACAGGAGCGCGAGGACCACCAGTCGCAGGCACACATGCACGACCACAACGCCCCGACCGGGCGGCGAGGCGCGAACAAATAGCGACATCGCAAGAGGCTGGGAGCCATGAGCTCTCAGCCTCTACCGGCTTGGGTCTTATCCTCGTCGGGTGCCAGAGAGCGTCGCCCTCTATCGCCGCTATCGTCCCCAAACCTTCGCCGCCATCGTCGGACAGGAGCACGTCACGCGCACGCTGCGCAACGCGATCGGGTCGGGCCAGGTCTCGCACGCGTACCTCCTGTCGGGATCACGAGGGATCGGCAAGACGACGATCGCGCGTCTCATCGCGAAGGCCGTCAACTGCACCAAAGCGAAGGACGGCGAGCCCTGCGACAGCTGCGAGAACTGCCTCGCCATTCGCGACGGCCGTTTCCTCGACCTCATCGAGATCGACGCCGCGTCGAACCGCGGCATCGACGAGATGCGCGACCTCCGTGAGAAGGTCCGCTTCGCCCCGTCGTAGGGCCAGTACAAGGTCTACGTCATCGACGAGGCGCACCAGCTCACGAACGAGGCCTTCAACGCGCTCCTGAAGACGCTGGAGGAGCCGCCCCCGCACGTGATCTTCGTGCTCGCCACGACCGAGGCGGGCAAGGTGCCCGGCACGATCGTGTCGCGCACGCAACGCTTCGACCTCCGCCGCATCCCATACAAAGGAGTGGTCCAGCAGCTCGCGAAGATCTGCGAGCAGGAGAAGCTCGCCGCGGAGCCCGCGGCGCTCGAGGCGATCGCGCGCCACGCGCAGGGCTCGCTCCGCGACGCCGAGAGCATCCTCGACATGGTCGCGACGTTCTCCGATGGGAAGGTCACGCTGAGCGACGTCGACGAGCTGCTCGGCGTGTCCGAGTGGGAGGAGACGAGCAAGCTCTTCGACGCGTTCGCGGCGAACGACGGCGCAGCGGGCGTCCGCCTCGTCGGTGCGCTCGTCGACGAGGGACGCGATCTCCGTCTCTTCGTGCGCCGCGCGCTCGACCACATGCGCGCGCTCGTACAGGTCTCGGCGACCGGGAAGGCGCCCGAGACCGCGAGCGAGGGCGTCGCCGCGAAGTTGAAGGAGCAGGCGCCGAAGTTCTCGCTCGAGCGGCTCGCGCGCATCGCGAAGCGACTCCTCGAGACCGAGCAGCAGCTCAAGACGAGCGAGGGGACGCCGCTGCCGCTCGAGCTCGCGATCCTCGACCTCGTGACCACTGCCGGAGCTCCCGCGGGCGCGACGCCGGGTGGACGTCCGACCGCGTCAGCGCCCACGCGATCCGCGACGACCGCGCCGGCTCCGACGCGACCTGCGACGAGCGCGCCGGCGCCCCAGGCGCCCACGCCGATCCGCACCGTGCCGCGCTCCGAATCAGCCCCCGTCCCGCAGCCCGCCGAGACGAGCGCGTCACGTTCAGCGGCGACTGCGGCACGTCCCACGGCGACGACAACGCGCAGCGCTGCCACGATGGCGCCCACGAAGGAGAACGGCGGCCCGATCGTCGATCTCGCGGAGCGGCGCGCGCAAGCGTCGAGCATCACGCTGACCGACGTGAAACGTGCCTGGGGCGAGCTCGTCGCGGAGGCGACGTCCTCGAACATCGGGAAGGCCGCGCACCTCAACGAAGCGGAGGCGCTTTCGGTGGACGGCACGACGGTCGTCATCGGCTTCGCGAATGAGTTCGCGCGCGCGTACTGGCACGACCGCCGCCGCGCCGAACTCGAGCGTGGACTCTCCGACCGTCTCTCTGTCACATTGCGCGTGCGCTGCGTCGTGCAGGCCCTCGCGCCCGACGCGCCGCCAGCCTCCGACGATCCGATGCATCGCGCGGCCCTCGAGATCTTCCGCCGACCAGACCGCATCATGGAGATCGAGTGATGAAGAACATGGGTGACCTCGCGAGGATGGCTCGCGAGATGCAAGCGAACATGGCGAAGGCGCAGGCCGAGCTCGCCGAGGCGACGGTCGAAGGGACCGCCGGCGGTGGCGCCGTGAAGGTCGTCCTCACGGGGACGCAGGACATCAAGGACATCACCATCTCGAAGGACGCCGTGGACCCTGACGACGTCGACACGCTCCAGGACCTCATCCGCGCGGCGTTCAGCGACGCGCTCACCAAGTCTCGCGAGCTCGCGTCGCAGCGACTCGGTAGCGTTACCGGCGGCCTCAAGCTCCCAGGTATGTGATTGCCATCCGCTCTCGCGCGGCCGCTGGCCCGCCTCATCGACGAGCTCGGGAAGCTTCCCGGCGTCGGTCCGAAGACCGCGCAGCGCCTTGCGTATCACATCCTTCGCACGTCGCCGCCTGACGCGGAGGCGCTCGCGGCCGCGATCCGCTCCGTGAAGACCGACCTCCGCTACTGCTCCGTCTGTTTCAACATCGCCGAGACCGATCCGTGCGTCATCTGCTCATCGGACGAGCGCGACGCGAAGGTCGTCTGCGTCGTTGAGGAGCCGCTCGACGTGCTCGCGATCGAGCGCACCGGACAGTTCAAAGGACGCTTCCACGTCCTGCACGGCGCGATCTCTCCGGTGAACGGCGTGCGGCCCGACGATCTGAAGATCCCGCAGCTCGTCGAGCGTGTGAAGAGGGGCGGCATCGAGGAGCTCATCCTCGCGACGAACCCGAATTTGGAAGGGGAGGCGACGTCGATGTACGTCGCCCAGCTGCTCGCCGGCTCGGGGGCCCGGCTGACACGCCTGGCGCGCGGCCTCCCGATGGGTGGCGACCTCGAATATGCCGATGAAGTGACTGTCAGCCGAGCGCTGGAGGGCCGCCGGGCGATCTAGACGCCCGGCTATGCCTCACAAGCGACATCCGGCGCGTTGACGAGGGCGACGGTGGGTCGGTATCATGAACGTCCGCGAGTCCGCCCGTTGGCCATTTCCTTTGGGAGGTCTGGGCACGATCTTTAACAGCTGAAGAGTGGTAGGAACGCACAGCGCGGTCTTTGTTGATTTCGTAATCGAACTCGAAGCTTGAACAGACCGACCGAAAGGTGGGTCTGATTTTTTTGTCGGAGAGTTTGATTCTGGCTCAGGACAAACGCTGGCGGCGTGCATAAAACATGCAAGTCGAACGGGCCGATCCCCGCAAGGGGAAAGGCTAGTGGCGAACGGCTGAGTAACACGTAGGTGACCTGCCCTGAAGTGGGGGATAACGACTCGAAAGAGTCGCTAATACCGCATGTGACCACCGATTCATTTCGGTGCTCAAAGTCGCAAGACGCTTTTGGAGGGGCCTGCGGCGGATTAGCTAGTTGGTGGGGTAACGGCCTACCAAGGCGTCGATCCGTAGCTGGTCTGAGAGGATGGCCAGCCAGACTGGGACTGAGACACGGCCCAGACTCCTACGGGAGGCAGCAGTTAGGAATTTTGCGCAATGGGGGAAACCCTGACGCAGC
>JBIOUD010000231.1:0-4177 GCA_044866725.1 Candidatus Limnocylindria bacterium | reverse complement strand
GGAGTCCCAAGCCACGCTGTCCCACGCGACGGAGTCCCATGCGACGGAGTCCCAAGCCACGCTGTCCCACGCGACGGAGTCCCAGGCGACCGACTCCCAATCGAAGTTGTCCCACGCCACGCTGTCCCACACCACGCTGTCCCAGGTGAGCGCGTCCCACGCGATCCCGCCGAGGTTCGGGTCCTTCCAGCGCGGCGCGAGTCGCGAGAGCAACGGGAACGTCGATCGCGCGAACGCGTCCGCGGGACGCACCGCGTGGCGCGGGATGGTCGCTTCTGCGATGGCGACGGCGACCTGTGCATCTGGCGTCGGCGTCGCCTCCGCGGCAACGTGTGATGCGCCGGCGACATCGAGCAGGCCGAAGCCGTCGGCGATCGGGTCGGGCACGGATATTCCATCCCCGTATGGGCGCGCCGAGCTCGTGAGCGCGCTCTTCACCTGATCCGGGGTGAGACCCGGCTCGCGCTCCAGGAGCAGCGCGACCGCGCCGGACGCGACCGCGGTCGCCATGGAGGTCCCGCTCATACGCAGGTAGGCCGCGCCGTTGCGGGCGTGGACGACGCGATCCGAGAACAGCGAATCGAGGAAGCTGCCCGCCACACGGATCGAGACGATGCGCCGTCCCGGCGCCACGAGATCGGGCTTGGCGTTCGAGTCGGCGTCGCCCCACGCGGAGAACGGGGCGAGCGAGTCGTCGTCTGCGTCGATCGTTCCAGCATCGTCGCTCGCTCCGATCGTGAACGCGTACGGATCGATCCCCGGAGACACGGTGCTGTTGCGCGCCGGTCCGCTGTTGCCGGAAGCCACGACGACGACGAGCCCCGCTTTCCACGCGACCTCGACGGCCGCGGCGAGCGGGTCCGCGCGGTAGGACGTTCGCGCGGGCGCACCGAACGACAGATTGATAACGCGGATGCCGTACGCCTCGTGGTGCGCGAGCACCCACTCGATCCCGCGGATCACCGACGACAAGCGACCGGCGCCGGTCGAGTCGAGGACGCGGACGTCGACGATGTTCGCCCGCGGCGCGACGCCGACGAACTCGCCGTCGGAATTGGCGCCGTCGCCCGCGATCGTGCCGGCAACGTGGGTGCCATGGCCTCCGGGATCGAGGCCACTTCGCCGGTCGGCGAAATTCACCGACGCGATGACACGGCCCGCGAGGTCGGGATCCTGTGCGACCCCCGAGTCGAGGACGGCGATCGCGACGCCGCGGCCGCGGATGCCCTGGGCCCAGAGCGCGTCGGCTCGGATTGCGGTCGCGTACACCGCCGGATAGCTCGGGGCGGCCGTCGGGCTTGGCGACGTCGAAGCCGGCGCGGGATCGGGCGTGCTCTGCGCGGCCTGCGTGGGTGTCGGCGTTTCGGCCGGTGTCGCCGTCGGCGCGACCGTCGGCGTGGGGGCCGTGGGCGACGGCGTCGTCGGCGCCGCGGTCGGGGACGGCGTCGGCGTGATCGATGGCAGTGGCGGGAGCGTCGGTGGCGGCGGGATCTCGCTCAGCGCTGCAGGTCGCGCCGCCGTGGACGCGAGGGTGGGACGAACGGTGGCGTCGTAGTGGATGTACGCGACGGTCGGCACGAGGCTGATGGCTTCGATCCCTGTCGCGTTCGCGAACCCCGCGGCGGCGTCGATGACCGCGAGCCCTCCGACGGCCGTACCGTTCGCGCCAAGGAGATCGAGCGCTTCGGCGGCGCGGACGGCGCTCGACGATCCGGTCGGCGGATGCGCCATCTCGACGATCACCGCGAGGAGCGCGGTGGGGTCCGCGCGCATGCGCTGAAGGAGCGCCGGATCGATCTTCGCTTCGACGCCGCCGATCGCGTAGATCGGCGCGGGTAGGAGCGAGGCGAGGAGCGCGAGCGCGAAGGCGAGCGCGATCGGTCGCCTCGTCACAGGGTCGACACCTCGGACACATCCGCGTCGGGGTCCAGCGGCAGCGTGAACGAGAACGTGCTCCCCCGCCCGTGTCCCGGGGACTCGGCCCACATACGACCGCCGTGCGCGACGACGAGTCCGTGCGCGAAGTAAAGCCCGAGGCCGCCGCCGCGCACGTTGCGCGCGCCGCTCGCGCGATAGCCTCGACGGAAGAGCTGCGCGACCTCGTCGGGCTCGAGGCCGATGCCTTCGTCCTTGACCGTGAGCGTCGCGTGCATGCCGTCGCCGCGCACCGTCACGGCCACCGTCGAGCCTTCGGGCGAGTATTTCGTCGCGTTGCTGAGCATGTTCGTCAGCACCTGACGGACGCGCCGCTCGTCCCACTGTCCGACGACGGCCTCGTCGGCCGACAGGACGAAGTTGTGCTTGCCGGTGGCCTGCAGCCCTTCGCACATCTCGCGCGTCAGCAGACCAAGGTCCGTCGGCCAACGCGCGAGCTTCAACGTGCCGACCTGCAGCGCGCGGATATCGAAGAGCGCCGTGAGGAGATCGGCAAGATGGTCGGAGTGCTTGACGATGAGCTGCGCGGCCGCGAGGAACGCCTTCTCGTCACGCAGCCCAGCGGCCACGCGCGAGAGCAGGAGCTCCGCGTGTCCGCGGATGACCGTGATCGGCGTGTGCATGTCGTGCCAGGCCATCGCGAAGACGTCCTCGCGAAGGCGCTCGAGGTCGCGCTGGCTGCTGACGTCGCGGAAAACGATCACGCCACCGTGCGGCTCGGCACCGGGAGTCCGCAGAACGGTCGCGCTCACACTGAGCACGCGCCGACGCGGGCCCCAGTTGAACTCGATCTCCGTTTCGTCGACGTTCCTTCCAGCGCGGACCGCATCGACGACCGGGATGAGCGCGGCCGCGACGTCTCGCGCGGTCTCTGGCAGGTGTTCGAGGCGCTGCTCGTCGAGCGGCTGCCCGAGCACGAGGCTGGCGCCGTCGAGCCCGAGCAGTTGGCGCGCCTGGCGGTTCAGGCGGACGATCGCGCCGCGCGAGTCGACGGTGACGAGCGCGTCGCTCATGTTCGCGAGGACCGCTTCGAGCTCCAGCGCGTGGCGCTGATACTCGAGGGCCATGTGCTCGGTCGCACGAAGGAGCTTGATCGCCGTCGCCGCCTGCGATGCGATCGCACCGAGGGTCATGAGGTCTGACTCTTCGTACGCCTCGGGCTGGTAGCTCTGGGCGGAGAGCACGCCAATGACCTTCTCGCCCGCCTTCACCGGGACGATCACCGCCGACTGCGGCGTGACGAGCTCCCCCGCCTCCGTGCCGTACAGCAGCCGGATCGGTGGCCCCTCCGTCGCCCATCGTCGTACCACCCGAGGCTGCCCGCTGCGGATGACCTCGCTGGTGAAGCCCTTGCCGAGCGGGAACGAGCCGCCCGCATGTTCGACGCCTCGATCGATCTGGCGGACGACCTGCACGGTCTCGCTCGCCGCGTCGTACAGCGAGAACAGGAACACGGTCGCGTCCATGACCCGGCCCGTTTCGTCATAGAGCGCGCGGAAGAGCTCGACGAGGTCCCGTGCGTCGGCGATCTTCGCGCCGAGGCGACTGGCGAGCTCGAGCTGCGCGCGGCTTCGCTCGTCAGGAGGCGTGAGAAGAGTGCTCATGCGCGATCGAAGCGCATGCGCGCGTGCGTGCTTTTCCGAGCCAGGGGCGCGATGGACACCACCCTCGGCAAATAGGCCCTGCAGACTTGAGGCCAGAGGCTGCTAGACATTAAGGCGGACGAACCGGTGGTAGCTCGGAAGGTCGCTCGTCTCGAGCGCTCGGAACCCGGTGGCCGTCGGCTGAAATTAGGCCAAGCCGAGCTTCAACCCGATCCAGACGATGAGCGCCAGCCGCAGGAGGCGACCTGCGAACACCGCGACGAAGAAGATGCGGTAGCGGACACCGAGCGCGCCCGCCGCGAGACCGGCGACGTCGAATACAGGGTTGAGCGGCGCCGAGAGCAGGAACAGGATCAGCGCGGTCGTGCGCTTGCGCTGGGTGAAGGGCTGCAGGCGCCGGTAGATCGGGTGCTCGGAGACGAGACCCTGCTCGGCGCGTCCAACGAAGAACGCGACCGACTCGCCGAGGACCGAGCCGAGGGCGCCGGCGATGATCACGATCGCCGGGTTTGTGGCGGACGCGCCGATGTGCGCGATGATCGGGATGTAGGGGATCGGGATCGCGACGACGGCGTTCGCGGCCAGACAGATGAAGAACGCGCCGACGTAGGAGAACGACGCGAACGCGGCGTAGTCGA
>JBIOUD010000230.1:0-5296 GCA_044866725.1 Candidatus Limnocylindria bacterium | reverse complement strand
ATCGTCGCCGGTCGCGGTCATGACCTGCGATGGCGACGACCCCGTTCGGGCCGCGATCACCTGTGGGAACGACGACATGTCGATGTTCTTAAGCACGCGGCTGATGTCGGGATGCGCAATGAGGAGTCCCCTGTCGCTCACAACGTACGCGTGCCCGAAGTCGCCGATCTTGATCGAGACCGCTTCGAGGAGGAATCGCAAGTTCACAGTCGCGACCGTGACGCCCGAGTCCTTGCCCTCGGGAACGGCGACCCGGAAGTAGGGCTCCGACGCCGCGCGGAAGTCGACGGGCTGGAAGTACACGGTGCCGGCGCGTGTCTTCTGGTACACGTCCTCGGCCGAGCGATCGCGCGGAGCGGCCGGTCGTATGCGGTTGAGCTCGAGTCGCGAGATGAACACCTGCTCCTTGCCGGCCTTGTCGATGTAGCTGGTGTCGGTGATCGAGGGCTCTCGACGCTGCAGGCCGGTGAAGTCGAGACTGCGGGACTCGAAGCTGTAGTCGAGCCCTGGCGCGGGCAGGATCGCGGAGACCTGGGCCCGCATCGCCGTTATGAACTGCGTGATCTGCAGGGCCGCGCGCGCTGCCTCCCCACGCTCGTTGCGGAAGATCGCGGCCTGGCTCTCCTGGTACGAGAAGTAGAGCTGAAGGACGCTACCCACGACGAGCGCGCCGCCGACCAGCGCGCCGAACAAGATCGCGTACTTCCGAAGTAGCCGACCCTGTCGCTTCCTCGGCGCGGCGCTGGGCACGTCGTCGGTCTCGATGATCATCGCTGCTCCCGGCCGCCTTCCTCTCGCGACGGCGTTCGGCCGGACGCACGGCACGCCGTCGACGCTCCGCACCCAAGAGCACCGAGAGTCTACGTCTGGTGTGAAGCAGGTTTTGACCGCAAACCGTCCACGAGCGTTGTGTCCAACTCGAGCACGATCGAAGTCATGCTTTCGATCTTGCTCACGACCGACTCGCGCGGGCCCTTCCTCCACTCGTCGCTGCCGTAGAAGGAGTCCTGGCTCTGCTGCCGGTCGGCCAGGCTCGCGTACGAACGGATCAGGTAATAGGAGTCCTCGTCGTGCGGCGAGGGGCCGAACGCGACGACGTCGACCTTCCGTCGCTCGAGCATCGGGATCGCCTCGCGGACCGCGATGTCGTGGAATTCCGCGCGCGAACCGGGCTTGAGGTTGTACGACCGGACCTCGACCGACCGCTTCACGTGGCACCTCCGATGCTCTGGATGGCCCAGAACCCACTTATGTAACGACAGGAGAGCAGCGGATGGATGCGTTGAGCCTTCTCAAAGAGGACCACCAGAAGGTCAAGAAGCTCATGGGAGAGATCGAGAAGACGACCGAGCGAGGCACGAAGACTCGCGAGGAGCTCTTCACCAAGCTCGTGAACGAGCTCACGGTGCACGAGAAGATCGAAGAGCAGATCTTCTACCCGCGGGTGAAGGAGCAGGCCACGACCAAGAAGGTCGAAGAGATGATCGCGGAGTCGTACGAGGAGCACCACTTCGTGGACACCGTGAAGGCCGAGCTCGAGGACACGCCTTTCGAGGCCGAAGAGTGGGCCGCGAAGTTCAAGGTCATGAAGGAGAACGTGGAGCACCACGCCTTCGAAGAGGAAGAGGAGAAGCTCTTCCCCAAGGTCCAGAAGATCTTCAGCAAGGACGAGCTCGAAGAGATGGGCACGGAGATGGAGGAGCTCAAGCAGGAGCTCCTCGAAGGTGCTCCGGAGGCGCAGCCCGCCCCGTAGTTCTGGCCGACAGAGCGGCTACGCGGCGTACGCGCGGTAGACGGTGACGTCCTGCGCGACGCCGCGGAGCTGCATCGGCCCAACGCGCTCGTAGCGCACGTCCCCGCTCACCGTCATTGCGGCCTCGCCGACGAACACCGATCCGGGCGTGGCCCGCGCCGCGATGCGGGCCGCGACGTTCACCGCGCGGCCGTAGTAGTCGCCGTTCGCCTCGACCATCGTTCCCGCGTTCACGCCGACGCGCGCGCAGGGCAGACCTGAGGAGCGGACCCGCTCGAGCAAGTCGATCGCCGCAGGGACCGCGTCCGCCGCGATGTCGAAATGCAGGTGCGCGCCGTCGCCGAGCATCTTCACGACGCGGCCGCGGTGCCGCCGCGCGACGTCGCGCGCGATGACACCGAGCACGACGGCCATCTCCGCCGCCGCCTCGTCGCCGAAGCATTCGGTGAGCCGGGTGTAGTCGCACAGGTCGGCGAAGACCGCGGCGTGCGCCCCGTCCGTGCTCGGTGTCCTCTGCTCGTTCATCACCCGCATAGACGGCCTGGCGTGAGCGAACTCATCGCACGACACAAAAGAAAGATCCAGCGGCACGTCGTGCGCGCTGGATCTTCTGGGGGTGCGGAGTGGGCTTAGTCGGCCGCGGCCGCGAACTCGCTCTGGCCGTGGTCGGCATCGAGTGCTGGCGCCGCGGAGCCCACACGGAGCACCTTGATAGCGAGGATCGACGCCGTGATCGCGAAGGCCGCGCCGATCGCGAACGCGGCGTGGTAGCCGTCGGTGAGCGCCGCGATCTGAGATGCGCCCGACGCGAGCGCGTCGCCGCTTCGGGCCGCGGCGACCGATGCCAGGACGGCAAGGCCGAGCGCGCCGCCCATCATGAATGAGGTGTTCACGAGGCCGGAGGCGAGGCCCGAACGCTCGGGCTCAACGTCGGTCATCGCGACGATGATCATCGGGTTGAACGCGATCCCTGCGCCGAGTCCGAGCAGGATCATGCTCGGAAGCACGTCGACGACGTAGTTCCCGTCGATCGGCGCGCGGACGAGGAGCGCGAGCCCGAGGCCGGCGAGGCCGAGGCCGGCCGCGAGGGGGGCCTGCAGGCCGTAGCGCATCACGAGCTTCGCCGAGATGCCGACCGAGAAGACCGCCATGACGACGTTGCCGGGCAGGAAGGCGAGGCCGACCTGGAGCGGGTCGTAGCGCAGGACGATCTGCAGGTAGAGGGCGGAGAGGAAGAACCAGGCGAACATCGCCGCCGCCCAGAGGACGCCCATGACGTTCGCGGTCGCGAGGTTGCGCCGGCGGAACAGCGCGAGCGGCATGAGCGGGTCGCTGACGCGCGACTCGATGACGAGGAACGCTGCGAGGAGCGCACCAGCCGCGCCGAGGAGAACGAGCGTCTGCGCGGAGGTCCAGCCAGCCTCGTTGCCGTTCACGATCGCGTACACCGCGAGCATGAGCGACGCCGTCACGGTGATCGCGCCGGCGACGTCGAGCCGCGTGCCGGAAGCCGCGCCGCGCGACGCCGGTACGAGCCGGAGCGAGAGCGCGTACACCGCGATCCCGACGGGAATGTTCACCATGAAGACGGCGTGCCAGCCGAGGATGCTCGTGAGGATTCCTCCGAGGAGCACGCCGACGCTGCCGCCACCCGCGGAGATGAATCCGACGACTCCCATCGCCTTCGCGCGCTCGCCGGGCTCGGTGAAGAGACCCATCATCAGCGAGAGGCCGGTCGCGGAGACGATCGCGCCGCCCAGGCCCTGTGCCGCGCGCGCGGCGATGAGGACGGCCTGCGACGACGAGATGCCGGCCGCGAGTGACGCGACCGTGAACACGACGATCCCGGTGGCGAAGAGACGACGGTGTCCGTAGAGGTCGCCGAGGCGGCCGCCGAGAAGGAGGAAGCCGCCGAAGAAGAGCATGTACGCGTTCACGACCCAGGCGAGGGACGCCTCGGAGAAGCCGAGGTCCTCGCGGATGGACGGCAGCGCGACGTTCACGATCGTGGTGTCGAGCACGATCATGAAGCTGCCGAGCGAGAGCACCGCGAACGCGAGCCAGCGGCCGCGATTGTTCGTGACCATGATGTCCCTCCGCATGGATTTCGCTGCTTAGACGTGGGCTGCAGTGAAAACTCATCGGTCCTGGACCGATGAGTTCCCGCGAACTCCTCCGTCTATGTCCTGAGTGACAGTCGAAGCCCGCACCGTGTCCATCGCGATCCGCGGCCCGCTCGAGCGTCGCGACCTACCGGGCCTCTACCTGCGCGTCTGCGCGGCGCTCGCGGCGAACACCGGTTCGGTCATCTCGTGTGACGTCAGTGAGTGCGCGCCGGACGCCGTCGCGGTGGAGGCGCTCGCGCGCCTGCAGCTCGGCGCGCGCCGTCATCGCGCGCAAGTGCGGATCGTGAATGCGTCGGACGAGCTCGGCGAGCTTGTCGCGTTGTTTGGACTGCGGGACGTGCTGCCGGCTTAACCCTCGTAGCGCAAAGGGAGACCGAACAGCGGGAACAGCTTCGCGGTGTCGAGGAAGAACGTGATCTCGCCGATGCCGTCGGCCGTGAGCTCGACCACCTGGATCGACCAAGGCTCGAGCCCCGTGCCCGTCGCGCTCGGCTTGTACTGACCGAACGCCGCGCAGCCGTTCGCCATGCCGACCGGGACGAGCTTCGAGCCCTGGCAACCGATGCCCGGCCCGAACCACCACTTGAACATGTCCTCGCGGCCCTGGAGCCAGAGGTCGTACGGCGGCATCGACTGGCGCGCGTCGTCCTTGATGACGGTGGCGAGCAGCTTCACGTCGTACTTCTCGAAGGCCTCGACGTAGCGCGCGAGCATGGCCTTCTTCTTCGCGTCGAGCACCGGCGCGCGCTCCGTCGTCACGCCACCGTCGGCGAGATGCGCTCTCGCGCGCTGGAGCGCGCTGTTCACGCTCGGGACGCTCATCTCGAGGAGCTCGGCGACCTCGGCCGCCTTCCAGCTCATGACCTCGCAGAGGATGAGCGCGGCGCGCTGCTTCGCCGGAAGGTGCTGGAGCGCCGCGACGAACGCGAGACGGACCGATTCCTTCGCGAGCGCGCTCGCCTCGGGATCCGGATCCGGCGCGACGAGCGTGTCCGGGATCGGCTCGATCCACGTGACCTCGGGGAGGATCTTTGCGTTCTCGATGACCGGCTCGCGCGCTGGGCCCATGTCGACCGGCCGGATGCGGTGCTGCTTGGAGCGCAGCATGTCGAGACAGACGTTCGTCGCGATCCGGTGCAGCCAGGTGCGCATCGACGAGCGCTGCTCGAACGAGGCATACGCCTTCCACGCGCGCACGAGCGTCTCCTGCACCGCGTCCTCGGCGTCGAACGGCGAGGCGAGCATGCGGTAGCAGTAGCCCGTGAGGTCGGTCCGATGCTGATCGAGCAGGCGGCCGAGGTCGCCGTCGGTCGCGGTAGGGGAGGTCTGCTGCACGTACCCATCTTACGGAAGTGATCGCGCCCGGAAAGCGTGATCTGCGCTGCAAGGGCGGGACGCTCGCGCATCCCGCCCTTGC
>JBIOUD010000229.1:0-3215 GCA_044866725.1 Candidatus Limnocylindria bacterium | reverse complement strand
CATGCCGTTCCGCGCATCGACCGCGACGGCCATTCCGTCGGCGTGGCGGTCCACGAGGCGGCCGATGAGCTCAGGATCCTCGATGGCGGCGGTCCCCACGATGATCCGAGTGGCCCCCGCCTCCGCGAACTGCTCGGCCGTGTCGAAGTCCCGGATGCCACCGCCCGCTTGGATCTTCACGTTGAAGCGATTCGCGATCTGCCGGATCGCCTCGATGTTCGCCGGCTCTCCGGTGCGAGCGCCGTCGATGTCCACGATGTGCAGCCACTCGGCGCCCTCGTTGACCAGGCGCTTCGCGGCCGCGAGCGGCGATGGCGCGACCTCCTCGACGGTCGAGAAATCGCCGCGGGTCATCCGCACGACGCGCCCCCTGTAGATGTCGATGGCGGGATAGACGATCACGCGCGGATGGTACGTGCGACGCGCATGGCGTGGCGCAGCAGCTCGAGCGCGCGGTCGACGTCTCGTGCGTTGCGCACACGGATGAGGATCCAGTCATAGCCCGGCCCGCGGAGATCGATGCGCGCGTCGCTCGCGAGCTCGGGCCGCAGCTCGCGCACGACGGCGCGCGTGAGCCGTACGTCGACCTGTCCGTTGTGGCAGTGCGCGATCTCGCGCGTGCCGAGCCACAGCGCCGTCGTGTGTCCCCGGCCACGGAACCGCGACGCCTGGAGCCGCACACCGCGCGAACGGGCGCCGCGGGCCATGAACTCGTCGAGCGCGGTCACGCCTTCAGCGCCTCGACGACCCGCCGCGCCGACGCCTCGACGCCGTAGCGCTGGGCGAGCGCGGCCACGTGCATCGGCTCGGGAGGTGCCTTGGGGATGCCGCCGTCCCCGGTGACCTCGATCGCGCAGTCGAGCACCGCTCCGACGACGCGCCTGGCCGCGACGATGTAATCCTTCGAGGCCGTCAGCTTCGCGCGGATCGTCGGCGAGAGATCCTTCGCCGCGAGGATCGCGTCGAGCGAGCCGTACTTGGTGAGCAGCTGTGATGCGGTCTTCTCGCCGATGCCGCGAACGCCTGGCAGGCCGTCGGACGGATCGCCCCGGAGGATCGCGTAGTCGAGATACCGATCGCCGGGGATGCCGTACTTCGCATTCACCCAAGCCTGGTCGACGAACGCGAGCTCGGTGACGCCGCGGAGCGTGTAGAGCACCCGGATGCGCGGGTCGCTCACCAGCGAGTACAGGTCGCGGTCGCCGCTCACGATCTCGATCGGCCCGTCGATCCGCGTCGTGAGCGTCGCGATCACGTCTTCGGCCTCGCACTCGGTCGCGTTCGCGATCGAGATACCGAGGGCTCGCAGCATCTCGGCGATGATCAGCAGCTGCGGCTCGACCTCGTCCGGCGGGCTGTCGTCCGACGCGACCCGCGCGCTCTTGTATTCGGGGAGGAGGGCGACGCGGAACTGCGGGCGCCAGTCGCTGCCGAACTCGAACGCCACGTAGAGGCTTCCCGGCTTTCGGTCGCGGAGCAGCCGTTCGACGAAGTTCAGGAAGCCGACGACCGCGTTCACGAGCGTGCCGTCCGGTGCCCGCACCTCGGGCATGGCGTGGTACGCGCGGTAGGCGAGGCTCGACGCGTCGATGAGGAGGGTCGCTATGCGCGCGCCGCCGCGAAGACATGGTCGATCGCCGCGATGAACCGGTCGTTCTCCTCCGGCGTGCCGATCGACACGCGGAGGCAGCCGGTGCAGCCCGGCCACATCGAGATATCGCGGATGAGGACGCTCTGCTCGAGGAAGCGAGCGTGCACCTCGGCGGGCGTGCCTTCCTTCGCGCGGAAGAGCACGAAGTTCGTCACCGACGGGAAGACGTCGATCGCGCGGACCTCCTTCAGCGCGGCGAAGACGCGCCCGCGCTCGCGGTGACACTGCTCGACGCGGCGCGGGATCGAGGCGTCGTCGCGGGCGATCTTCGTCGCGACCGCGTGCGTGAGCGTGCTCACGTTGTACGGGAGCTGGACCGCACGGAAGAGCTCGGCGACGGCCGGATGGGTCACGAGGATGCCGACGCGCAGGCCGGCCGCCGCCCGCACCTTCGAGAACGTCTTGCTGATGACCATGTTCGGATGGTTCGCGAGCTCCGGAAGCAGCGTCGTCCCGGCGAAGTCGCTGTACGCCTCGTCGACGAGGACGAGCGTCTCCGGGTGTGCCTCGGCGACGGCGAGGATCGCGTCGAAGGGGACCTCGTTCCCGGTCGGATTGTTCGGCGTGGTGAACACGATCATGTCGGCATCGGCTTTCGCCGCCGCGGCGACGGCGCGGTCGCGCGTGATGTCGTACGGCAGTCCGATCATCTCGTCGACGACGGTGCCGCCGGCGATGACGGTGAGGCGCGCGTGCATCGAATACGTGGGCTGGAACAGCAGCGTCTTTCGGCCGTGGCCGCCGAACACCAGGAAGGTGTTGAGCAGGATCTCGTTGCTGCCGTTGCCGAGGACGAGCTGGTCGGGCTCGACGCGGTAGCGCTCCGCGAGGAGGCCGCGCAGATCCACGGCGGATGTCGGATAGCGGTTCAGGAGGACGGCATCGAGCTCCTGCGGCGTGAGCCAGTCGCCCGCGGGGTTCGACTCGGCCCACTCGTTCGCGTTGAGCCGGACGTCGGCCTTCAGCTGTCCGGTGCGGTACTGCTGGAACGCGGCCAGATCGGCGCGCGGCTTCGGAAGACGTGGGGTCACCGACATAGGGTACGGTGAAGCGGTGCCACGCCGTCGGCTGGCCGAGCGCGCCGCGTTCGTGGCCGCTGCGCTCGGTGTCGCGATGGGTCTGCTCTTCCTCTTCGCGCCCATCCAAGGTTATTGCCTGACCACGGTGACGAGCGGTGCGCCCGGCGCGACGGCGACTCCGGGGCCGACGACCTGCGGACGGCAGAGCCTCATCCAAGCGCAGCCGGTGTGGCCGCTACCGTTGCTCGCGATCGTGATGTGGTCGATCGCGCCCCTCATCAGCTACGTGGGTGTGCGACGCCGGATGTCCGGCGAGAGTGGCGGCACCGCGCTCATCGCGTTCGCCTTGCTGCTCGAGGCGACCGTGCTCAGCAGCTTCGGCGCGGCGCCCTTCTTCGTGCCGTACGTGCTGCTTCCGCTCATCATCTCGACCGCGATCGGCCTGGCCTCGCGACCGGCGACGCGGACGACGTCATGACGGAGAAACAGAACACCGGCGGCTGGAAGACGTGCAGCCGCGGTCACAAGTACCGCGGCGCGACGCA
>JBIOUD010000228.1:0-5428 GCA_044866725.1 Candidatus Limnocylindria bacterium | reverse complement strand
CCACCGGCGCGGATCCTCTCCGGTCGGCCACAGCGAGGCGCGGTGATCGAGGTCATGGACGCGCAGCCCGCGCGCCGCATCGAGCGCCGCGAGCGTCGCCGCGCGGCTCGGCTCGGCGGAGAGGCCGGTCCCGGTCGTCCAGAACAGCGCCGCGTCGCGGATCGCGTCCTTCGGGACCTCGGCCGTCGTGATCGTCATGTCCGGCGCGGTCGGCTCGCGATAGAAGAGCAGCGGGAAGCGATCGGGAGGGTAGATCTCGCAGAACACGAGCGGCGTGCGCAGCTTCTGGTCGGTCCCGACGAAGCGCGCATCGACGCCGAACATGCCGAGCGCCTGGCGAACGTACTCGCCGAAGCCGTCGGCGCCGACCTTCGTGATGACGGCGGCATCGTGCCCGAGACGCGCGGCCGCGACCGCGACGTTCGTCGCGCTGCCGCCGAGCGACTTCGCGAACGTCGAGACCTTCGCGAGTGGAACTCCAAGTTGTTCCGGGTACAGGTCCACCGAGACCCGACCCATCGTGATGACGTCGTACTCAGGCATGCGCTCGCGCGAAGTCCCGCGAGCGCGCGACATCGCGCGCCGGGTCGTTCGCCTCCGTCGGTGGCCCCGCGAGCGCGATGTCCTGCTCGAGCACACCCCAGCCCGCGTAGCCGGCGGCCGCGAGCGCGCGAAGCACGTCCGCGATGCCGGCGCCGCCGTCACCAAGCGACCGGAAGAGACCACGCTTCACGGCATCGGCGTATCCGACGCGCCGCTCGCGGACCGCCGCGGCGAGACCCGCGTCCGCATCCTTGAGATGCACGTGACGGATGCGGCGAGGATGGTCGCGCGCGATCTTCGTCGGATCCGCGCCGCCGACGAAGACGTGGCCGGTGTCGAGGCAGAGGGGCACGTCACTGTCATCGAGCACGCGATCGATCGCCGCGCGCGTCTCGATCACGGTGCCGACGTGCGGGTGGAGTGCGGTGTCGAGCCCGCGTGCTCGCGAGACCTCCACCGCGCGCGGGAGCGCCGAGAGCAGCGTCCGCCACTCCTCATCGGACGGCGTCGCCGGCGCGTCGTAGCCATCGCGTCCGGTCGCCGCCGCGAGCACGACGATCTCTGAGCCGAGGTCCGCGAGCCACTTCGCCTGCCGGTCGAGCGAGGCGAGCTCCGCGTCGAGCCGGTCCGCTCGATGGAGCACAGCGGTCACGAAGCCGCCGATGACCCGTACATCGTGACGCGCGAGCACGGCCAGCGCATCGCGCGGGTCGTTTGGGAGGAACCCCGGCGGGCCGGCCTCGATCTCTCGCAGTCCCAGACGCGCGGCGTCATCGAGCACGCGATCGCGATCGAGCTGATGTCCCCACCCCGGTACCTCACACACGCCCCAGGAGATCGGAGCCGCGGCGAGTCTCATGACCGTACGCTAACGTCCGTCGCGGGTCCCAGCACGATCGCGGAGGTGAGAAGGGTGCGTATCGGTCTGCTCGGCGTCGGTCGGCTGGGGGCCGCGCACGCGGCCACGCTGCGCGCGCTGAAAGAGGTGACCGAGCTCAAGGTCTACGACGCCGACGCGGCGCGCGCGCAGAGCGTCGCGAAGGACGTCGGTGCGACCGCCGTCGCGAGCGTCGACGCCGCGCTCGACAGGGTCGACGCTGCCGTCGTCGTGACGCCAACGGACACACACGCGCCGATCATCCGCCGCTGCCTCGACGCGGGGATCGCGACGTTCTGCGAGAAGCCGATCGCGATCGGGATCCCCGAGACGAAGGACATCGTCGCGCACGTCGAGAAGACGAGGGGCCGTCTGCAGATCGGCTTCCAGCGCCGCTTCGATGCCGGCTATCGCGCGGCGCGCGAGGCGCTCGACGGCGGAAAGCTCGGCCCGGTGTACTCGTTCGTCATGGTGAGCTGCGACCGGCTCCCGCCGCCCGATGCGTACATCGCGACGTCGGGCGGGCAGTTCAAGGATCAGCTCATCCACGACTTCGACATCACGCGCTACCTCTTCGCCGATGAGGTCGACGAGGTCACCGCGACAGGTTCGACGCTCGGCGCGCCGCAGTACGAGGCGATGAACGATGTCGCGACGTCGGCCGTGCTCGTGAAGCTGCGCGGTGGCGCGATGGGACTCATCACCGGGCTGCGCCACAACGAGGCCGGCTACGACATCCACGTCGAGATCCACGCCGCGAAGGACACGCTCGCGATCGGCATCGATCCGCGCACACCGTGGCGCTCGGTCGAGAAGGACGCGCCCAAGCTCGCGGGGCCGGCGTACCCGTCGTTCTTCGTGCGTTTCGGCGAGGCGTACAAGGCCGAGCTCGCGTACTTCCTGCGGTTCGCGCGCGGCGAGGCTCCGAACCTGTGCACCGCCGCCGACGCACTCGAGGCGCTGCGCGTCGGCGAGGCCGCCGGCAAGTCGTGGCGCGAGCGTCGCACCGTGAAGCTGTCGGAGATCACTTGAGGCGAGAGGCCGCTCTGGGGCCGTGCGCGTGACCGTCGCGGTGCGATTCTTCGGGAGCGGCAACGCGTTCGCGGACGGCGGGCGCTCGCACGCGTGCATCCACCTCGTGGCGCCGCGCGTGTCCCTGCTGCTCGACTGCGGCGGATCGGCGCTGCCGGCGCTCACGCGCGCGAAGGTCGCTGATTCGATCGACGCGATCGCGATCTCACACCTGCACGGCGATCACTTCGGCGGGATCCCCTACCTCATCGTGCAGCAGCACTACGCCGGACGGAAGCGGCCCCTCACCATCCTCGGGCCACGCGACCTCGTCGGCCGGCTTCGCGGTGCCGAGCAGTCGCTGTACCCCGACTTCTTCGGCAAGATCGGCCAGCCCGCGTTCGACGTCCGCGTCGTGGTCTTCGGCGCGGACGAGACCGCGATCGGGGGCGCGAACGTGAGCGCGCTGCCGGTCCGACACGTCGCCGAGTCCGACCCTCACGGAGTGCGGGTGCGCATCGGCGGCACGCTCATCGCCTACTCGGGCGACGCGACCTGGAGCGAGCACCTGCCGCACGTATCGCGCGGCGCGGACCTGTTCATCTGCGAGGCGACGAACTGGGACATCGACGAGCCCGCGCACGTCTCCTACCGCACGCTCATGCGGAACCGCGCGCAGCTCGGGTGCAAACGCATCGTCCTCACGCACCTCGGCGCGACGAGCCTCGCGCATCTCCCCGAGATGGAGCTCGAGTACGCGACCGACGGACTCGAGCTGTCCGTCTAAACGACGACCGGGACCTCCACGGGCACCGGCGCCGCGGTCCGGCGGCGGAGCCGGATGGCGAGCGCTGCACCGAGGATCCCGAGCATCAGCGCGATGCGCGGCACGTCCACATACAGCGACTCGGCGTCGAGCGTGTGCGTGCGCTGCGAGGCGACGTCGATGTGCCAGAGCGCCTTCCCCGACGTGCTGGAGACGACGCCGTTCGTGGAGCGGATCGACCCCGGCAGGGTGACCGACCAGTCGTAGCGGACCGCGGCGAGGGCCGCGGCGGCGGTCTGCCTCGAGAGCGCGTCGCCGCCCGCGGCGGCGCCGTCCATCGGGAGCGCGACGTGGAGGCGGTACGTGCGGAAGACGAGGTAGTCGGCGACGTCGAGCCGCAGGTCGCTGAGGGACGTTCCCGGCAGTGACGCCGCGTCGAACGAGCCGTCGACCTCTCGACGGGACATGGCCTTCACCCGGAGCGTCTCGCCGTCCGAGGTGTCCGTGACCTGCCACGCGAAGCCGGCGCCCTTCTCGGCGAAACCCTCGGGCGAGACTTGATCGCGCACCGTGTTCGCGAGGAGCCCCTGGCCCTCGAGCGCGAGCTCGATGGTCATGACCCCGCCCGGAAGGAGCAGGCGCGGCTCGACGCCGATGTTCGCGTCGACGCTGAGATGCCCGACGCACGCGGTGAGCGACGGCAGCGCGAGTGCGGCGAGGAGGAGAGCTCGTGAGAGGGTCCGCATCGGCTGCGTCCTCAACGCGCGGAGGGAGATGCCGTGACGCGACTACGCGATGAGGTGGACGCGCTCGGGGCGGATCTGCACGGAGATGTCGCCGTCATACGGAGTGCTCGCGCCGGGATCGGGCTGATCGACGAGCCACTCGCGGCCGTCCACCGTGACCCAGTAGCGCATGAGATCGCCGAGGAACGCCTTGCGCGCCACACGCCCAGGCAGCGCAGCGCCGTCGGCCTGCGCCCCGGGCGGCAGGAGCCCGAGCGCCTCGGGCCGGACGCAGATCTTCACGTCGTCGCCGGAGCGCAGAGCCGTGTCCGGCGGCACGGGGACTCGCATCGTCCGCTCCCCGAACGCGACGACGGCCTGCCCGCCGGCGATCTCGCGGATCGTTCCGGGGACGAGATTGACGGCGCCCACGAAGTCGGCGAGGAACGCGGTCCGCGGCCGGTAGTAGATCTCCCACGGCGAGCCGTGCTGCTCGACCTTGCCGGCGTTCATGACCGCGATCCAGTCCGAGAGCGACAGGGCCTCGTCCTGGTCGTGGGTCACGTAGACGAACGTCATCTTCAGCTGCTGCTGGAGCGTCCGGAGCTCCCAGCGCAGCTGCACGCGCAGCTTCGCGTCGAGATTGGAGAGCGGCTCGTCGAGGAGGAGGATCTCCGGGCGCAGCACGAGAGCGCGCGCGACGGCGACACGCTGTTGCTGACCGCCCGACAGCTGGTTCGGCCAGCGCTCACCGAGCTGTCCGAGACCGACGAAGTCGAGCGTCTCATTCACACGTCGATCGCGCTCCGTCGCGGGCACGTTCGCGAGGCGGAGTCCGTACGAGACGTTCCCGCGCACGGTCATGTGCGGGAAGAGCGCGTAGTCCTGGAAGACCATCGCAGTGCCGCGTCGGTGCGCCGGGAGCTCGTTGATGCGTTTCCCACCGAGGATGATGTCGCCGTGGTCCGGGTCGTAGAAGCCCGCGATCATGCGGAGCGTCGTCGTCTTCCCGCAGCCGGACGGGCCGAGGAGCGTCGCGAACGACCCGCGCGGGATCTCGAACGACACGTCGTCCACCGCGGCGACGTCGCCGAACTTCTTCGTGACGTGTTCGAGCTTCAGGTGCGCCGATCCGGAGGGAGGAGCGCTGGAGCCGGCGCTCGGCGTCGGACCTCTAAGCACGGGCCGCACCGAGCGCGACGCGACCGCGCGCGAGCAACGCGATGACGCTGAGCGCGGCGATGGCCATGCCGATGTCGGCGACGGTGAAGGCCGTGGCGGCGCCGAAGTTGAGATCGTTGACCAGCTGGTAGATGCGGATCGTCGCGACGGTCGACGACGGGGTGAACAGGAAGATGACGACAGAGAGCGTCGTGACCGCGCGCACGAACGTCGTCACGAACCCGACCCGCAGCGAGCCGCCGAGCATGGGGATCAGCACGTCGCGAAAGCCTCGCAGGCTCGAGGCGCCGAGGCTCGTCGCGGCCTCATCCATCGAGCGGTCGA
>JBIOUD010000227.1:0-8320 GCA_044866725.1 Candidatus Limnocylindria bacterium | reverse complement strand
CCCCGTGTTCGTGATGCATTGGGATCACTTGCCGCAGTTCGAAAAGGCTGGGGAAATCGGAACGATGCTTGGGCACCACTCGCGGCCATGGATCCTCGAAGAGCTTAAGAAGTGTGAGCTCGTGTGCGCGAACTGCCACGTCTTGCGCACGGTTAGACGAGCAACGCGCCGCCCTTCGAACTAACCAGTCGGGGTGGGCGGACTCGAACCGCCGAATCCTCTGCTTCCCAAAAGCAGCGCTCTACCAAGCTGAGCTACACCCCGTCTCCATCAATTCTCGCACCGACGTCACTTCGCCTCTACGCTTGCTCGTCGACCGCGATCAGAGGACGGGAGGGTCCGCTTGTTCACGGCCTGGGGTCACTTCGTCTATCGCTTCCGCTGGCCGGTGCTCCTCATTTCGATCGCCCTGCTCATCGCGTCGGGTGCGATCGCGAGCCAGGGCGGGAAGCTGGAGAGCGGCGGCTTCATCGAGACCGCCGAATCCGGCCGCGCCTCGAAGCTCATCGAGCGCGAGCTGCCGCGCGCCGGCGGCTCCACGTTCACGCTCATCTACTCGTCGCCGACGCTCATGTGGAACACCGCTGAGTTCCAGACCGCGGTCACCGACTCGCTGAAAGACCTCAGAGCGGACACGCGCATCGACTCCATCAGCACCCCGTACGACTCGGCCGGGTTACCGAGCCAGGTGTCGAAGGACGGTCATGCCGTCGCGGTCGACGTCGCAGTGAAGGACGTCATCGAGATCGCGCGCGACTACTACCCGGAGCTCCGCGCCAAGGTCCGCTCCGACAGGATCGCTGTGCAGGCGACCGGCATCCTCGCCATCAACAACGGCTTCAACGCCGTGCTCCTCGCGGACCTGCAGCGCGCCGAGGTCGTCGCGCTTCCGCTCGCGCTCATCCTCCTCGTCTTCGTCTTCGGAACGATCGTCGCGGCGCTCGTGCCGCTCGGCGTCGGCGCGCTCGCGGTGATGAGCGGCGTCGCGGGCATGTACCTGCTCACGCACGTCACGAACGTTTCGGTCTACGCGCAGAACGTCGTCACGCTCATCGGGCTCGGCGTCGCGATCGACTACTCGCTCTTCGTCACGAGTCGCTTCCGCGAAGAGCTCCGCCGTACGCGCGACGCGCGTACGGCGCTCGCGATCGCGATGGCCACGTCTGGCCGCGCCGTCACGTTCTCCGGCATCACCGTCGCGATCGGCCTTGCGGGGATGCTCTTCTACGAGGGCACGTTCCTGCCCTCGATGGGACTCTCCGGCGCCGTGGTCGTCGCGAGCGCGGTCCTCTACGGCCTCACGTTCCTTCCGGCCCTGCTCGCGCTCCTCGGCACCCGACTTGAGGCGGGGAAGCTCCCCTTCCTCCAGCCCGACGCGAACGGGCGCGGCTGGTGGCACACCATCGCCACGGGGGTCATGCGTCGCCCACTCCTCGTGCTCCTTCCGGTCGTGGCGCTGATCCTCCTTGCCGGCTCCCCGTTCCTGCATATCCGTCTCGCGACGAGCGACGTGCGGACGCTCCCGCTCCATGAGGAGTCGCGGGCCGCATACGACAGGCTCCTCTCGGACTTCCCGGGCGCGGGGCAGAACCACATCCAGGCGGTCGTGAACTATCCGGACGGCGATCCGCTGTCGGCGCAGCGCATCCCGCAGCTCGTCGACCTGTCGGAGCGTCTTGCGAAGCTCGAGCACGTCGTGAAGGTGAACAGCGCGGTGTCCTTCGACCCGCGCGCGCTCGGCCTGCCCGACCTCGCCGCGGTGTACGCGATCCCGCGCGAACGGCTGCCCGCGCAGCTCCAGGGTCTGCTGCGGTCGACCGTCGGGCAGCACATCGTGCTCTTCGACGTCGAGGCGTCGCCCGCGCTCTACAGCGACCAGGCCCGCGAGCTCGTGCGGCAGATCCGCGCGCTCGCGCCGCCGCCCGGCGGCGAGAAGCTCGTGACCGGCTTCACGGCGATCGACCTCGATACGGTGAACTTCATCATCACGAAGACGCCCGGCGCGGTCGCGTTCGTGATGCTCGCGACCATCGTCGTGCTCTTCCTCCTGCTCGGATCCGTCGTGCTGCCGCTCAAGGCCGTCGTCATGAACCTCCTCTCGATCAGCGCGTCGTTCGGGGCGCTCGTGTGGGTGTTCCAGGAAGGACACGGGGCGTCGCTCCTCGGGTTCGAGCCCTCGCCCATCGACCCATCGACGCCCGTGATCATGTTCTGCATCGTCTTCGGACTCTCGATGGACTACGAGGTGCTGCTCCTCTCGCGCATCCAGGAGGAGTACCGCAGGACCGGCGACAACACGCATGCGGTGGCGGAGGGTCTCGAGAAGAGCGGCCGCCTCATCACCGGCGCGGCAGCCATCATGGTCGGCGTCTTCGCCGCGTTCGGTCTCGCCGAGATCCTCCTCATCAAAGCGATCGGTCTCGGCATGGCGCTCGCCGTCGCCATCGACGCCACGCTCGTGCGTGCGCTCGTCGTGCCCGCGACGATGCGTCTTCTCGGACGCGTGAACTGGTGGGCGCCCGGACCGCTCGCGCGCCTCTATCGGCGACTCGGTCTCGGTGAGGGATCAACAGGAGGACCCGTCGGCGCGACCGCCGAGACGCCCTAGCATTCTCACGCGATGACGACGGAGCCGATGGTGGCGACCCAGCTCAAGCCGCTGGGCATCGGCGACATCATCGACCGGGTCTTCCGCATGTACCGGCAGCGCCCGCTCCTCTTCCTCACGCTGTCGGCGATCCCGAACCTCATCTCGGTGCTCATCGCGCAGGGCGCGCGCCTCGTGTGGCCGAATGCGTTCATCGACTTCGATCAGTTCGCATTCGTCAACGACCCGCAGCAGATGCTCGCCGCGCTCCAGCAGCAGATGAACCGCAGCGCGCCGGGCGACACGATCGTCGGCTTCATCAGCATCATCCCGCAGTCGCTCAGCATCGCCGCGCTCACCTTCGCGGCCGCGAACACCTATCTCGGTCGTCCCGTGTCCGTCGGCGGTGCGCTGCGCGCCGCGCTCGCGGACATCCCGCGGCTCATCCTGACGCTCGTTGTGCTCTTCATCGCGATCGTCGTGGTGTGGCTCGCCGGGATCTTCGCGAGCGCGATCCCGCTGTTCGTCACGCAGATCGCGATCCTCGGCTTCCTCATCGTCGTCGCGGCGTTCGTGCTGCCGATCTGGCTCCTCGCGTCATTCGCTCTCGCGCCGACGATCTCCGCCATCGAGGACGCGGGTCCGTTCTCGGCGATGCGCCGATCGCTCCGTCTCATCGCGGGCAGCCGCTGGCGGATCATCGGCGTGATGGTCCTGCTCCTCATCATCGAGATCATCCTCAGCGCGCTGCTCGGCGCGATCTTCCTCGGCGCGTTCCTCACCGAGAGCACTGCCGGGCGCGTCGCCGCGGTCCTCGTCGGCGCCGCAGGGACGATCGCGTGGGAGCCGCTCCCCTGGGCCGCCCTGGCGCTCTTCTACTACGACATGCGCATACGCAAAGAGGCATTCGACCTGCAACTCGCGGCCGAGGCGCTTCCGAGCACCGCGTGAGGCGCGTCGCGGCGCTGGCGCTCGCCCTGTGGGTCGCCGGCGGGACCATCGCGAGCGCCGACACACTGACGCCGACCGCGTATCAGCAGCGGCTCGCGCAAGCGCGTGCCCTCATCACGAACCGCTCGCTCCCGGCGGCGCGCGCGCTCCTCGCGCGTACCGATGCCCTGTCGCTGCCCGACGGCACGACCTACGCGATGCGGGACACCGAGCTCCTCGACGCGATCGACCGGAACGTCGATCCGGCCCGGATCGCCGAGATGATCGACGCGCAGATCGTCGCCTCGCGCTCGGTCCGACCGGTCGACGCGCGGGTCGCGCGCGAGCGGCTGGATGACATCGTCGACGACTATGCCGCGGCGGAATCGTCCGCGAGCTTCATCGACGTCCTCGTCCAGTTCATCGCGCGCCTCCTCTCGGGCCTCGGCATGCCGTCGATCGACCCGTGGCGGCTCCTCCCCGCGGTGGGCCTGCTCGGCGCCGCGCTCATCGTCCTCATCGTCGCGGTGCTCGGCCGCGGCGTGCGCGAACGGATCCGCGCCGACGCGAGCATCGCGTCCGCATCGGCCGCGTCGCAGAACGACCCGCGCGCACACCTCGCGGCGGCCGACGCCGCGATGGCCGCGCGGCGGCAGCGCGAGGCGATCCACGCGCTCTACCTGTACGCGCTCACGACGCTCGCGCAGCGTGAGGTCATCCGCTACGACCCCTCGCTGACCGACGGCGAGCTCATCCTGCGGACGGCCGCACTCCCGCAGGCGAAGGAGCTGCGCGATCTCATCGCGCTCTACGAGCGCAGCTGGTTCGGTCTGCGCGAGCCTGGTGACGAGGACATGACGCGCGCGCGCGACCTCGCGCTGCGAGTGGCCGCATGAGGCGGCTGAACCCGATCTACGTCTTCGCGGTCCTCCTCCTGGCGGCGACGGTGGCCGTCGCGATCGCCGCGGGCGGCGCGGGCGTCACGACCGGCGGCGCGCGGAGCGCGTCGGTCCACGACGACACCGGCGGCGGCGCAGCGGCGCTGCGGCGCTACGTCGAGGCGATGGGTGCGAGAACGACGGCGATCGAGGGGGACTCGTTCGCGATCCCGGACGACGCGACCGTGCTCGTCATCCTCGGCGCGAGCGAGGTCATCACACCCGCGGACGCGACCCTCATCAAGCAGTTCGTCGACGACGGCGGCGTCCTCGTGCTCGCGACCGACATCGGCCTCTTCGAGCGCGCGGTCCTCTCGCAGTTCGGCGTGGGCACGGGCGGCATCGCGCTGAGCGGCGCGCACCCGCTCGCGAACGCCGCGTTCGCGGATCCGCCCGCGCGCTCGCTCGCGGTCGACCGTGGCGTGACGCTCGACCCGGATCCCGGCCGCATCGTCCTCGCGACCGACGGCAACGGGCCGATCGCCGTCGCGGGCGCGAGCCGGCGCGGGCTCTTCTACGTCGTGGGTAGCCTCGCGCCGTTCCTCACCGCGAACCTCGGGCTCGAGGACAACGGCGCGTTCGCGCTCGGGCTGGTGCGGCTCGCGCTCGGCGGCAGCGTCGTCGCGTTCGACGAGTACCACCACGGCTTCCACCCGTCGGCCGACGTGCTCGTGCTCGTCCAGCGCACCGCGCCTGGCCAGGCGCTCGCGTTCGTCACGATCGCGGGACTGCTCTACCTGGCGCTGTCGGGGCGACGGCTCGGTCCGCCGATCCCGCTCGAGACGCGGCCCTCCCGATCGAGCCTCGAATTCATCCGCGGCTTCGCCGGGCTCGTGCGCCGTTCCGGGCGCGGCGAGATCGCGCGACGACGGCTCCGCAGCGACCTGCGAACGGGGCTCGCGCGCGAGCTCGGCCTCGATCCCGCGCTGCCCTTCGAGCGCGTCGTCGCGACGCTCGCCGCGACCAATTCAGCCCGCGCCGCGGAAGCGCGCGCCCTCGATGACATGCTCATCCGCCCCTTGCGCGAAGACCAGCTCCTCCGTAGCGTCCGGCAGATCGAACGACTCACCGGCGGACGCACGTCGTGACGACGCGCGAGGTCGCCGAGCGCTTCACGCGCGACGTCCACCGCATCGTCATCGGCCAGGACGAGACGGTCCGCCTCGCGTTCATCGCGCTCGTGCTCGGGGGCCACCTGCTCATCGAGGGCGTGCCCGGCACCGCGAAGACGCTCCTCGCGCGCACCATCGCGCAACTCATCGGCGGGACGTTCAAGCGCATCCAGTTCACGCCCGACCTCATGCCGAGCGACATCACCGGCACGTCGGTGTACGAGATCACGACGAGCAACTTCCGTATCAAGGAGGGTCCGATCTTCGCGAACGTCGTCCTCGCCGACGAGGTGAACCGCGCGCCGGCGAAGGCGCAGGCCGCGCTCCTCGAGGCGATGGAGGAGAAGCAGGTCACGCTCGAGGGCGAGGCGCGCGCGCTGCCGAAGCCGTTCCTCGTGCTCGCGACGCAGAACCCGATCGAGTACGAGGGGACATACCCGCTGCCCGAGGCCGAGCTCGACCGGTTCCTCTTCAAAGCGATCGTGAAGTACCCGGGGGCCGCCGAGGAGCGCGCGATCCTCCGCGCGCACGACAAGGGCCAGCCCTCCGCAGAGGTGAACACGCTCGAACCGTTCGCCGCCGGCACGCTCGACCAGTGCGCGGCCGAGGTCGAGCGCGTCACGATCGAGGACTCGGTGCTCGACTACGTCGCGCGGATCGTCGAGGAGTCGCGCAAGTCGCAGGACCTCATGCTCGGCGCGAGCCCGCGTGCGGGTGTGCACCTGCTGCGCGCCGCGAAGACGGCGGCCGCTATCGATGGACGCGACTTCGTGACGCCCGACGATGTGAAGGCGCTCGCCGTCCCAACGCTGCGACACCGCATCGTCCTGCGCGCCGAGGCGGAGATCGAGGGCCTGGACGCGGATGCTGTGTGCCGGCGCGTCCTCACGCGCCTCGACGTCCCACGCTAGCCCGCATCCCGCTCCCGCGACCTCGGCTCCTCGCGCTTGTGGCCGCGGCGGGCATCCCCTTGGCGCTCTCGTTCCTCTCGCCGCTCTTCGGCCTCCTCGCGGCGGCCGTCGTCGTGGTCGCGATCGTCCTCGCGTCGCTCGACGTCATCGCGACGCCGCGCCCGCGCACGATCCCCGTGGAGCGCATCTCCGAGCCGCAGCTCTCCATCGGCGTGCCGAACCACGTCGCGCTGCGCATCCGCAATCCCTTCGGGCGCCCGCTGCGCGCGGCGTTCGCGGACGATGTGCCACCGTCCTTCCAGGTGGACCGGCGGCGCTTCGACATCGAGGTCGCGCCGGGTGGGCAGCAGGAGGTCGAGTACGTCGCGCGGCCGCGCTATCGCGGTTCCTTCGCGTTCGGCAACGTCGACCTGCGCGTGCGCGGGCCGCTCGACCTCATCGAGCTGCAAGACCGCGTGCCCACGGCCGCGCCGGCCAACGTCTACCCGGACCTCCACGAGATCCGCCGGTACGAGGTCACGCTGCGCCGCGGCCTCGCGTACGACGCCGGTCAGCGCCGCGCCCGCATCCCGGGCGCGGGCACGATCTTCGAGCGGCTCCGCGAGTACGTGCCCGACGACGACCCGCGCTCAATTTCCTGGACCGCGACGGCGCGCCGCGGCAGGCCGATCACGGTCGAGTACGAGACCGAGCGCCAGCAGCGCATCCAGATCCTGCTCGACGCCGGCCGCATGATGTCGAGCACCCTCGGCGCGCTCACGAAGCTCGATCACGCGGTGAACACGGCGCTCATGCTCTGCTACGTCGCTATCGCCAAGGGCGACGAGGTCGGGCTCCTCGGGTTCGCCGATGACGTACGCCGCTACGCGCCCCCACGCCGCGGGCGCCAGCAGTTCCTCCAGCTCACCGAGGAGCTGCGCCGCATCGAGGTCACGACGACCGAGCCCGACTACCGCAAGGCGTTCGAGTTCCTGCGCGCGCGTGGCGGGCGCCGCTCGCTCGTCGTCCTCTTCACCGATCTCGTCGACGACGAGGCGTCGAAGGCGCTCGTCGCCGCGATCACGCGTCTCGCGGGCCACAACCTCGTGCTGTGCTGCCTCCTCGCGGACCCGCTACTGCAGGAGACCGCGACGCGCATCCCCGAGACGACGACCGGGTTGTTCGAGCGCGTCGTCGCGCAGGAGGTGCGCGACGCACGCGCGCGTGCGCTCGCGACGCTCAGACGCCGTGGCGTGCACGTGATCGACGTGCCCGCGGAGAAGCTCACGGTCGCGACGATCCAGCGCTATCTCGAGCTCAAGAAGCGGCTGCTCTAGACCTGCCCATCACCAGGATGTATCGCTTCGCTCACATAGCCCGTCGGCGCCCGCCTCAGCGAGCAAGCTCGCTGGATCGGCCTCCTAGGGCTATGTAGCCCCACAGCAGCGCGCCGGTCACGAGGCCGACCGACACCTTCACGAGCGTCGGCGCGTCGGACGGCGAGACGAATCCCTCGATGAGCCCGGCGATCCCGAGCGCGAAGATCACGAGGAGGATCACGCGCGTCGACTGCGCGCCCGCAAGACGCAGCGCGTCCCGGCGGCTTCGCTCACCCGGACGGAGGATCGCCCACGCCAGGCTGAGCCCCGCGCCGCCGGCGAGGAAGATCGACGAGAGCTCGAGGAAGCCGTGACTGACGATGAACTCGAGCAGGCCTCCCGATAGGCCGTAGCTCTGCACGACCGCGAAGATCGTGCCGAGGAGCGCACCGTTCGACGCGAGGATGTACAGCGTGAGCGCGCCGGCGGTGAGCCCGCCGACGAACGCGGTCACCGCGACGCGGACGTTGTTCACGATGATGAG
>JBIOUD010000226.1:0-7671 GCA_044866725.1 Candidatus Limnocylindria bacterium | reverse complement strand
GTAAGCCGATGCAGAGGAACATAGCCATACAACGTAAGGCTGTCAAGCCCCAAAAGCCGGCCCGCCGGCGGCGGTCCGGTGGCCGCGGCCGCGGCGCGCTCACGAGAGATGGCGTGCTGCGAGCGGCGATCGACATCGCAGACATGGACGGCCTCGACGCGGTGACGATGCGGCGCCTCGGTGATGAGCTGGGCGTCGAGGCGATGTCTCTTTACCACCACGTGTCGAACAAGGACGACGTCGTCGCGGGGATGGTCGACGTGCTCCTCGGCGAGATCCCATTGCCCTCGCGGAACGCGGATTGGCGAGCGGCGCTGCGCGCCCGCGCGCTCGCGGCGCGCGCCGTGATGGCGCGTCACCCGTGGGGTCCAGGGATCCTCGGCACGCGGCGCGCGCCGCCAAGTCCCGCCGTCATGCGGTACATGGACTGGGTCGTCGGCATCCTGCGCGACGCCGGTTTCGCGCCCGAGCTGATCCACTCGGCGATCCATCTCGTGGCGTCGCGGCTCTTTGGGTTCAATGACGAGGCGTTCTCGGACGGGGTCCGTCCGGAACAGGCGAAGGCGCTCAGCACGGTCATCAAGATCGGTGACTACCCCGCGATCGCCGCGATGGTCAAGGGGATGCACCACGACGACGAGCACGAGTTCGCGTTCGGGCTCGACCTGATCCTTGATGGGCTCGAGCGGATGCGGCGCGCGAAGTGAGCACCGATACGCTGTCCCCAGTGCGCGACGGTCAGCAGACAGCCGATTTCGTCATCGAGACGAAGGACCTCACCAAGCGCTATGGCGAGGTGCTCGCCGTCGACAAGCTCTCTCTGCGCGTCGCGCGTGGCGGGGTCTTCGGATTCCTCGGGCCGAACGGCTCGGGAAAGACGACGACGATGGGCATGCTCCTGGGCCTCGTGCACCCGACGTCGGGTGAGGCGCGCATCTTCGGAGATCCGGCCCGCCACCCCGAGACGCTGCGGCAAGTCGGTGCGATGGTCGAGTCTCCGACCTTCTACCCGTACCTCACCGGTCGGCAGAATCTCAAGTACTTCCAGGGCGTGAAGCGCCGCGGGGTGCCTGCCGACATCGACCGCCTTCTCCAGCTCGTCGAGCTCGGCAAGCGCGCCGATAGCAAGTTCTCGACGTACTCGCTCGGCATGAAGCAGCGTCTGGGGATCGCTTGCGCGCTGCTCGGTGATCCCGAGCTGCTCTTCCTCGACGAGCCGACGAACGGCCTCGACCCCGCCGGCGTTGTCGAGGTGCGCGAGCTCATCCGCGAGCTCGGCCGCGGCAGCCGCACCGTCATCCTTTCGAGCCACCTCCTCGCGGAGACCGAGCTCGTGTGCGACAACGTCGCGGTGCTCTCGCGCGGCAAGCTCATCGCGCAGGGCACGATCCAGGAGCTGCTGCGCTCGCACGACACCGCGCGCCTGCGCACCACCGATGACGCGCGCGCCACAGCGATCCTCAGCGAGCTGTCGTGGGTCGAGCGCGTGGCCGCGGAGGACGGGCATCTCCTGGTGGAGGCGCCCGCGGACCGTTCCTGGGAGATCAGCCGCGAGCTCTCGCGGTGGGACGTGCATGTCCGCGAGCTCACGCCGATCCACCGGTCGCTCGAGGAGTTCTTCATGGAGGTCACGAACACCGACCCCGAGACGGGCAGGGCGAGGGCATGACCGGCGTGACCCTGAACCTCGCACGCTGGGAGTGGTTCAAGCTCCAGCGCCGCTGGATGCTCTGGATCCTCCTCGCTTTCGCGATCCTGTTCGCGCAGCTCGCGGTCTGGGGCCAGTACTTCTCGTACCAGAACCTGCGCAGCACCGGCGGGGAGCTCACGATCCCGGCGTCGCTGCAGCAGCAGCAGGGCCGTGTCCCGCGTACGGTCGCGTGCAACGACCTGCTCTCGGGCGACGCCGCACGAGTTCCGACCGACCTCGACGCGCAGGTCGTCGCGGGCCTCACGGCGCAGTGCCGCCAGACCCAGGCGACGCTCCCGGCGCGCCTCGAGCGCGCGTACCAGAACTTCACGCTCCCAGGCAGCCTGCGGAGCGCGCTCAGCATCCTGCAGTCGCTCCTGCTGATCCTCCTCGCGATCCTCACCGCGTCGGCCATCGGCATCGACTACGGCTCCGGGACGCTGCGCTCCGTGCTCACGCAGGGCACCGGACGGTGGACGTACCTCCTCGCGAAGCTCGGCGTGGTCGTGCTCCTCACGGGCCTGTACCTCGCCATCGCGCTCGGCACGGTCGCGATCAGCAGCACGATCGCCGGGAGCCTCGCCGGCGCGCCCCCCGCGGCCGCCGGCGTCACGCCACCGGCCTGGGCGGACATCGCGCGCGCCTTCGGGAAGGCGTGGATCTCGATCCTCCCGTACATCGCGCTCACGACCTTCGTCACCGTCTTCGCGCGTTCGACCGCGGCGGGCATGGCCGTCGGGCTCGGCTATTACGTCGGTGAGCAGTTGATCATCGCGCTCTTCTCCTCGCTCTTCAGCTGGTTCCAGAACGTCGCGGACTTCTTCCTCGTGCGGAACATCACCGCGTTCACCGGAGGTGGGGCCGGCGGCGTCCCGGGCGCGGGAACGCTCCCCGACGAGACGCACGCGATCCTCGTCCTCGCGGCCTACACCGTCGCCCTCATCGGTGTCGCGTTCTACCTGTTCGAGCGGCGCGATGTCGCCGGCGCGACCGGCGGCGGCTAAGGCGCGCACCGCGGTCTCACCTTCTAGGCTGACCATGTGAGCGACCCTCAACAGCGCATCCGGAACTTCTGCGTGATCGCGCACGTCGATCACGGGAAGACCACTCTCTCCGACCGGCTCATCGAGCTCACGAAGACCGTGCCGCTGCGCCAGATGAAGGAGCAGATGCTCGACTCGATGGAGCTCGAGCGCGAGCACGGCGTCACGATCAAGGCCCGCGCCGTCCGCATGGCCTGGCCTGGACGCGACGGCCAGATCTACGAGCTGAACCTCATCGACACCCCCGGCCACGTCGACTTCAACTACGAAGTGAGCCGCTCGCTCGCCGCGTGCGAGGGCGCGCTCCTGCTGGTGGACGCGTCACAGGGCATCGAGGCGCAGACGCTCGCGAACGCGTACCTCGCGGTCGAGCAGGGCCTCGAGGTCATCCCGGTCATCAACAAGATCGACCTCCCGGCGATCGACCTCGATGTCGTGAAGGAGGACCTGCGCAGCACCCTTGGGTTCAAGGACGACGAGATCCTGTACGCGTCCGGCAAGACCGGACAGGGCGTCGAGGACCTGCTGAACGCGATCGTCGAGCGCGTCCCCGCACCGAAGGGCGACCCGGCCGCTCCGCTCCGTGCGCTCGTCTTCGATTCCCACTACGACACCTACAAGGGCGTGGTCGCGCACGTGCGCGTCGTCGACGGCGCGCTCGCCTCCGCGGATCGCATCCTGCCGATGGCCACGCAGAAGTCGAGCGAGCTCCTCGAGCTCGGCGTCTTCGCGCCCGAGCCGCGTCCGGTCCCGCGCCTCCTCGCGGGCGAGGTGGGCTACGCCGCGACCGGCCTGAAGACGGTCGCGGACCTGCGCGTGGGCGACACGCTCACGCTCGAGGATCGCCCGGCGGCGTCAGCGCTTCCGGGCTACCGCCCCGCGAAGCCGATGGTCTTCGCGGGCTTCTACCCGCAGCGCGCCGAGGACTACCCCGAGCTGCGCGACGCGCTCGAGAAGCTCCGTCTCAACGACGCGTCGCTCATCTACGAGCCGGAGACGTCGCAGGCGCTCGGCTTCGGGTTCCGCGCCGGCTTCCTCGGGCTGTTCCACCTCGAGATCGTCCAAGAGCGGCTCGAGCGCGAGTACGACATGGACCTCATCGCGACGTCGCCCTCGGTCGAGTACCGCGTCATCACGCAGCGAGGCGACGAGGTCGTGATCGACAACCCCGCGATGCTCCCGGACCCAGGCACGATCGCCGAGATCCGCGAGCCGTGGATGCGCACGACGATCATCGTCCCGACGACGCACGTCGGTCCGATCATGGATCTCGCGCAGACCAAGCGCGGCACGCTCGTGGACATGTCCTACGTCGACCCGACGCGCGCCATGCTCAAGTACGAGATCCCGCTGTCCGAGGTCATCGTCGAGTTCTACGACCAGCTGAAGAGCCGCTCGCAGGGCTACGCCTCGATGGACTACGAGCTCGCCGAGTACCGCGCCGCGGATCTCGTGCGTCTCGACATCCTCGTCTCCGGCACGCTCGTCGACGCGCTGTCCGTGATCGTGCACCGCGAGCGGGCGCAGTTCGTCGGCCGGATCCTCGTGCAGAAGCTGCGCGAGCTCATCCCCAAGCAGATGTTCGACGTGCGGATCCAGGCCGCGATCGGCGGCAAGGTCATCTCGAGCGAGACGGTGAAGGCGAAACGCAAGGACGTCCTCGCCAAGTGCTACGGCGGCGACATCACGCGCAAGAAGAAGCTCCTCGAGAAGCAGAAGGAAGGCAAGAAGCGCATGAAGATGGTGGGATCGGTCGAGATCCCGCAGGAGGCCTTCCTGGCCGTGCTGCGCATCAAGGACGAGTCGTGAAACAGCCGAAGTTCCAGTTCGAGCACCCGACGCAGGACGCCGCGTCGGCGTTCCTGCAGGCCGCGCTCGAGGGCGACGCCGCGGCGATATGGACGCGCCTCTCCCGCGAGACGCGCGGGCTGCTCGAGGGCCTGTACGCCGCGCGCGCCGGCGTCTCGCTCCGCGTCGCGGCCGGTGTCGAGAGCGACGGCGCGGACTCGCGCCTCGGGGATGTCGTCGCACCCCTGCGCGCGTCGGTGCTCGACGCGCTCGGCGCGGACCGGATCGGCGGCTACGGCGTCTCCGGCGCGCGCCTTGTCGACCGCGGCACCGCGTACGTGCTCCTCCTGCCGGAGTTCGGCGAGGAGCGCGTCGTCGAAGAGGACTCGTGGAAGCCGTCGCACCTCCTCGCGTTCGTGCACGAGTCCCGTGAGTGGCTCGTCGACCTCGCGAAGACCGCGGAGCTCTCGCACGACGCCGAGCTTCCCGACCCGCTCGGCGGGATCCGCAGATGAGCGCGATCGGCCTCTACGTCCACATCCCGTTCTGCGCGTCGCGCTGCCCGTACTGCGACTTCGCGACGGCACCCGCGACCACGCGCCTGCGCGGCCGCTACCTCGACGCGCTCGCGCTCGAGATCCGGCGCGAGGGCGCGCGCCTCGAGCGGCCTTCGGCGCGCACGCTCTACGTCGGCGGCGGCACCCCGAGCCTCCTCGAGCCCGACGAGATCGCGGTGCTCGGCGCCGCGCTCCGCGAGTCGTTCGACCTCGCGCTCGTCGAGGCGACGGTCGAGGCGAACCCCGCGACGCTCGACCGCGCGCGCCTCGAGGCGTGGCGCGCGGTGGGCATCACGCGCGTGTCGCTCGGCGCGCAGTCGCTGTCGGCCGAGGGGCTGCGGAGCCTCGGTCGCACGCATCAGCCCGAGGACACCGGAGTCGCGATCGACGCGGTCCGCTCGCTCGGCATGGACGTGAGCCTCGACCTCATCTTCGGGTGGGCGGGCCAGGACGCCGAGACGTGGCGCGCCGACCTGGCGGGCGCGATCGCCCTCGGACCCGACCACATGTCCTGTTACCCGCTGGAGCTGGCCCTCGAGGCCGAGGAGGCGGTCGCGAACTGGCCGGGCGCGGGGTGGGAGAGCGTGCTGCGTTGGCGCCAGAGCGCGACGCTCGGGCAGGCCGACGACGAGGGCATGGCGCGCCTGTACCGCACCGCGGAGCGGGCGCTCGCGGCGGCGGGCTACCGCCACTACGAGATCGCGAACTGGGCGCGACCGGACAAGCGCTGCGCGCACAACCTCGTCTACTGGCGGAACGGCGAGTGGCTCGGGATCGGCATGGGTGCGCACAGCCACCTTGCCGGCGAGCGGTCGCGCCGCCCCGGTGCGCTCGTGGCCTACGTCGAGGCGATCGAGCGCGACGCGCCCCGGATCGCCGATCCGAGCACGGACGACGCGGCCGACACGGCGATGCTCGCGTTGCGGCTCGACGAGGGCCTCGACCTACACGCCTATGGGTCGCGCTTTGGCGCTCTCTGGGCCGAGCGCGTTCGCACGGCGCTCCGAGCGTCCGCCGACCTCGGTCTAGTGCGGTGGTCGGGTGAGGTCGCGCGGCTCACGCCACGCGGACGGCTGCTCGCGAGCGAGGTGTTCGTTCGGCTGCTCGCGGATGAGAAGTCTTCATCTCGTGATGCCATGGTTGCGACGACCTGAGCGATTCGCTATCACGGCGCAGGGAGATCCCCGGAGGATTGAATGAACGACGAGAACCGCGGTCCCGGTTGGCCCAGCGAGCAACAGCAGCAGCCCGGATCGGTGTGGCCGACCGCGCAGCCGGCACAGCCGCCGCCCGCGATGCCAAGCGAGATGAGCGCCGCGACGCCCGCGAAACGCGCGACGTCCGCGCGAAAGCCCGCGGGACGCAAGACGACCGCGCGCAGGGCGGCGCCGAAGAAGCGCGCGACGCGCAAGACCGCGACGAAACGCGCGACGACGAAGCGCAAGACGACCGCGCGCAAGTCGACCGCTCGCAAGTCGACCGCGCGCAAGAAGACCGCGACGCGCAAGACCTCAGCGCGAAAGAAGACGAGCACGAGAAAGAAGACGACGCGCCGGCGCTGAGCACCGGCGCGTCGATGAGACGCTGACGATCGGCCGACGCGGGCTTAGTTGCGCTTGCCTCGACCCATCCCGGGCTTGCGCCCGTGGTTGGCCTTCTTGCTGCGCCAGCCAAGCTTGCCGGTCGTCTTCTGTTTGCGCTGCCCTTTACCCATTGCTCTCCCGTGAACCGAAAAGATGGAGCTGCAGCGCACGCGTCGGCGGCGCGACGAGCTCGGTCACGAGCCATTGTGCGACGTCGGCGACCTTCGCGTCCGCGGCCAGGCCGATCTTCGCGCGAGCCGCCTCGAGATGCCGCTTCGCGGCGCGCGGATCGCTCCCCACCATCCGAGCGGTCTCCGCGAGCGGCTTCTCGAGGACGTCGCGCAGGATGAAGACGCCAAGGTCCATGCCCCGCAGGGCGTAGCGGCCCACGAGGTCACGCAGGCCCGCGCCGAATAAGCGACCCGTCGCGACGGCGTCGCGGATGACCGACGACGCCTCGCCGTCGAGCTCGCCGATCCGCAGAAGCGCGGCGACCTCGCCGTCCGGCAGATGGCGCGCCTGTCCGAGCGAGGCGAGGAAGCGCTGCACCACGACGTCGTCCGAGACCGCCTGCGCTTGTCCGGGCGCGACCTCGCGCACGCGCTCGAGCGCGGCGATGAGCGCCCGTCGCAGCCCTTCGAGGTCGCTGAAACGGACGACCTCGACGACGGCCGGGTTCCCGAGGAGCAGGCGCGACACGGTGCGCTCGCGCTCGACGACGAGGATGACCGGGATGCCGTGCTCCCGCGCCAGCTCGACCTCGATCCCCACGCCGAACGACGGGATGCCCGCGTACGCGACGACGACCCGCGACCCTGTCACGTGCGCGCGATCGATGTCGTACACCGCGCGCGGGTCGAGATGTGCGGTCGTCACGGGATCGGTGACGCGGTGAGGCAGGTACGCGCGAAGTCCCGAGGCCTCGACGACCTCGGCGAGCAGCTCGTAGAAGAGACGCGTGCGGGCACCGTCCTCGAGGCTCGTGAGAGCGCCCGAAACGTACGCCTCGC
>JBIOUD010000225.1:0-7081 GCA_044866725.1 Candidatus Limnocylindria bacterium | reverse complement strand
GACCGCCTGACGCTGGTCCGCGGGCAGCTGCGCGAACGCGATGATGCGCGCGCGTGTGAGCCGCTTGCGCTCCTCCATGTTGTCGACCCGGGTGAGCTCGCGTATCTGGGGCGTCAGCGCCCCGACGCGCGCGACCTCGCTCGGCACTGCTGCGGTCAGCTCGAAGCGCTTCTTCCAGAACTCGATCGCAGTCTTCTCGTCGCTCCCGAGCAGCTGCGCCAGCCCCTCGTCAACGGGCCGTGTGTCCTTCTTGTTGCCGAACAGTCCCATGCCACGCCTCCTTCTGTTCGAGCTCGCGACGTCGCTCGCGACCTCGTTCTCCCGCGCCGTCCCCGCCTCACGCTGTGCCGGTGTTCGCGTCAATGGTCCGCCGTCGTAGTTAGCCAACTGGCTGTCCGCGCTTCTTCCCGACGGTCTCGTTGATGTACCGCACGATCTCTTCCAAGCTGGCGCCGGGCGGGAAAACCCGCTCCACGCCGACCTTCCGCAGGCCCGGCACGTCGGCCTCCGGGATGATGCCGCCCCCGAACAGGAGCACGTCCGTCATCCCCTTCTCCTTCATGAGCTCGGAGACCCTCGGGAAGATGTAGTTGTGCGCGCCCGAGAGGAGGCTGATGCCGATCGCGTCGACGTCCTCCTGAAGCGCGGTCTCCACGACCTGCTCCGGTGTCTGATGGACCCCGGTGTAGATGACCTCCATGCCGGCGTCGCGGAGCGCGCGCGCCACGACCTTCGCCCCGCGGTCGTGACCGTCGAGGCCGGCCTTCGCGACGACGACGCGGATCGGGCGCTTCAATACACCGCTCCGAGATCCTCGTGCAGATGCTCCTCCCAGTGGAGGTACGAGTAGAACGCGACGATGCCGAACACCTTCGGCTCGAGGATCTGGTCGTCGGGGATCTTGGCGATGCGTTCCCGCATCCGCTTCGCAGACGTGTCGAGCTCGTCAAGCATGGCCTCGGGGCCGACGAGTCGATGCGCCTCGACCGCACGCGCGTTCTCCGCCAGGATCGTCTCGCTCGTCCACGTCTTGGCCGCGCCGTCGAGCTCCGTCACGGCCTGCTGCAGCCAGTTCGCGGCGTGCGCGCACATGTCGCGATATGACCATCCCGCAGGGGTGTCCTCCATGAGTCGCGCCCGACCCACGTCGCGTAGCCTCGCGCGGAACTCGTTCCACACCGCGTCGTAGTCGCGCAGGACGTCGGCCTTCGACTTCGGCGTCCACGGCTCGATCTCGGGTAGGTGCTCGAAGAAGTGGCCGTAGCTCTCTCCCGCGATGAGGCGGATCGCCATGAAGTGCAGATCCTCGTCCGCCGGCAATCCTTCGACGAGCTTCACGACCTTCGTGTACGCCTCGTCGAGGCGCTTTGTGACCTCGTGCGCGGGACGCGACGCGGACGCCGCCTGCTCCCTGTCGTTCTCGGCTTTGTTGTCGTGGCGTGGACCGCGCTCGCCCCGTAGGCGATACGGCAGCATGCTCTCGAGGATCTCGAGCCAGTTCGCGAGATGCGAGAGCATCGCCTTCGCCGTCCATCCGGCCGACGTCGTGTCGCCCATGCGGCGCAGCCCCATGCGCGCCACGGCGCGCCGGAACGGGCGCCAGCCTTCGCGCATCTTCGCGAGGAGCTGCGCCGGCTTCTTCGGCACGGCGTCGAAGAGCTCGGTGTGGTGCTCGCCGTAATGGCCGTAGGAGTTGCCGGCGATGATCGCGAGGGCCCATCCGTCGTGCGCCTTGATCTGCTCCGGCGTGAGGCTCTCGATCTCTTCGACCATCTTCGTGTGCGCGTCATCGAGCTCCCTCAGCACTTCGGCCGCGGACTTCGACTCGGCCTCGCTGGCCAACCGCGCGTTGAACTCGTCGGTGTCGAGGCCCGAGCTGCTCTGCTCGCCCGTTTCGCGGAGCGTGCGCAGCCGGTCGACGGTCAGCTTCTCCCAGCCGGCGCAGTGCGCAGCCATTCCCTTGAATGTCCAGCCGACGCGTGTCTTCGCCTCGAGCCCGGCCTCGCCGAGAGACATGAGCGCGAGCCGGAAGTTGATCCAGCCGGCGTTCACGACGCGCGCGACGTCCTTCGCCTCTTGCAGGACCTCCCCCATGTCCGTCCAGTGGTCGGGGTAGTGCTTCGTCGTATTCCACTCGACGATGTCCCGCGCGAGCGCGGGCATCTCGCGGCCCTCGAACGAGCGGAGTAGCGCGACGACGGCCGCGTGAGAGCGCGCCAGCCGCAGCTTCAGATCGTCGATCGGCGTGTCGCGCGTCTCGTCGGCGACCCTCGCGTTGAACGTGTTGGTGATGTCGTCCTTGAAGTCCGGATGCTCGGAGCCGGTCGCGAGGACGTGCTCGATGCGCGGCGGCACTGACTCTTCCCACGCGGCGAGGTGCGCGAGCACCTCGCGCAGCGTCATGCCAGACGCCAATTTCGTGTCCCAACGATCCGCGTCCGCGGGGAAGGCGTCGAACACCGACTTGGCCGAGATGTAGACGTTATCCACGCGCGCGATGAGGTCGCCGACGTCGCTAGAAGTAGCCAGGGTCTCGGTACTCACCGAAGACCTCCTTCAGCACCCGCACCTGCTCGCCCACGCTCGCCTGACTGCGGGCGCATTCGAGGAAGGCCGGCATCATCTCGGCCCGCTTCGAGGACTTCGCGGCGGTCGCGGCGTCGCGCAGTCGCTGCATGGCCTCACGCCAGCGACCGGCATCGCGCGTCCTCCGCACGTCTTCGAGACGGGCCACCTGCTTCCTCTCTACCTCCGGATCGATCTGGAGGATCGGGACCTTGGCCTCTTCTGTAGTCGCGTATGCATTGATGCCGACGATGAGCTTCTCCTTGGACTCCACCTGCTCCTGGAATCGGAACGAGGCCTCGGTGATCTCGCGCTGCGGGTAGCCGCGCTCGACCGCCTCGACCATGCCGCCGAAGCTCTCGATCTCGCGCAGATAGCGCTCGAAGCCCTCTTCCATCCGCTGGGTGAGGTGCTCGAGGTAGTACGAGCCGCCGAGCGGGTCGACGGTGTCGGCCGCGCCGGTCTCGTGGGCGATGATCTGCTGCGTTCGCAGCGCGAGCGTGACGGCCTCCTCGGTCGGAAGCGCGTACGTCTCGTCGAGCGAGTTCGTGTGGAGCGACTGCGTTCCGCCGAGCACCGCCGCGAGCGCCTGGAGCGCGACGCGCACGACGTTGTTGTACGGCTGCTGCGCGGTGAGCGACACGCCCGCGGTCTGCGCGTGCGTCCGCAGCTGCAGCGCGCGCTCGTTCGTCGGGTGATAGCGCTTCTCCATCTCGCGCGCCCAGATTCGGCGCGCGGCGCGGAACTTCGCGATCTCCTCGAAGAAGTCGTTGTGGACGTCGAAGAAGAAGCTGATCCGCGGCACGAACTCATTCACGTCGAGGCCGGCCGCCACGCCCCACTTCACATACTCGAGCCCGTCGATGAGCGTGAAGGCGAGCTCCTGCAGGGCCGTCGCTCCGGCCTCGCGGATGTGGTAGCCGGACACCGAGATGCTGTTCCACTTCGGCACGTCGCGAGCGCCGAAGCGCATCGTGTCGACGACGAGGTCCATCGCCGCGCGCTCCGGGACGATCCACTCGCGCTGCGCGATGTACTCCTTGAGGCAATCGTTCTGGATCGTGCCGCCGAGCGCGGACAGCGGGTAGCCACGCTTCTCCGCGGCCGCGAGGTACAGGGCCCACACGATCGATGCGGGGCCGTTGATGGTCATCGAGGTCGTCACCTCGTCGACCGGGATCTTGTCGAAGAGGATCTCCATGTCGCGGAGGGTCGAGACCGCGACACCCTCGCGTCCGACCTCGCCGCGCGAAAGCGGGTCGTCGGCGTCGCGACCCATGAGCGTCGGCATGTCGAACGCGGTCGAGAGTCCGGTGACGCCGTGCTTCAGGAGGTAGTGGAAGCGCGCGTTCGTGTCCTCGGCGGAGCCGAAGCCCGCGAACTGGCGCATGGTCCAGAGGCGGCTGCGGTACATCGCCGGGTGGATGCCGCGCGTGTACGGGAATTCTCCGGGCGCGCCGAGATCACGCGCCGCGTCGAACCCTTCGAGGTCGTCCGGCGTGTAGAGCGGCTCGACCGGCTCCGACGAGATGGTCGTGAACGACTTCTTCCGCTCTGCGCGCTTCTTCACCGCCGGGCCATACACGTTCTCCATCCAGTCCTCCTTGGCGGTGCGGTCCTTCTGGATGGTCATGCCGCGATCAGCGAGCGCGCGATCACCGTGCGCTGGATCTCGCTCGTCCCTTCGTACAGGCTCGTTGCGCGTGCGTCCCGGGTGTAGCGCTCGACGACGTACTCCGACATGTAGCCGTACCCGCCGAAGATCTGGAGGGCGCTGTAGGTGATGCGCTGCGCAGCCTCGCTCGCGTAGAGCTTCGCCATGGACGCTTCCGTCGTGAACCGCTCGCCGCGGTCTCGCAGACGTGCCGCGCGGTGCGTGAGCAGGCGCGCGCCGTCGATCTGCGTCCGCGACTCCGCGATCGCGAACCGCACCGCCTCGAAGGCGGTGATCGGGCGGCCGAACTGCTCTCGACCTCTCCCGTACGCGGATGCGCGCTCGAGCGCGGCGCGCGCGATCCCGACGGACTGCGCGGCGATGCCGATGCGACCGCCATCGAGTCCGGCGAGCGCGAGCTGGAAGCCCTTGCCGACCTCGCCGAGCACGGCGTCCGCGCCGACGGGCGTCTCATCGAGGACGACCGCGCTGGTGTCCGAAGCGCGCAGGCCCATCTTGCTCTCGGCTTCTCCGACCACCAGGCCCGGCGCGTCACTCGGCACGATGAACGCGGTGATGCCCTGGTGCGCCGGTGCCGCGACGTCCCGCTGACCCACACGCGCGAGCACGATGAAGAGCGGCGCGTAGCGCGCACTCGTGATGAACTGCTTGCGCCCGGTGAGACGCCACCCGTCTCCGTCGCGCACCGCGGTCGACGCGAGCGCGGCCGCGTCGCTCCCGGACCCCGGCTCGGTGAGCGCGAACGCGCCCAGCCCCTCGCCGCTCATGAGGCGCGGGAGCCAGCGACTGCGCTGTTCGGTGGTGCCGTAGCGCACGATCGAGCCCGCGACGATGCCCGAGTTCACCGACACACCGACGGCGAGCGACGGCCAGGCCGCGGCGAGCTCCTCCAGCACGAGGGCGAACGCGACGCTGGACGCGCCGAGGCCGCCGTCACGCTCCGGGACCGTCATGCCGAGCACACCGAGATCGCCGAGCTCGCGAACGACCTCGAGCGGCAACGTGCCTTCGCGCTCGCCGTGTTCGACGCGAAAGCCGAGGTCATCGGCCCACGTCCGCACCGCGGCCGCCAGCTCGCGCTCGGTCTCGCTCGGCGCGAGGTTCATCCGGTCCCTTTGACCTTCTTCACCGCTTCGGTGAAGGCGGGCACGAACTCGAAGAGGTCGCCGACGACGCCGTAGTCGGCGATCTTGAAGATGTCCGCGTCGGGATCCTTGTTCACGGCGACGATGACCTTCGACGAGGTCATGCCGGCGAGGTGCTGGATCGCGCCGGAGATCCCGAGCGCGACGTACAGATCCGGCGTCACGGTCTTCCCCGTCTGCCCGACCTGCTCCTCGTTCGGGCGCCAACCGGCGTCCGTCACGGCGCGCGACGCACCGGTCGCGGCGCCGAGCGCATCGGCGAGCTCCTCGACGAGCTTCCAATTCTCCGGACCCTTCATGCCGCGGCCCGCGGAGACGATCGCGCGCGCCTCCGCGAGGGAGACGCGCTTGCCGCCGGTCGCCGTGGCTTCGAAACGGTCGAAGGTGAGGCGCGCGTCTTCCGCGCCGGGGTCGATGTCGGTCACGCTCGGCGCGGACGCACCGGCGGGGAGGTTCCACGCGCCGGCTCGCACCGACACGACCGCGGGGAGCGGAACCTTGATCGTCGCTCGGATCTTGCCCGCGTACATCGGGCGCTTCGCCTGAGCTGCGTCACCGCTCACCGTGAGGTCGGTGACATCCGCGGCGTACGCCCAGCCGAGCTTCGCCGCGGTGCGCGATGCGAGGTCGCGACCGTTGAGCGTGGCGCCAACGAGCACGAGCCGTGCGTCGGCGGACTTCACCTTGTCGGCAACCGCCGCCGCCCAAGCTACTGGTGAGTACCGCTCGCCCTTCACCGCGACGACCTCGACCTCGCCGAACGATGCCGCCTTCGTCGCGACCTCTTGCGACACCCGTCTTACTTGCGCGCCATTTCGCTCGGCGATCACGAGGATCTTCACAGGACCTTCGCCTCCTCGTGGAGCGCCTTCGCGAGCTGCTCGGCGACACCCTTCGGATCGCCGTCCAGCCTCCAGATCTTCCCGCCGCCGCGCTGCGGCGGCGGCTCCATCGCGCTGACCTCGATGCGCGGCGCCCCCGGCGTGACCCCGAGCGCGGCGAGATCCTTCTCTGGGATCTCCTTTTTCTTCGCCTTCATGATCCCGGGCAGGCTCGGGTAGCGCGGCTCCTTGTCGGACTTGTGCACGAGGCCGACGACCGGCGGCTGTGCCTTCCACACCTCGTGGCCACCCTCGACCTCGCGCCAAAGGTCGATCTCACCCGCCGGCCCGAACGCAACCTTCGTGAGCATGCCGACGTGCGGCCAGCCCAGCGCCTCAGCGAGAGCGGGGCCGACGAGGCCCTGATCGTCGTCCGATGCCTGCTTCCCGCAGAGCACCACGTCGGGCTTGGCGTCCTTCACGACCGCGGCGAGCGCCTTCGCGACATCGAGGCCCGCGAGATCGTCGGGGGCGGTCACGAGCGTCGCGTCGTCGCAGCCCATCGCAAGCGCCTGACGCAGCGCATCGCGCGCGCGAGCGGAGCCGACCGTGACGACGCTCACCACCGTGCTCGCGTCGGCGTCCTTGCGCTCGAGCGCGAGCTCGATGGCGTACTCGTCGTACGGGGAGATCGACCAGGTGACGCCCTCGCTCGCGATGGACTTGCCGTCCGAGCCGACCTTCACGCGTACGGTCGAGTCGGGCACCTGCTTCAAGCAGACAAGGAACTTCATCTACACGATCTCCTCGTCGTTGGCCGCGCGCATCGCGACCCACAGCACGAAGATGACGACGCCGAGCGCGACGAGCGTGCC
>JBIOUD010000224.1:0-15028 GCA_044866725.1 Candidatus Limnocylindria bacterium | reverse complement strand
GAGCTCGTCTCCCTCGGCACGCCGGACTTTCGCATCGGCGGGACGAGCGGACCAGCGCATCTGCTCTTCGGGAACTGGGCCGAGCTCGGTGAGTCGACGCTCGAGCTCGAGGTGCTCGCGTGCGACTCGTGCGGCCACGTCGAGCTGCGGCTGCCGGACAAGGATCGCGAGAAGCTCGCCCAGCGCGGAGCGCGCTGAGACGGCGCGGTCCAGCCGCTGGCTCGGATCTAGGTCAGCCGCGCGCGATCGCGCCACAGCGACCACGCCGACGCGACCAGGAGCGCGAGCGCGATGGCATCGATGATCGCGCCGGTCGTGTCGATGGTCGTGCCGCTCGGGGACGAGATGAAGAATGGTGTCAGGCTGATGGTGACGATCGCCGCGAGGACGACCAGCACGCGGACGGCCGTCCAGATGACTCGCACGTGACGAGCCTAGTCCAGCGCGGAACGCGCTGACGCGGCGCGACCCAAGACGTCGCGGATCACCGCAGTGTCCCGCTCCGCGATCGCGCGCTCGAGGTCATCGAGGACCGCGCGCAGACGTGCGATCGCCGCGATGACGTTCGCGCTGTTCGCCGCGAGGAGCGCATCGCCGAGGTCGACCGGCGTGAGCGCGAGACGCGTCGCGTCGCGGTAGCCCGGCCCAGCGACGTCCACGGCGCGCGGGACCGTCTCCGCGCCGACGACGGCGAGTGCCGCGGCGACGGCGAGCGGCAGCGCCGAGATCGTCGCCACGATGCGGTCGTGCTCGGCCGCCGAGACGACCGTCGGCGTACCGCCCGCCGCGCGCGCGATGTCGCCCGCGACGGTCATCGCGCGGGCATCGGCGCGCGCCGTGGGGACGATGAGGAACGGGCGGCGCGCGAGGATCGCGGGATCCGCGGCCGCGAAGCCCTGCGCGCTGCGACCGGCCATCGGGTGCATCCCGACGATCGCAGCGCCGTCGTGCTCCCGCGCGAAGGCTTCGACCGGCCCCCGGACCGACGCGGTGTCGAGAAGCACCGCGCCCTTCGCGACGGGCGCGAGCGCCGCGAGCGTCGGCAGCACGGCCATCATTGGCGTCGCGACGATCACCGCGTCCGCTGGGAGCAGCGCGTCAGCGCGCTCGGTCACGCGGATCCCGCGTGCAGTCGCGGCGTCACGAGTCTCGCGGGAGATGTCGAAGCCCGTAACGTCGTGGCCGTCGCGGAGCGCGAGCGCGAGCGAGCCGCCGATGAGCCCGAGGCCGACGACCCCGATCTTCAAGCGGGCGCCGGATCGCCGACGGCGCGTCCGATGGCACGCGCGACCGCGCCGACCTGCGCGACGAGCGACGCGAAGTTCTCGAACGTGAGCGACTGGAAACCGTCCGAGAGCGCGTGATCGGGACTCGGATGGACCTCGATGAGCAGACCGTCGGCGCCGGCCGCGACCGCCGCGAGCCCGACAGGAGCGACGAGGTACCACTTCCCCGTCCCGTGCGACGGGTCGGCGATGACCGGCAGATGCGTGAGCCGCTTCAGGAGCGGGATCGCGTTCACGTCGAACGTGTTGCGCGTGTACTTCTCGAACGTGCGGATGCCGCGCTCGCAGAGGATGACGTTGCGGTTCCCGCGTGCGAGGACGTACTCCGCCGACAGGAGGAATTCCTCGATCGTCGCGGACATCCCGCGCTTCAACAGGACGGGCCTCGGCTGCTCTCCCACCGCGTCGAGCAGGGCGTAGTTCTGCATGTTGCGCGCGCCGATCTGCAGGCAGTCGGCGACGCGCGCGACCGCGTCCACGTCGCCCGGCGTCAGGACCTCGGTGACGACGGCGATGCCGGTCTCGTCACGTGCCTCCGCGAGGAGCGCGAGCCCATCGACACCGAGTCCCCGGAAGGCGTACGGCGACGAGCGCGGCTTGAACGCGCCGCCGCGGAGCACGCTCGCGCCCGCGGCGCGCACCGCGCGTGCGGTCGCGAGGGTCTGCTCGCGCGACTCGACCGAGCAGGGGCCGGCCATGATCGCCACGGGCGCCGACCCGCCGACAGCCACGGGGCCGATGTGGACGAGAGTGTCGTTTGGGATGACCTCGCGCGACGCGAGCTTGAACGGGCGGCTCACGGGCACGACCTCGGCCACACCCGGGAGCGACTCCACCGCCTCCGCGGCTGCGCGTGACGTCGACCCGAATGTGCCAATGGCCATGCGCTCCGCGCCGGGCAGCGGCACCGGCGTGATGCCGAACTCCTGAATGCGCGCGACGACGGCGTCGATCTCCTTCTGCGTCGCGCCGCGCTTCATCACGACGAGCACTAGCGCTTTTCACCCTCGGCCGAGGCCTCTCCATCCCGGCGACGCGGTCCCGGGTAGGACGCGGTGGACTGCGGGTCGCGACGCGGGTACGCCCACCCGGGGCGCAGCGTCCGCGCGCCGTTCATGAAGGCGTGCTTGACCTCACGCTGGTGCCTCGAGGTATTCCAGGCGATGAGGACGCGCACGCACGAACCGAGTGCGCCGGGGACCGGGATCTCGCGGCCGCAGATGAGCGGGACATCGACCCAGCCAAGCCCGACTCGCGCTGCGTCCGCCGGGAACGCCGCGTCGAGGTCCGGCGTCACCGTGAACCAGATGTAGCCGATGTCCTCGGGCTTAAGGCCGTTGAGGTCGCGCAGCGCGGTGAGCAGCTCGAGCGTTGCGCCGGCGATCGCCTGGGCGTCGTTCGAGCGCACCGTCGTCGCGCCCCGGATACCGCGGACGGCGCTCATGCCGCACCAACTCGCGCACCCGCGTCGTGGAGCGAGCGCACGAAGTCGCGGAGCGCGGACGCGCGTTCCGCAGCCGGCGCACTCGCGATCGCGTCGAGCGCCGCGCTGCCGACGACGACGCCGTCCGCCACGCCGCGCAGCGACCGCACGTGCGCTGGCGTCGCGATGCCGAAGCCGACGACGACCGGCACCGTCGTCTGCGCGCGGACGCGGCGCACGAGTAGGGTCGCGTCTTCGCTCAGCTCGCGGCGCGCGCCGGTCACTCCGGTGAGCGCGACGCAGTACACGAACCCGCGCGCCGACGGGAGCAGCCGCGCGAGGCGAGCGTCCGGCGTCGTCGGCGCGTAGAGGTCGATGCGGGCGAGGCCGCGCGCGGCGAACGCGGCGTCGAGCTCCGCGCTTTCCTCCGCAGGCATGTCCGGAACGATCACGCCGCTGATGTTCGCCGAAGCGAGGTCCGTCGCGAGGCGGGCGAAACCGTGCTGCAGGAACGGGTTCGTGTACCCCATGAGGAGCACGGCGGCGTCACGGTCGGCCGCGAGCGCCCTGCCTTCCGCGATGCAGTGCGCCAGCGTCACTCCCCCGCGCAGGGCGGTCTCGCTGGCCCGCTGGACCGTCGTCCCATCAGCGAGGGGATCCGAGAACGGCACCCCAAGCTCGATCACGTCGGCGCCGCCGTCGACCGCGGCGCGGGCGAGCGCGGACGTCGCGGCGCGGTCGGGGAAGCCGACGGTGAGGTAGACGACCACGGCCATGCGGTCCTCGGCTCGCGCCTTCGCGAACGCGCGCTCGAGGCGATCGTGTCCCGCGGCCATCAGGCGAGGCGCTCCATCGCCGTGTCGAGGTCTTTGTCCCCGCGACCGGAGAGGCAGAGGAGGACGTCGATGGCGCCATGCGCGGCCCGGACGTTGCGCAGGTCGGCGATGGCGTGCGCGGGCTCGAGCGCCGGGATGATCCCCTCGGTCCGCGAGAGCAGCGCGAACCCCTCGAGCGCCTCGTCGTCGGTGACCGACACGTACTCAACGCGGCCGCGCTCGTGGAGTGCCGCGTGCTCCGGGCCGACCCCGGGATAGTCGAGGCCAGCCGAGACGGAGTGCGTCTCGCTGATCTGGCCATCGTCGTCCTGCAGGACGAGCGTGCGCGACCCGTGCAGCACGCCTTCGCGGCCGCCGGTGATCGAGGCCGCGTGCCTCTGCGTGGCGATGCCGAGACCGCCGGCCTCGACGCCGCGCAGCTTCACACCCCTGTCGTCGAGGAACGCGGCGAACGTCCCGATCGCGTTCGACCCGCCACCGACGCACGCGACGACGAGATCGGGCAGCTTTCCGACGCGCTCGAGATGTTGCTCGCGCGCCTCGCGCCCGATCACCGACTGGAGCTCGCGCACCATCGCCGGATATGGATGCGGCCCGATGGCGGAGCCGAGCAGGTAGTACGTCGTCCGCACGTTCGTGACCCAGTCACGGATCGCCTCGTTCACGGCGTCTTTCAGCGTGCGACTGCCCGCGACCACCTCGCGGACCTCTGCGCCGAGGAGCTTCATGCGGAACACATTCGGCCGCTGACGGCGGATGTCCTCGGTGCCCATGTACACGATGCATTCGAGGCCGAGCAGCGCGCACGCCGCGGCGCTCGCGACGCCGTGTTGACCCGCACCCGTCTCCGCGACGATGCGGGTCTTCCCCATCCGCTTCGCGAGGAGCGCCTGCCCGACCGCGTTGTTGATCTTGTGCGCGCCGGTATGCGCGAGATCCTCACGCTTCAGCATCACGCGACGGAGGCCGACGGCCGCCGCGAGGCGCGACGCGTCGGTGAGCGGCGTCGGACGCCCGACCCACTCACGCAGGATGCGATCGAGCTCGTGCCCGAACGCCTCGTCGCGACGCGCGTCCTCGAACGCGCGCTCGAGCTCGTGCACCGCGGGCATGAGCGTCTCGGGCAGGTACTGCCCGCCGAAGCGCCCGTAGCGGCCCTTCGCGCTCATCGGCGCACCGCCCTCGCCGGCGCGACGAAAGGCAGATCCGTCGGCGGACGCGGGATCGCAGCGAGCTCCTGCACGAGCGGCGCTGGATCGCTCTCGCGCATCAGCGCCGTCCCGACGAGGATCGCGTCGACACGCGATGGCAGAAGGCGCGCATCGTCGGCGCTCGTGATACCCGACTCGGCCACGAGGAGCTGGCCCTTCTTCGCGAACGTGTGGAGCTGACGCACGCGTCCGATGTCGAGCTCCTCGGGCCTCCGGAGGTTCCGCGCGTTCACGCCGACGATCATCGAACCGGACTCGGCCGCGCGGCCGAACGCGACGGCTTCGTGTGCCTCGACGAGCGTACCCATCGACAAATCGGCCGCGAGCTTCCGGAAGCGGTGGATCTCGTCGTCAGTGAGCACCTCGGCGATCAGCAGGATCGCGTCGGCGCCGGCCGAACGCGCTTCGTAGATCTGGTACTCGTCGATCACGACGTCCTTCGCGAGGATCGGGAGGCCCGTCACTTCACGCACGGCGCGGAGGTCGCCGATCGAGCCACCCCAGAACTTCGGTTCCACGAGGACCGAGATCGCGGTCGCGCCGCCGGCCGCGTACTGAACAGCCTGTGCTGCGACATCCAGGGAAGCGCGGGCGAGCCGGCCAAGAGCCGGCGAGATCCGCTTCACCTCAGCGATGACCGCGAGCCGTCCGAGATGGCGTCGCTGCGTGAGCGCGGCATCGAACGCGTTGCCGATCCCGTTCACCGACAGACGCCCGCCGCTCATCGGCATGCGCGTCCCCGTCCAGACGTTGTCCGGAAGGTCCAGCGGCACGTCGCGGCGCGCAAGGCGCTCGCGCACGTATTCACGGCGACTCGCGACGACCTGCTCGAGGAAGTCGGTCATGCCGGCGTCGCCTCCTGCGCGAGACGCTGACTGGTCGCCACGAAGCGCTCGAGCCGCTCGCGCGCCGCGCCCGAATCGAGCGCTTTCGTCGCAAGTGTGACCCCTTCGCGCACGCTCTCAGCGCGGCCGGCGACGTAGCATGCCGCGCCCGCCGTGAGGAGCACGGCGGTACGGCCACCGTTCTTCGCGCCGCCGAGGATCTCGTGACCGATGCGCGCGTTCGTCGCGGCGTCGCCCCCGACGATCTCGCGACGGTCGGCGCGCTGGAGTCCGAGCTCGTCGGGCGTGAGCGACCCGTCGCTCACCTCGCCCCGCCGGATCTCCCAGGTGCGCGTCTCGGCCGACGGCGAGATCTCGTCGAGCCCGTCGGTCCCGTGGACGACGAGCGCGTGCACCACGTCGAGCTCCGCCATCGCGCGCGCCATCGTCTCGCCGATCGCCGCGCTGGGCACGCCGAGCACGTACCGACGCACGCCAGCCGGGTTCGCGAGCGGGCCGAGGAGGTTGAAGATCGTGCGGATGCCGATCTCGCGGCGCACCGGACCGGCATGCCGCATCGCGGGGTGGTAGCGCGGCGCGAACATGAAACCGACGCCGACCTCCTCGACGCATGACGCGACGCCATCGGGTCCGAGGTCGATCTTCACACCGAACGCCTCGAGCACGTCGGCGCTGCCACACGCGCTCGACGCGGCGCGGTTGCCGTGCTTCGCGACCCGCGCGTCGGCCGCCGCCGCGACGATCGCCGAGAGCGTCGAGATGTTGATGCTGTTCGAGCGATCTCCTCCGGTCCCGACGACGTCGATGGCGCCATCGGTCACCGCGACGCGCACCGCCTGTCGGCGCATCACCGACGCGAACCCGGCGATCTCCGCCGGCGTCTCGCCGCGCATGCGCAGGGCGGTCACAAGCGCCGCGAGCTGCGCAGGCGTGGCCTCGCCCGACATGACCGACGTCATGGCGGACTCGGCCTCGGCGCGCGTGAGCGTGCGACCGTCGATGACGGCGCCGAGCGCCTCACGTGCGTCCAAGGAAGTTCTCCAGCATCAAGAGTCCGTCGGCGGTGAGCACCGACTCGGGATGGAACTGCACCGCCTCGAGCGGCAGGCTCGTGTGACGCAGACCCATGACGACGCCGTCGTCGGCCCGTGCGGTGACGATGACCTCAGGCGGGAGCGTCGACTCATCGACCATCAAGGAGTGGTACCGCGTGGCCTCGGTGCGCTGCGGCACGCCCTCGAACACGCCTTTCCCATCGTGCGTGATGAGGCTCGTCTTGCCATGGCGGGGCTCGGGCGCGCGGACGACGCGCGCGCCGAACGCGATCGCCGCGCATTGGAGGCCGAGACAGACGCCGAGCGTCGGGATCCCGCGCACGGCCGCCTCGCGCACGAGCGCGGGCGAGCGACCGGCGACCTCGGGGCGGCCCGGGCCCGGCGAGATGACCAGCCGGTCGGGGCGTTCTGCGAGCGCGGTGTCGAGCTTCGGGTCGTCAGCGCGAAGCACGCGCACATCGGCGCCCAGCGACGACATCGCCTGCGCGAGGTTGTACGTGAACGAGTCGTAGTTGTCGACGAGGAGCACCTTCACCGCAGCGCTCCGCTCGATGCGAGCTCGACCGCACGCAGCAGCGCACCGGCCTTCGCGCGCGTCTCGGCCTCTTCGGCGGCCGGATCGGAGTCTGCGACGATCCCGGCGCCCGCCTCGATCCGGCACACGCCGCGCTGGATCGCGGCGGTGCGGATCGTGATGCACGTGTCGAGCACGCCGTCGAATCCGAGGTAGCCGACCGCGCCGGCGTATGGGCCGCGTTGATCGTTCTCGAGCTCGGCGATGCGCTCCATCGCTCGGATCTTCGGCGCGCCGGACACCGTGCCCGCGGGGAAGCACTCGCGGAACGCGTCGAGCGCGTCGAGGCCGTCGGCAAGCTTCCCCTCGACGACCGAGGTGAGGTGCATGACATGCGAGAAGCGGTCGACGCGCATGAGCTCGCGCACCTTCACGGTGCCCGGCGCCGACACGCGGCCGATGTCGTTGCGCGCGAGGTCGACGAGCATGACGTGCTCGGCGCGCTCCTTCTCGCTCGTGCGCAGCTCGCTCTCGCGTTCGGCGTCCTCGGCCTCGTCGCGTCCGCGCGGCCGAGTCCCCGCGATCGGATGCATCACCACGGTGCGGTCCTCCACCCGCACGAACGGCTCGGGAGACGCGCCCACGAGCGTCACGGGTGCGGTCTCCAGGAGGAACATGTACGGCGAGGGATTCACGTGCCGCAACGCTCGATAGAGCGACAGTGGCTCGGGTGCCGGCCGCACGTCGAATCGCTGCGCGACGACGATCTGGATGCAATCACCCTCGAGGATGAGCTCGCGCGCGCGGCGCACCCGCTCCTGAAAGTCGTCGAGCGTCCCATTCGCGGTGAGGTTCGGCTGACTTGTCGCGGCCGCGAGCGCCGGAAGCGGCGCGTCGAGCGCGGCGAAGATGCGCGCGATGGTCTGGGACGCCGCGCCGGGCGCCGCGGCATCGTCGTGCGCGAGCACGGTGAGCGTGTGACGCAGATGATCGAACGCGACCACCGTGTCGTAGATGCCGAACACGGCGTCGGGCATGCCCCACGGCGCATAGGGGTCGTTCGCCGCGAGCGGCAAGCGCTCGAATCGACGCGCGGCCTCGTACGCGACGAACCCGACCGCGCCACCGCTGAACCGCGGGAGACCGGGCATCCTCGGCCGGCCGTAGCGCGCCAGCTCCCGGCGGAGCGTCCCGATCAGGTCGGCGGCCTCGAGCTGCTCGATGCGCGTCGACCCCTCGCGCTCGATCGTCGCACTCCCGTCCGCGAAGAAGTGCAGCTGCGCACGTGGCGCGACGCCGATGAACGAGTAACGCGCCATCCGCTCGCCGCCCTCGACCGACTCGAGCAGGAATGCGCCGCCGAGCGCGCGCAGCTTCGCGAACGCCGAGACCGGCGTCTCGAGGTCCGCAAGGCGCTCGTCCATCACCGGCACGAGCTCGATCCGCTCTTCTGCGCCTACCGCCACGTCCCCTCCCTTCGGGAAAAGAAAAAGCCCTCGCTCCCATCATCGGGACGAGGGCCGTGGTGCCACCCGAACTTGCCGTCGCATCGCTGCGCCAGCCTCTGCCTCCACCTCTATGGAGCGCCCGTTGGTAACGGCGGGCTTCCGGCTGGGGCTACTGGCCGAGGCGTTCGTCCCAGCGCCTCGCGGGATCCATTCGCGCCTCTTCGACCCTCCCGGCTCTCACCCGCTCCGGTTCGCTGCAGGGTCCTCGGGGCCTACTCGTTCCCGCTCGGACGGCTTGGCCGAATCCTAGCGAAACGGCCCATTTTTGGCCACCCGAGCGCCCACCTTCGGGCGCGCCAGGGCCCTCCGTACAGTGATTGGGTGAGGCTCATTCCGGGCGCCGGGCGACCCCTCGGGCCGATGGCGGTCCGGTCGACCCTGCCCGGGTACGCCCCGAACCGCGTGCGGGAGGTCCTCCGCGGGCTGCCCATGGCCACCGGCTACACGACGACCGTGAAGCCCCTGCGGTACCGCACGAGCCCTCACCTGCAGGCCTTCACCTACTGGGACCACCCGGAGATCGTCCTGCAGGTCCCGGAGCCCTTCTTCCCCTTCCGGGAGCGGGTCGACCTCGGCTCCCTCGGCGTCCCCAACGTCCTCTTCCGGACCCGGCGCGACGTGCTGCGCTTCCTGTACCTCCACGAGTTCTGCCACTTCTGGCTCTACCTGACGCACGGCTGGGGGTCGTCGGCCGAGATCCAGTGCGATCGCTACGCCTACGCGAACTTCCGCCGCCTCGGGCTCGTCCGCCCGCCATCCGTCCGCTTCCCGCATCAGCGGGCCGCGTAGTTAGTCCGGCTCGCTCCCGAGCCGCTCGAGCGTGACGAGCGGGAGCTGCATCGCCGGCACCACCAGCAGGTCGTAGCGTCGGATGAGCGCGTTCAGCTCGCTCACGGCGTGCTCGAGCTCGGCGCGGACCCGGAGATCGCGAGTCGCGGTCGCGTGGGTGGCATCGAGGATCCGATCCGCCGGCAGCTCGGCGATGAACCGCGTGCGGTCGTGCAGCCATTCGCGATGTGCGATGAGCCGGCGGCGGATGCGCGCGCGGCGCTCGTCGATATCTCGGCGCAGCTCGGCCCAAGCCGGGACGGCCTTCGCCTGTTTGACCACGTGACGCGCAGCCCAACTCGCGTCGGTGCCGACGCCGTCGTCTGGTAGTGGTTTGCCCTCGCCCGGCAGCCCGGACAGACCGCCACTCTCGGCGAGGTCACGGATGGAGCGCTCGACGCCCTCTTCGATCTTGCGCAGCTTCGCAGACCGGCGGTCATCCACCGCCGCAAGTATCACGCGATGCGGCGGATGACGACTCCCTCGGGCCCCACCGCGACCGCGGTCGGCACGAGCACGACGCCGTACTTGCGCGCGAGCTCGGGGCGGCGGGAGACATCGACGGTCACGACGCGGCTGCCCGACGACCGGAGCTCACGCTCGAGCGTGTGGCAATCCGTGCAGAGCGGGTGCGTGAACTGGACCAGCGTCTCGCCGTCCTGCCTCTCGGCGCCGATCTCCGCGAGATCCACGCGGGTGATCCGTCCTGCGCGGATGCCGCGGAGGCGCGCGCCGATCCGGTACATCTCGCAGCCGACGCAGAGACCCGTCGCCGCGGCGAGGAGCGCGAGCGCGGCGACGATGAGGCCGAGACCCCAGCCGACCGCGGGGAGACCGAGCGCGTGCGCGAGCGTCGCGCTGCCCAGGAAGACGACGCCGACGATGTTCGCGAAGCGCGGCGGCCGGCTGTCCTCGATCGGACCTTCACCGAACCGCGGCTGGATGACGTTGAAGTAAAGCAGGCACGGAAGGCAGAACTGCCGTCCGAAGCGCAGGCCGATCGCGAGCTGCGCCGCGAGGAGCCCGAGGATCAGCCACCACCCGGTTGCGAAGGCGACGAGCGACAGCGTCCCGACGATCGCCTGATTCGTGCGTGGCGCGCGTGCGTCGATCACGTCGGTGTCGCGCCACGGATCGGCGACGCGGACGAGCGTCACGCGAGCACCTCCTCACGAACGTCGCTTCGCGCGACGAGCCAGCGCGCAAAGCGCGCATGCGGATCGAAACGGACGAGGCGCGGCGCATCCGTCACGAAATTCGAGAGCGCGTTGATGTCGTAGACGTACGGCAAGCCATCCCGTGCCGAGACCAGGTACTCGACACCGCCGACGTCGAGCCCGCCAGCGCGTCCGATCCGGAGGACGTCGTCGATGATGTCGCCGGGAGCATCGAACGCCTCGATCTCGAGCGCGCGCTTGGCTTGCTCGTCGACGACGCAGTTGTCGAACTCGGCGGACGCGGCCTCGTCAGGGACCTGGCAGATATCCGCGGGGCACAGATTGAAGTCGCGGGACGCCGCGTTGTGGATCCTGATCGCGTAGAGGTACTCGCCGTCCAGGAACTCGACGCGACGGATCGCGCCGTCGACCGTCTCGTGGAACTCCTGCACGAGGCCCGTGCCATCCGGGCCAAGGCCGATGGAGCCGAGCGACACCCGAAGCTCCTCCGGCGCGTCGAAGCGGCGCATGAGCGCGCCGGACCCACCGATGTTCGGCTTCACGATGATCGGGAACGTGAGCGCCGCGGCGGCGTCGACGACCTGGCCGACGTCCGTCACGACGCGAGACTTCGGGGCGCGGATGCCGAGCTGCGAGAGCAGCACCAGCTGCCTGGCTTTTGAGGTCTCCAGCGTGAACGCGCGGGAGCCGTTCACGACCGGGATGCCGCGGCTCTCAAGGAACGGGAGGAACTCGCGGGTCACCCCGATGCTGCGGGCGTGCTCACGCACGTACGAGGACGGGGAGACTTTGTTCAGGGCGAGAGACCACTCCGGCGCCGGCCCGCTCGGGTCAAAGACGAGGTCGTTCGCGAACACGCGCTCGACGTCCGCGCCGTCCTCAGCGAGCGCGGCGAAGAGCGGTCGCATCCAGGCTTCGTTCTCGTAAATGACGGCGATCGGGCGCATCGGGTCCTCCCCAGACCAAAACCCGATGCTAGGCGTCGGAATTTCGCATTCACAGCATTTGCGCCCTATTGCGTGCACCTTGCCTCGGTCGCTTGGTTACCCTGCCGACGTGGCCGGCCCGCTCGATTTCGGACCATTCCTCCGGCTCGACGAGGCGTCGCGAGCGCGCATCCTCCGCGACGCGAAGCGCGTCACGTTCCGCCCGCGCCAGGCGCTCGTGCGCGAGGGTGAGACCGCGGACGCCGTGTTCGCCGTCGTCTCCGGACGCATCCGTGTGACACAGGGCACGCCCCCGACCATCGTCGCGACGCCGTCGGCACCGGTGCTCGTCGGCGAGATGGCGCTCCTCGCAGGCACGACCCGCAACGCGACGGTGACCGCGGCGACGCGCGTGAGCGCCTACCGCCTCGCTCGAGAGGCATTCGCGAGCATCGCCGGGGGCTCACCCGAGTTCGCGCGTGCGCTCGCGTCGTTCGCAGCGATCCGGACGGGGAACAACTTCCTCCGTCGCTCCAGTCCGTTCGCCGATCTCCCATCCGCGGCCATCGAGGCGCTCGCCGCGAAGCTCGAAGCCGTCTCCTTCCAGGATGGCGTCGTGCTCATGCGCGAGGGCGAGCGCGGAGATGACGCGTACCTTGTCCGTGCCGGCGAGGTCGAGATCGTGCGGGGCGATCGCAGGCTCGCCCGGCTTGGGAGCGGCTCGTTCGTCGGCGAGGTCTCCGCGCTCACCGGGACGTCGCGCACGGCGACCGTGCGAGCCCTGGGCACCGTCGACACGTTCCGGTTGCGCGGCAGCGAGGTGCGCTCGGTCGTGAAGCGGCATCGCGACCTTGTCCGCAGGCTCGAGACGACGATGCAGTCGCGCCACATCCCGACGCGGGCTGGGGAAGCTGTGCTCTCCCCCGCCCCGGACGATCCAATGGCCGTGCTCCTGCGCGACCGTGACGGCAGCACGTACATCAGGGTCACGAAGGAGGCGCTCGCGATCTACGAGGACATCGATGGCGAGCGCACGCTTCGCGACCTCACCATGCTGCACTTCGCGCGGACCGGCGCGCTCGATCCCGCCTCCGTCTTCGCGACCATCGCCACGCTGCAAGCCGCCGGCTTCGTGAGCGCACCGCGCATCGCGAGCGACGAGCCCGACGCGCGGCTCCTGCGCGTCCTCGACGCGATCCTCGCGCCGCGCTACGAGCTGAGGAGCGCCGATGGCGTCGCCGCCGCGCTGCACCGCGCGATCGGCTGGGCCTTCACAGGGGCGGGCGCCGTGACTGCGGTCGTCGTCGGACTGGTCGGCGCCGTCGCGCTGGCCTTCGACTTCCGCCAGTCGTCACCCGGTGAGTTCGGCATCGCCGGCCTGCTCGTGGCGTTCGTCGGTCTGCTCGTCGCAGGCGTCGGGCACGAGCTCGCGCATGCGGTCGCGGCGAAGGCCGAGGGACGGCGCGTCGGAAAGGCGGGCATCGGCCTCCTCTGGCTCACGCCGGTCGTATACCTCGATACGTCCGACGCGTGGCTCCTGCCCGCGCGACGGCGGATCCGCGTGAACGCCGCGGGGCCGCTCTTCAACTTCGCGTTCGCCGGCGTCTGCGGTCTCGCCGCGCTCACGCTGACCGGTCGCGCGCAGGACGTCGCGATCTGGCTCGCGGTGCTCAACTGGGTGTCGGTCGCCTTCAACCTCTCGCCGCTCCTCGAGTTCGACGGCTACTACGTGCTCGAGGACCTCGCGAACGTGAACGCCTTGCGCCGCAAATCTCTCCGCTTCGTCTTTCGCGACCTCGCAGCCCGGCCGCGCGGCCCGCGGACGCGTCTGGAGCGGGGCTACATCCTGTACGCCGTGGCCGCGGTCGCGTACGTCGTCGGCATGAGCGTCGTCGTGCTCGCCGGCGTGCCGGGCGTCGTCGATGGCGTGTTCCGGGGGCGCCTCGCGCCGGAGCTGATCCCGATCGCCGGGCTTGGGCTCGCGCTCACGCTCGCGGCGCTGCTCGTCGGTCCGTTCCTCGGTGAGGTGATCGCGGCGCGCGCTGCGGCGGACTAGCGCTTCTTCGCGGTCTCCGACGGCACCTTCAGGAGCGGCGACGAGGTCTTGATCGCGATGCCCGCCGCGAGGTCCGACTTCGACATGCGCTGCTCGAGCCGCTCGGCGCGTGCGGTGCCGGTCGCGAACGCGGCGCGCTCCTCCGGCGTGAGGTCGTAACCGGCCAGGGCCTTCGCGGGGTCGCGCGCGAGGAGCGCGCGGAACGCGGGGTCGGTCAGAGCGCGGTCGAGGATGTCGTCACGAGCCTGCTGCGTCACCCATCCACCCCAAGCGGCACTGTCGCGCGCGGAGTGTATCGCGGGCCCTTCGGCGAGAGGACGCTCTCGATGGGGAGAACGGCGTCCACGCGAAATCGAAGGGGCGCGAACGTGAGCTTCGCGACCGCGGAGCTGATGTCGCGCGCCTCCAGGGCGTCGACGCCCTCCTTCGCTCGGGCGAGCGTGACGTGCGGACGGAACGGCTTCGCGTCGAACGGGATCCCCTGACGCGCGAGCGCCGCGCGGACGGCCGCCGCGAGGCTGGCGCTCTCGGACGCGCCGTCGGTGAGCCCGAGCCACACGACGTGCGGCCTGCCGGTGAGCGGGAAGCGGCCGGCCGTCGCGAGCGTTGCCGCGAACGGCTTTCCTTCCGCCGCCGCCTCGCGCGTCGCACGAATGACGAGGTCGAGCTGCTCGGCGGGCACGCGCCCGATGAACGCGAGCGTCAGATGGAGGAGGTCGGGTTTGACCGGGCGGAGGCTGCGCAGCGGAGGGAGCAGCGCGGCCGCGCTCGCGGCGATCTCAGGCGGGAGCGGCAACGCGATGAAGAGCCGCACGCGTGGACGCTAGCGCGGCAGGGACGAAGAGCGCGGCGGACGATCCGATGTTCTGGTCGGATGTTTTGGCGCTAGAACCCGGCGGCTTGTGCTTCGTCGGCGATGAGCAGCGCGAGGAACGTCAGCCCAAGAACGAACGAGATGCCGGAGAGCAGAGCCACGCGGATGCCTTCGTTCGCGTCGAACCGCTCGCGTGTGGCGACGACCAACTTGCCCATATCAGCACAGCGGATAAGCAAGCCGCGTGCCGCTCGTTATGAGTGGCGAGCAAGCGAGTAACGAGTCTGTAACGCGCGCGAGCGTGGTCGCCAGTGCGCGAGTTGCTACGCCGGCGTCGGAGCGGTCTGGGGACCCTTGCCTTTCTCGGACTTCTCGCGCTTCGTCTCGCCAGCGGGCGCGCCCGGCGGCGTCATGTCGGTCCCGCTGGCCGCCGCGACCGGCAGGCCCTCGTCGCCGTCGTTGAACAGGCGGTTGAACTCGTCGGTCTCGAGCGTCTCCTGCTCGATGAGCTTGCTCACGACGAGGTCGAGCTTGTCGCGGTTCTCCGT
>JBIOUD010000223.1:0-3327 GCA_044866725.1 Candidatus Limnocylindria bacterium | reverse complement strand
CTGCCACTTGCGCGAATACTCAAGCGCGGCCGGGTAGGACCGACGAGTGAGCAAGTGTCGGGGGTGGTCATGTCGATCGAGGAGCGGACCGGGGTCCGACTGAGTCTCGCGGGCGCGTTCGAGCTGAGCCGCGACGGCCGGGCCCTCGACGTCGCCCTGCCGGCGCAGCGCGTCCTCGCATTCCTCGCGCTGAATGAACGGCCTGTCGATCGTGGGCACGTCGCCAGCGTTCTCTGGCTCGACTCGAACGTCGAGCACGCGGCGGGGAGCCTGCGCTCGGCTCTGTGGCGCGTCCGGCAGCAGGACCCCTCACTCGTCGACGTCTCCCAGCGGACGCTGCGGCTCGCCGCCGGCGTCCGCGTCGACGCGCGCGAGATGGTCCGTTGGGTGCGCCGCGTCTGCGATAGCGCTCATCCGATCGAAGACGGGGACATCCACGAGACGTTCGCGCCCGGCGAGCTTCTCGCCAACTGGGACGACGAATGGGTCCGCATCGAGCGTGAGCGGCTGCGCCAGCTGCGTCTGCATGCGATCGAGATCCTGAGCCACCGGCTCGTCTCCACCGGCCGTTATGCGGAGGCGCTCGAGGTCGCGCTCCTGGGGATGCGGAGCGAGCCGCTCCGGGAGAGCGCGCATCGCGCGGTGATCGCCGTCCACCTCGCCGAGGGGAACACCTCCGAGGCGCTGCGGGCCTTCCGGGCATACCGAGACCTGCTCCGCGCGCAGCTCGGGCTCGAGCCGTCAGACCTGATGACGCGCTTGGTCAACGTGATTGACCTCCTGGACGCCGATGTGCCCGGCGCCGTCCGCGCGGCGTTTGTAACTGTCGCGCGCGCCGTCACGGGCGCCACGCTCGTTGGGAGTCTCGACGCCGCGGCGTCGCGTTCCTAGAATCCGAGCGCTTCCCTTCGGACCATCCCGCGTGCCGGTGTGAGCACCTCGGGTGGAGGTGGCGCGACCAGCACGTCTTGCATCGCCTGACGCAAGGGAGGGAAAAGTGGCAGCACGAAGCAGCGCGATGCGCGCTGACGACTCGTGGATCGAGCGACAGTTCAAGGTCCGGGCCGCAGGCTCGACCATCGGCACAGAGATCCGTGGCGGTCTCACGAACTACCTCGTCATGTCTTACATCCTCGTCGTGAACGCGGTGATCCTGTCGCAAGCCGGTGTGCCGTTCGTCGCGTGCGTCGCGGCGACCGCGCTCATGGCCGCGATCTTCACCGGCGGCATGGCGTTCTTCGCGAACTACCCGTACGCCGGCGCGGCCGGCCTCGGGATCAACGCCGTCGTGGCGTTCGGCCTCGTAAAGGGAGCCGGACTTTCCTGGCAGGGCGCGATGGGCGTCGTCGCGCTGGAAGGCGTCGCGATCCTCATCCTCATGGCGCTCGGCGTCCGGCGCGCGCTGCTCGACGCGGTCCCGATGCCTCTGAAGCTCGGGATCGGGGCGGGCATCGGCGCGTTCATCTTCGCGATCGGCTTCTTCAACGGCGGGCTCGCCGTTGGGACGGGGAACCCCGCCGATCCGGTCGCGCTCGGCAACCTCAACAGCGGCACCGCGATCGTCACGCTCGGCGGGCTCATCCTCACCGCGATCCTCTACGCGCGCGGCATCAAGGGATCGCTCATCCTCGGCATCATCGGCGCGACGATCCTCGCGTTCCTTGTGAACGCCGCGACGGGCGGCGCGACCTACAAGGCGCTCCCGGGCGTCGCTGTGATGCCGACCACCTGGTTCGCGACGCCGGACTTCTCGACCATCGGGGCACTCTTCGGCTCCGGCGCGAACGGGCTCTACCTGATCGAGGTATTCCGCCTCGGCGTGTTCGTCGCGATCCTGGTCATCTTCTCGCTCATGCTCACCGACTTCTTCGACACCGCCGGAACGGTGACCTCGGTCGCCGCCGAAGGCGGCTGGCTGAAGCCGAACGGCACCATCGATCGCGCCGACCGCGTCTTCTGGGTGGACTCCGCGGGAGCGGCACTCGGCGGCGTGTTCGGCACCTCCAGCAACACGACCTACATCGAGTCGGGCGCGGGCGTCGCAGAGGGAGCGCGGACCGGGCTCGCTAGTCTTGTCACCGCGGTCCTCTTCCTGCTCTCGATCTCGCTCGCCTCGATCGCGGGCGTCGTACCACCACAGGCAACGGCGGGCGTGCTCATGCTGGTCGGCTGGTTCATGTTCCGACCGATCTTGGACCTGAACAAGATCGGCAACGTGGACTTCGCGACCGGTTTCGCGGTCCTTCTCATCGTCTTCGTGATGCCGCTGACCTACTCGATCACGAACGGCATCGGCGCGGGCTTCGTGACCTACGTGATCCTCAAGGCGGCGAGCGGCAAGATGGCCGATGTCAGCCGACCGATGTGGATCGCCGCGATCGCCTTCGCCATCTACTTCGCGGACCCATGGCTACGGCAGTTCCTGAAGTAGCCCTTCTGTCCGGCACCTTTACGGAAGGACCCCGCCTCGTGGCGGGGTCCTTTCTTACTCGGCCGTCGCGATCGCGAACTTCGCCCGTACGCCGCGGATGAGACCGAAGGAGCCGCTGAGCATCATCGCCCCGTGCGGTGCGGCGAGATACCAGCCGAGGGGCTTGGCCATCGCGCGATTCGGTCCGGTGACCGCGATGAAGGTGAACGGAGCGGTGGCGCGGTAGTCGTCTAGGACGAGAGCGCCGTGCCCGTCGTCGTCGAACACCTCGTCGTGCGTGATCGTGCCAGCGATGAGGCGGCCGACGAGCCGCTCGAGCTTCTCCGTCGTCATCGCTTCCGTGTGATGTTCCATGACGCCGAAGAGCTCCTCGCCGCGCACGAGGAGCGCGAGCGTGTGCTGGTTCCCGACGTTCACGATGCACGCGCCGCGCTCCGCCTCGCTCGCGACGCGTTCGTCCACGAGAGCGCCAAGGACCGCCGCCGGCCCCGTGTCCGCGACGATCGCGCCGGGCGCGTCCTTCTGGATCGCGAGCAGCCGCGTCATGTACTCGGGCGGCGTGACCCAGATGTGGTTGAGCAGCGTGCTGCCGGGCTCGAGGAAGCGGCGCCAGTGCTCGAAGCGGAACAGCCGGTTGGAGTGCTTCGGTGAGTAGCCGTGGTCCTGCGCGGCCACCGCGATGGTCGCCGGCAGCGTGACGTCGAACGGTCCGAGCACTCTCGCGAGTCGCGTCAGGTCCAGGTCGTGGAGTTCGATCGCGACGGCGCCGTCCGGCGGCGTCTCCGTGATCTTCACGCCGCGCTTCGTTAGCAGATCGATGTCGTCGTGGACCGTACCCGCGGCGCGCTCGGTGGCGTACACCGCGAGCCCTGACTCGAGGTGCTTCCACACCGCGT
>JBIOUD010000222.1:0-6076 GCA_044866725.1 Candidatus Limnocylindria bacterium | reverse complement strand
GTGAACGCCTCGTGGTACGGGACGTAGAGCTTCGCGTCCGCAAGGCCGAGCCAGCCGGGGCCCTGCACGATGAACGGGAGCCGCTTCGCGCCCTCAGCGGGTCGATGCAGGAAGCCGCGAAGTCGCGCGCCCTCGCTGAAGAAGCCGACCGTCTCGCTGCGCACGCTCACATAATGCGCGACCGTGCCGACCATCGCGCGACCGTTCCTCGCGGTGCTCGCGATCTCCGCCGCGATCACGATGACGAAGGGCACGGTCGAGATCGCGTATCCGCCGTACCTCGCGGCGTACGGGTACGCGCTCACGCTCATCGGGCTGCTCACGTCGCTCATCGCCGTCCTTCAGCTCGTCTCGCGCATCCCCGTCGGCGCGGCGTACCGCGCCGAGCTCGTGAAGCGACAGTTCGCGATCGCTCTGGTCGCGTTCGCGATATCCACGAGCGGATTCGCATTCGCCGCGGGCGAGCCGCTCGCGGTCACCGCGCTCAGCGTGCTGCACGGATTCGCGTTCGGGAGCCTCGGGACGCTCGGCCTCGCGCTCGCGATCGACTTCGCCGGTGGTCGCCGCGCGGGGGTGTCGATGGCGTGGTACACGGCCGCGAACTCGACCGGCTACGCGCTCGGCTCGCTCGTCGGCGGCTGGCTCGCCGACACCATCGGGATCCCGGCGACGCTGGGCGTGATGGGCGCGCTGCCGCTCATCGCAGCCGCCGGGGTGCTGACGCTGCCACGCGTCGAGCCGGCGCCATTCGTGTCCGACCGTGGCACCGGCCTGCGCGGGCTCCTCGCCGCGGGCGCGCGCCTCGACCGCCGCGTGTGGCTGGCGTTCGTGATCGTGGTCTACCTGAACGTGCTCATGGACGGCGTCGACACCTTCTGGCCCGTGTACGCGCCGACGATCGGCATCTCGCTCGCGACGGTCGGGGTGCTCCGCGCGATCAAGAGCGGCTCCGCGATCTTCATCCGCTCGACCGGCGTCCTGCTGCTGCGGTCGGTCGACTACCACCGCGTCACGCTCGTCGCCGTCGTCGCGTCGGCGGCCGCGACCTTCGCGCTGCCGCTGTCGAGCTCGCTGATCGTCCTCGTGCCGATCTTCATCGTGCTCGGTCTTGCCCGCGGGGTGCTGCGCGCGACGAGCGCCGCGACGGTCGCCGAGCTGCGCGCCGAGGGTCGTGACGTCGGTCTTGCGTCCGGCGTCTACAACTCCGGCCTCGACATCGGCACGATCGTGGGGCCCGCGCTCGGCGGCGCGATCGCCACGGTGTTCGGGATCCCCGCGATGTTCCAGATCATCGCCGTCCTCAGCCTGCTCGGCTGGCTTGCGGTCGCCGTCTCGAGTCCAGCGACACGTGAGGCGGCCGGGCTCGCGAAACGTCATACCATTGGACCTCCGCCATAGGCGCATCGATTCACACGTCTGGAGGAGGCCACAAGTGGGCGAGGACGGCCGCACCTTCCTGCGCGGCATCGGCTCGGAGACGTACGGGCTGGGGAAGTTCCGCGAGCTGCAGCGGAGCGCGCCACGAATCCGCCGCGCCGGCACCGTCACCGATGACGCCACGGTGGGGCACTCCGGCGACTCCGACGCGAACAAGTCGCGCACGTACTGGATGCTCGGGCCGGGTGATGAGCCGTTCCTCACCCAGACGCTGCAGGTCCACTTCGTCGAGCTGATGCCCGGCGGCGAGAACCACGGGCACGGCCACCAGAACGAGGCGCACTTCTACATCCTCGAGGGCAAGGGCTACGAGATCCACGACGGCAAGCGCTACGAGTGGGAGAAGGACGACTGCGTCATCGTCCACACCGACAGCAAGCACAAGCACTACAACCGCTCGACGACCGAGCGCGCGCTCGCGCTCGTGATGAAGGCGAAGACCTCCTGGATGGTGCTGGGGCTCATCCAGCAGGGACGGTCCGCCGCGTTCGAGGACCAGTCGCGCTTCGGACCGCGCGAGGAGTGGTCGCAGCTGTGGACGCCCGGGTGGGAGTCGAAGAAAAAGGTCATCAAGCCGTCCGACACGAAGTGGGAGACGACGCGCGACGGGCGGATCCGCTCGATCCTCAGCCAGGAGCGCACCGACGCGCGCACGCACAGCCTCGATCTCTATCAGCAGGAGATCCCGGCCGGCGGACGGTCGGGAAAGCACTGGCACATGGCCGACGAAGCCGTCTACGTGATCTCCGGCAGCGGCCACAGCCTGCAGTGGGACGTCGAGGCCGAGATCGAGGACCGCTACCACGCGCGGATCGCGAAAGAGCCGACGCGCTGGGAGTTCTCCGCGGGCGATCTCGTCTACGTCCCGCAGAACACCGTGCACCAGCTGTTCAACACCGGGCGCGAGCCGGTCGTGGTGCTCGTCGCGCAGAACCGTCTGTTCAAGCTGCTCGGCTACGACAGCGTCGTGCAGCTCGAGGACGCACCGGAGTGGGCGGGGAGGGAACCCGCGGCCGTGACGGCGGGCAGGTGACGTGTCTGCGCCACGCGCTCGCTGAGCTCGCGCGGCGCAGCTAGCCCTCGCGCCAGTAGGCGCCGGCCGTCGTCGCGGGCGAGTGGTCCGGAGCGCGCCATACCATCGGGCTGGTGGGGGACTTCTACAGCGACTGGCTGGGCGCGAGCGCGCGGATCGCCGCGGCCGTCGGGAGCGGCCCGGTCGTCGCCCATGGTCGCGACCTGGACTGGATCGAGACGCCGCAGGACGCGCGCGTCGCGATGCTCATCGGCGCCGCCGCCGGTTTCCCGACGCAGGGCACCGCGCTGCTCAAGGCCGAGATCCCGGTCGGGTGGCGTACGGGCAGACACGTTCACGGGGAAGAGGCGATCCACATCCTCGGCGGGACCGGGTTCAGCGTCATCGGCGACAGGCGCTACGACTGGAAGCCCGGCACGACGCTGCACGTGCCGTATCGGGCGGAGCATCAGCACGTCAACACCGGCGACGGGCCCGCCGCGTACATCTCCGCCCTGACGCAGGACCTCGACTTCTGCGCCGGCCTCGGGCGCCTCGAGCAGCTCGAGCCGAAGGCTGAGGACCGTGGCGAGCTCGCCAAACGATATGGCGCGGAGGATTCACAGTTCGCCGCGGACGGGCGACGCATCGCGCTCCATCTCGAGGACGCGATCGACGAGAAGGCCCGCCGCCTCGCCGGGCACGCGCACCCCAAAGCGGGGAAGGGCGCGCACCGCCACGCCGGTATCTGGATCCTCATGGGCGGGAGCGAGAGCCCCAGCGACGAGACGAACGGGTTCCGCGCGAAGGCCGCGGCGATGACGAACATCTTCGAGGAGACGCCGCATTCGAGCAGCCACAAGCACACGCACACCGAGGCGATGCTCTACGTCCTTGAGGGCCGCGGGTACTCGCTCATCGACGGGAAGCGCTACGACTGGGAAGAAGGTGACGCCGTCCACGTGCCTCCGCGCATGACCGAGCACGAGCACTTCAACGACTCGGACACGCGCACGCGGACGCTGCGCATCGAGTTCGGGATCCGCTATTTCTACGAGGCGCTCTGGAGCGGCTATGAGAAAGTGCAGGACAGGCTCGAGGCTTCGGCGCGATGACCGCCGAAGCCGGAGCCTTCCGGGTCGTCCAGGCGCGCCCACGGCGGCGGCGTCATCCGCTGCTGCGCTGGTACCGCCGGAACGAGCGCGTCGTCCTCAGCTCCCTCGGCATCGTCGGGTTCTTCGTCCTCTGGCAGATCGGCGCGGACACCGGCGCCATCGACAAGCTCTTCTTCTCGTCGCCCACCGCCGTCGCCGTCGCGGGCTGGGAGGAGGTCCAGAACCCGCGGTTCTGGGAGGACGTGAGGATCAGCGGCTGGGAGCTCCTCGTCGGCTCCGCGGTCGCGATCGTCGTCGCGATCCCGCTCGGGCTTCTCATCGGCTGGTATCGGCGTCTGATCTACGCCGCCGATCCGTGGCTGAACTTCGCGAACGCGCTGCCGCGCGCCGCGCTCGTCCCGATCGTCGTCCTCACCGCCGGGCTCGGTGTCGAGATGAAGATCGTCGTCGTGTTCCTCGGCGGCGTGTTCACCATGATGGTCGCCACCGTCGAGGGCGTGCGCACGGTGGAGCGACAGCTGCTGGACGTCGCGCGCTCCTTCCGCGCGTCGCAGCGCCGCATCTTCATGTCGCTCGTCATCCCCGGCACGCTCCCCTTCATCGTGTCCGGCATGCGCATCGCGATCGGACGCGTCCTCGCCGGCGTCATCATCGCGGAGTTCTACGCGCAGACGCAGGGGGTCGGCGTGATGATCTACAAGGCGTCGAACGCCTTCCTCCAGGGCGGCAGCGACCGGATGATGTTCGGCATCCTGCTGTTCACCCTGTTCGGCATCGTCCTGTATGAGGCCGTCGGGTACGCGGAGCGGTATTTCCAGCGCTGGCGTCCGAGCCTCGACCTCGAGGAGACGACCTGATGGCGTCGGCGGCGCACCTCGCGCTCTCGGCCCGCGGCGTTCGCATGGAATTTCGCAATCGCACGAGCAACGAATCGAGCGGGCAGACGCTCGTGGCGCTCGAGAACGTCGATCTCGACGTCCCCGACGGCGCGTTCGTCAGCCTGCTCGGACCGAGCGGCTGCGGCAAGTCGACGTTCCTCAAGATCGTGAACGGGCTCATCCGTCAGACAGCCGGAGAGATCAAGCTCCATCGTGTCGCGAAGGGACGCGAGGACGCGATGGTCTTCCAGGACGCCGCGCTGTTCCCGTGGTACTCGGTCACGGACAACGTCGCCTACGGTCTCGTCTGCGCCGGTGTCCCGCGAAAGGAAGCTCGGAAGCGTGCGCAGCCGTACATCGAGCTCGTCGGGCTGACCGGGTTCGAAGATCGTTACCCGTACCAGCTCTCCGGTGGCATGCAGCAGCGCGCGAACCTCGCGCGAGCGCTCGCCGTCGATTCGGCGATCCTCCTCATGGACGAGCCGTTCGCCGCGCTCGACGCGCAGACGAGAGAGCTGATGCAGGCCGAGCTCCTGCGCATCTGGAACGCGGCGCGCAAGACCGTGCTCTTCGTGACGCACCAGATCGACGAGGCGGTGTTCCTCTCCGATCGCGTCGTCGTCATGGCGCGGCGCCCGGGACGGATCATCGCCGATATCACCATCGAGCTGCCGCGTCCGCGCGCGCTCGAGGTCAAGCGGACGCCTCGCTTCGCCGAGTACGAGGACCAGATCTGGCGGCTCATCGCCGGTGACGTGCGGAACGCCGCGACGGAGAACGCCGATGGCTAGCCGTATCGCCGTGCCGTCGTTCGCGCCCGTCGCACGCGTCCGCGGGCTCATGGGGGAGCGCCTCTTCTACGGCCTCATCGGCCTCGTCGTGGTGGTCGCGCTGTGGGAGGTGACCGCGCAGATGGGGCTCTACAAGCGGAGTCTGATGAGCCTGCCGTCGGCGATCGTGCGCGTCGCGATCGAGGACACGACCAACGGCTCGATCTGGCCGCACATCTGGGTGAGCGCGCAGGAGTTCGCCCTCGGCTTCGCCGCCGCGCTCGTCATCGGTGTCCCGCTCGGCCTCGCCATCGGACTGTTCCGGCGCGTCGACTACACAATGAGCGGGCTTCTCGCGGGCCTGAACGCCACGCCCAACGTCGCGCTCATCCCGCTCATCATCCTGCTCTTCGGTCTCGGTCTCGAGGCGAAGGCCGTCGTCGTGTTCCTCTCGGCCTTCTTCGCGATCGTCGTCACGACGTTCACGGGGGTGCAGGCGACGGTGCGACGCCATCTCGAGATCACTCGATCGTTCGGCGGCTCACGCTGGCTGGCGTTCCGCACGGTCGTGCTCCCGAGCACGCTGCCGTTCATCATCAGCGGCCTTCGTATCGGCGCGGGGCGCGCGCTCGTCGGTGTGGTCAGCGCGGAGATCCTCTCGGCGAACGTCGGCCTCGGGTTCTATATCGCGATCAAGGCGCAGTTCCTCGATACCGCGCGCGCGATGTTCGGCATCATCCTCTTCGGCCTCTTCGGCCTCCTCCTTGGCGAAGGCATCCGCGCCGTGGAGCGCCGCTTCGAAGCATGGAGGCCGGAGCTCCACTAACCCACGCCCCACCACATCGGGCAGGCGGCGTTGAGCTT
>JBIOUD010000221.1:0-16193 GCA_044866725.1 Candidatus Limnocylindria bacterium | reverse complement strand
AGCACGGGTGGCCCCACGTGGACCCGGCTACTTGTTCAGGACGAGGACGCTCAGCGCTGCGCGCATGACCGAGCTCGGCGGGCCGGCGACCGTCACGCTGGTCGCGCCGGTCCGGCTCTTCAGCGCCACGTCGACGCTCACCGTGTGACTGCCCTCGGTGACCGGAGCCGTGATCGACACGCTCCAGTTCACGCGATACGCGTTCTGCGCGAGCTCGACGTCGTACAGACGCTCGAGCACCGCGCTGCCGTCGACCAGGACCCGGACGCTCACCTGGACGTAGTCGCCAGGCGCCATCCCGTTGTTGCTGAGTCCACCGTCGCTCGAGACAAAGAGGACGCTGTTCGCACCGGCGGTGACGCTCGTACTCGCGACCGTCGTCGGCGCGGCGAACGTGTTGTCGAGCGTGTACGCCTGAGTGCTGAACGCGGTCACCGCGTTCTGGCCGGCCGTGCCCGATGTGCCGGCGGGACCCGTGGCACCCGTGGCGCCGTTCGCGCCCGTGGCACCGTTCGGACCCTGCGCGCCGGTCGCGCCGACCGCGCCGGCCGGACCTGTCGCACCAGCGACACCCGTGCTACCGGTCGGGCCCGCCGGACCTTCCGGCCCAGTCGCGCCGTTCGCGCCGTTCGCGCCGGTCGCACCGGTCGCACCGGTCGCGCCCACGGCACCGTTGTAGCCGCGCGCACCGGTCGCGCCCTGAGGACCCTGGGCGCCCGTCGCTCCCGTGGCACCTGTGGCTCCATCCGCACCACGCCCGAGCGGAAGTACGACGAGCTCTTCGTTCGCCTTGCAGGTCTCTTCGGAACCGACCGCGTGCATGTCGCCATTCGCGTTACTGATGCAGACGCGGACCGTGTCCTCTGTCGTGACCCAGGTCCGGACCCACCCGTACGCGACGCTGGAAAGGGCCGCGAAAGAAAAGATGAGTGCGAAGACGGCACTGATGCGTCGCTTGTTAAACATGGCTGAAAGGCTAGGCAGGCAAGCGCCCTTCTACGAGGGAGACGCTCAGCCCCTGGTCGGGGTAGGCCTCTCGGCCTACCCGAATAGGACTACGGGGTCATTAGTTCTGGCGGGCTCCCGCGCCGACCGGCTTTTTCCCGTTTTCCTTGGCTTTTTCGGCCGCGTACTGCTCCGACCAGAACACGATCTTTCCGTCCTGCGCGTCGACGAGGATCGTGTCGCCCTCGGTGAACTCGCCCAGGAGCACCTTTTGCGCGAGCGGATCGATGACGAGCTTCTGGATGGTGCGCTTGATCGGCCTCGCGCCGTAGACCGGATCAAAGCCCTCCGTCGCGATGAGCGCCTTCGCGCTCTCGGTGAGCTCGAGCGTGAGCTTCCGCTCCGAGAGTCGTGACGCGAGGATCGCCGTCTCCTTCTCCACGATCTCCTGCAGCTGCGCGGTGACGAGATTCTCGAAGATGACGACCTCGTCGATGCGGTTGAGGAGCTCGGGCCGGAACTGGCCGCGCAGCGCATCCATCACGCGCTTGCGCATCGCGTCCGGCTGACCGGCGAGCTCGGTGATGAACGTCGAGCCGACGTTGCTCGTCATGATGACGACGACGTTCTTGAACGACACGGTGCGACCGTGTCCATCGGTGAGTCGCCCGTCGTCGAGGATCTGGAGCAGGATGTTGAACACGTCGGCGTGCGCCTTCTCGATCTCGTCGAGGAGGAGCACAGCGTACGGACGTCGGCGGACCGCCTCGGTGAGCTGGCCCCCCTCCTCGAATCCGACGTAGCCCGGCGGCGCGCCGATGAGGCGCGCGACGGTGTGCTTCTCCATGTACTCGGTCATGTCGATGCGCACGAGCGCCTTCTCGTCATCGAAGAGGAACTCGGCGAGCGCCTTCGCGAGCAGCGTCTTTCCCACCCCGGTCGGGCCGAGGAAGAGGAACGAGCCGAGGGGGCGATTCGGGTCCTGCATCCCGGCGCGCGCGCGACGCACCGCATTCGCGACGGCCGTGACCGCCTCCTCCTGGCCGACGACACGGCGGTGGAGGTTCTCCTCCATCTTCAGGAGCTTCGAGACCTCGCCCTCGAGGAGCTTCGTCACGGGGATGCCCGTCCACTTCGCGACGACCTCGGCGATGTCGTCGGGCGTGACCTCCTCGGTCAGCATCTTCCTCCCCTGCTGGAGCCGCGCGAGCTTCTCCTCCGTCCCGGCGATCTCTCGGTCGAGCTGCGCGGCCGTCCCGTACTTGAGCTCGGCGGCCTTCGCGTAGTCGGCGGCGCGCTCGGCGCGTTCGACCTCCGCCCGAAGATCGTCGAGCCGCTTCCGCTTTTCGCGGATCTCGGTGATCGCGGACTTCTCCCCCTTCCACTGCGAGCGCAGACCTTCGGCGCTCTCCTTGATGTCCGCGAGCTCCTTCTCGAGCTTCGCGAGCCGGTCCTTCGAGGCGGGGTCGGTCTCCCGCTTCAGCGCCTCGCGCTCGATCTCGAGCCGCGCGATCGCGCGCTCGACCTCGTCGAGCTCCGCCGGCATCGAGTCGATCTCCATGCGGAGCTTCGACGCCGCCTCGTCCACGAGGTCGATCGCCTTGTCCGGGAGGAAGCGATCGGTGATGTAGCGCGACGAGAGCGTCGCCGCGGCCACGAGGGCGGAGTCCTGGATGCGCACCCCGTGATGGATCTCGTAGCGCTCGCGAAGTCCGCGGAGGATCGAGATCGTGTCCTCGATCGACGGCTCGCCGATGTAGACCGGCTGGAAGCGCCGCTCGAGCGCCGCGTCCTTCTCGATGTGCTTGCGATATTCGTCCAGAGTGGTGGCGCCGATGGTATGGAGCTCGCCGCGCGCGAGCATCGGCTTGAGCATGTTCGCCGCGTCGACCGCGCCCTCCGCGGCGCCTGCGCCGACGACCGTGTGCAGCTCGTCGATGAACAGGACGATCTGCCCCTCCGATGAGGCGATCTCCTTCAACACCGCCTTGAGCCGCTCCTCGAACTCACCGCGATACTTCGCGCCCGCGAGAAGCGACCCGATGTTGAGCTCGAAGATCGTCTTGTCCTTCAGCCCCTCGGGCACGTCACCGCGCACGATTCGCTGCGCGAGGCCCTCGACGATGGCGGTCTTGCCGACGCCGGGCTCACCGATGAGCACCGGGTTGTTCTTCGTGCGGCGCGAAAGGACCTGCACGACCCGGCGGATCTCCTCGTCGCGGCCGATCACCGGATCGAGCTTGTTCTTGCGCGCGAGCTCGGTGATGTCGCGGCCGTACTTCTGGAGCGCCTGGTACTTGTTCTCCGGGTGCGCGTCGGTGACGCGCTGATTCCCGCGCACATCGCGCAGCGCCTCAAGCGCGCGGTCGTGCGTGACCCCGAAACGCTTCAACAGCTGGCCGGTGAAGCCGGAGTCCTCGGTCATGGCGAGGAGGAGGTGCTCGGTCGAGATGAACTCGTCCCGCAGGTCGCTCATCTCCTTCTGAGCCTGCTGGAAGACGCGGCCGAGGCGCGGCGAGGCGCCGATCTGCACGTTCCCCTGGACCTTCGGCTGCTTCTGCAGCTCGGCATCGAGCGCGCTCGCGATCTGCGCGGTCGGCGCGGACAGGGCGCCGAGGATCGCCGGCGCGATGCCGTCGTGTTGGCGCACGAGCGCGTTCGCGAGGTGCTCGACGTCGATCTGGCTGTGGCCGTTCTCCCGCGCGGCGTTCTGCGCGGCGACGATGGCCTCCTGTGACTTCTCGGTGAGCTTGTTCGGATCGATCACGTTCGTGTCCCTCTAGAGCAGATGCCGCCGGGGATCGTCCAGATGACGCTCGCCCAGCGTTCGGATCGCTTCTTTGTCTTCATCGCTCAGCTTTGTCGGAAGGACGACCTTGACGGTGACGTAGAGGTCGCCGAATGCGCCGCCCGGGCGCGGCATGCCCTGCGACGCGAGGCGGATCGTCCGCCCGTTCTGCGTCTCCGGCGGGATCCGGAGCGACACGCGCCCCTTGAGCGTGGGCACGGTCACCTCCGCGCCGAGCAGAGCCTCGTGCAGCGCGACCGGGAGTTCCATACGCAGGTCATCGCCGTCGCGCTGATAGAGCGGATGCGTCTTCACGCGGATCTTGAGGAAGAGGTCGCCCGACGGCGCGCCGTTCGCGCCCGGTCCGCCCTGACCGGAAAGCCGGATGCGCTGTCCGTCGCGCACCCCGGCGGGGATCTTCACCGCGAGCCGGCGGACCTTCCCGCTCTCGTCACGGATCTCGAGCTGCTGGTCCGCGCCCTTGTACGCCTCCGGCAGCGTGATCTCGATGTCGTGCTCGACATCGTGGCCAATGACCCCGCGCCGTGTACGAGCTCTCGAAGGACCGCGGCCGAAGAGATCCTCGGGGGTGAACGTGCCCGACATGCCGCCCTGGTCGCCGAAGAGCGTCCGGAAGAAGTCGGAGAACGCGCCCGCATCGCCGGCGAACTCGGCGCCGCCCGGCGAGCCCATGTTGTAGGTCCAGCGAAAACCGCCGGGACCGCCGCCGTTGCCGGCGTACCGAGCGAAGTCCGGTCCGATCGTGTCGTACCGCTTGCGCTTCTCGGGATCGGAGAGGACCTCGTGGGCCTCGTTGACCTCTTTGAAGCGCTTCTCGGCTCCGGCCTTCCGGTTCACATCTGGGTGGTACTCCCGGGCGAGCCTCCGGTAGGCCTTCTTGATCTCCTCGGACGTCGCGGTCTTCGCGACGCCGAGGGTCTTGTAGTAGTCCTTGTACTCGACCGGCATGGGCCGCCCCCGTTACCTAGTGCGCCGGCGGTGGCACCACCGCAGCACGCGACGCTTCGATCTGCGCCGGGGTCACCGACGGCTGACCGGGCTGCAGCGCCACCTTGAGCACGTCATCGATCAGCTTGGCGGACTTGATCTCGACCGTGTCCAGGACCTCCTTCGGGATGTCGACGAGGTCCTTCCGGTTCTTCTCGGGGAGGATGAAGACCTTGATGCCCGCGCGGTGAGCGGCGAGCAGCTTCTCCTTCACGCCTCCGATCGGGAGCACGCGGCCGCGCAGCGTGATCTCCCCGGTCATCGCGACGTCGCGACGCACGCGCCGTCCGGAGAGCGCAGAGACGATAGCCGTGGCCATCGTGACGCCCGCGGACGGGCCGTCCTTCGGGATCGCTCCCGCAGGGACATGGATGTGCATCGCGTGGTCTTCGAAGAAGCCCTTCGGGACTCCGAACTCCGCCTGGTGCGAACGCACGTAGCTGAGCGCGGCCCTTGCCGACTCCTCCATGACCTTGCCGATCTGACCCGTGAGCATGAAGTCCTCGTCCTTGCCGTCGATGACCGTGGCCTCGACGGTGAGGACATCGCCACCGTGCTCGCTGACCGAGACACCGGTGACCGCGCCGATCTGGTCCTCCTCCTCAGCGAGGCCGTAGTCGAACCGCTCCGGCCCGAGGTACTCGGAGAGCTTCTCGACGGTCACCTCCACCTGCTCGACCGCGCCCTCCGCGATGCGGCGCGCGACTTTGCGGCAGATCGTCCCGATCTCCCGCTCGAGGTTGCGCACGCCGGCTTCGCGCGTGTATCGACGCACGAGCTCGCGCAGGACCTCGTCACCGATGACGAGCTTCGTCTGCTCGGCCGAGACGGTGGTCGGCGTGTTCGGGGCAGGCGTGGCCGCGGCGTTCGTCGCCTCGGTGTCCTTCGCCTTGTCCGCGCTCTTGACCTTCTGGCCGTCCTTCGCCTTCTCGGCGCTCGTCAGCTTCTCCCCGTCCTTCATTTCGGTGGCGCCGTTCGCCTTCGTGTCGGCGAGCAGCCCGTGCTGCTTCAGCTGGCGCGGGACCAGATAGCCGCGCGCGATGTGGAGCTTCTCCTCCTCGGTGTAGCCCGGAAGGCGGATGATCTCCATCCGGTCGCGGAGCGGCGGGATGATCGTGTCCTCGATGTTCGCCGTCGTGATGAAGATGACCTTCGAGAGGTCGTACGGCACCTCGAGGTAGTGGTCGGTGAACGTGTTGTTCTGCTCGGGGTCGAGGACCTCGAGGAGCGCCGATGACGGGTCACCGCGGAAGTCCGCGCCGACCTTATCGATCTCGTCGAGCATGAACACCGGGTTGACCTCGGCCGCCGTCTTCATGTTCTGCAGGATCCGGCCGGGCAGCGCGCCGACGTAGGTGCGCCGGTGGCCGCGGATCTCGGCCTCGTCGCGGATGCCGCCGAGGCTCATGCGGATGAACTTGCGGCCCATCGCACGTGCGATCGACTTGCCCAGCGACGTCTTGCCGACGCCGGGCGGTCCGACGAAGCACAGGATCGGCGCGCGCAGGTCCTTCGACAGCTTGCGCACGGCCATGTACTCGAGGATGCGGTCCTTGATCTTCGGGAGGCCGTAGTGATCCTCGTCGAGGATCTTCGCCGCGGCGGTGATGTCCCAGTCGTCGTTCGCGGCCTTCTGCCACGGGAGCGACACGAGCCAGTCGACGTACGTACGGATGACGCCCGTCTCGGGCGAGGCCTGCGGGATCTTCTCGAGCCGGCCGACCTCCTTGAGCGCCTTCTCCTTCACGTTGTCGGGCATGCCGGCCGCCTCGATCTTCTCGCGAAGCTCGCGCAGCTCGGAGCCCTGATCGTCGTCGCCGAGCTCCTTCTGGATCGCCTTCATCTGCTCGCGGAGGATGTATTCGCGCTGCGTCTTGTCGAGGGTCTGCTGGACCTCCGACTGGATCTTCTGCTTCAGCTCGAGGATCTCGTTCTGCTTCGCGAGGAAGACGCCGAGGAACCGCAGCCGCTCGATCACGGACTTCTGCTCAAGCAGCTGCTGACGCTGCTCGAGCGTGAGGTCCGGGCTCGACGCGACGAGGTCGGCGAAGTGCGCCGGGTCCTCGGTGTTCTTCGCGGTCATCGCGAGCTCGGGCAGCATCGCGCCGCCGTTATCGACGTAGCGATCGAAGAGCGCCTTCACGTTGCGCAACTGCGCCTCGCGCTCGACGTTGTCGCCGAGGTCCTCCTCGATCGGGACGAAGGACACGCGGAAGTAGCGGTCCTCCTTCGCATACCCGGTGATCTTCACGCGCTGAAGGCCCTGGACGATGATCTGCGCGCTGCCGTCCGGGATCTTCAGGAGTCGCACGATCTCGGCGACGGTCCCGATGTTGTGGATCTGCTCGGGCTGCACGTCATCGATCTCGGCGTCACGCTGCGCGGCGAGCACGATGAGGTGCCGCTCCTCGACCATCGCCGCGCTGATGGCGGCCACCGACTTCTCGCGACCCACGCCCAGTGGAACGACGAGCTTCGGGAAGACGACCATCTCCCGCAGGGGTACGAGCGCGAGCTCGTTCGGGTACGCCCGCTCCGGGGCCGTCTTCTCTGTGTCCTTCTCTTCTGTCACTTGCCTGTCCTTTCCACCGCGGGTTGGTCGCTCTCTAGATCGAACGGCGCGGCCGGTCCATCGATTCCGGTGCCGGCCGCGCCGTCGTCATGGTCGCTACGGATGTGATTACTTCTCGTTCACCTTGGTCGCGTTGAGCTTGTTCGCGTTCACTTTGATGCTGCGGGGCTTCACCTGGTCGGCCTTCGGCAGCACGAGATCGAGGACGCCGTGCTCGAAGCTCGCCTGGACCTTGTTCGGGTCGATCTGGACCGGCAGCGTGAACGAACGCTGGAACTTGCCGATGCGTCGCTCCTGCCGCAGCCAACCCTCGTTGGCAACATCGGTCTCGGCCTTGGTCTCGCCCGCGAACGAAACGGTGTCCGCGGTGACGTTGATGTCGATCGTGTCGGGCGTCATGCCCGGCAGATCCGCCCGCATGTGGTACGCGTCGTTCGTCTCCCAGAGGTCAACAGGGACCGCGATCTGGCCGGCCGGGAGGCCCGTCCAGGTTGTCGGCCTGATGAAGCTGTCCTCGAAGAGACGATCCATGGCCTCGCGCAGGGTCACGAAGTCGGTCATCGGGGTGAATCGAGTGATGGTCACAGTCGTCATCCTCCTACCTTCAAAAGGTCGTTGGCCTTTGGTCAGCCGACGCGTCGCCGTCCTCATCCATCGCGTCCGCGAGCTCGTTCATCAGGTCGGCGATGTCGTGGAACTGGAGGAGGAGCTTCACTCCCGCCAGGTTCACGCCTCGCCCCTGGGTCAGATAGCGGATCACCCGCACCTTCTGCAGATCGTCGTCGGAGTAGAGGCGGATGTTCGTGTCGGTCCGGACCGGCTCGAGCAGCCCCTCCTCTTCGTAGATCCGCAGCGTCCGCGGGTGGCAGCCGGCGATGCTCGCCGCGATGGAGATGACATAGACGGGTCGGTTGCCGTTTGCCACGGGTACTTTCATAAGACCTAACAACACCATTGTCAAGGTTCTTCCGACCGCACCTCCCTCCTTCCTGACGGGCCCGAGCTGGGCCTCGCTCACCTCCTGAGTCGGGAGCCAAGGCTGCCGCGTCCGCGGACAATGGCCCCATGGACCCGGATGCGGCGGGATCGATGGCTGCGGCCGGAAGCCTTCTCGACCGACCTCCCGCTGATGAGCACGGCGTCGCGGACAGCGGTGGCGTCGGGATCGCGTGGCATCGCTACGGCGCCGGCGACGAGAGCATCCTGCTCGTTCCGACGTGGAACTTCGTGGACTCGCGTGTCGTGCGACACCAAGTGGATGGCCTTCGTGCCCGTTTCCGGGTCATCACCTACGACGCACGAGGATCCGGGGAGAGCCAGCGCCCCCGGGCCGGTTACCGCTTCGATGACCACCTCGCCGACGCCCTCGCCGTGATGGACGCGACGAACACGCCCTCCGCTTCGCTCGTGGCCGCATCGCTCGGTACGCACGTCGCAGTGCTGCTCGCTTCCCGGTATCCCAGCCGCGTCCGACGGCTCGTCCTTATCGCGCCGCCCATGAGGGTCCACGAGCCCCGAGCCACGCCCGACGCGGAGGAGGCCGAGGCCGATCGCCCGCACGACCCCTCGCCGGATCCGCCGAGCTGGCGGACCGAGTACGGACGATTCGTTCCCTGGTTCATCTCCGCCGTGTTCCCGGAACCGGGCTCGGAGCGGACGATCGAGGAAATCGTGACGATCGCGCGCGAGGCCGATCACGGCATGCTGCTCCAGCAGTCCAGCGAGCTGGACTGGGATGATGCGCCCCGTCATCTCGCGAGAGTCCGATGCCCGGCGCTCGTGATCCACGGGACCGCCGACACGACCTTGGAGCTCGAGTCCGTCAAGGCGGTCGCCGCGTCGATCCCCGGAGCGCGACTCGTCCTCCTCGAGGGCCTCGGCCACCGCCCCGATATCAGTCGCCCCGCGATCGTGAATCCGATGCTCGACGACTTCGTCGCAGGCACGGGACAGCGCTGAGCGCGCGTCGCGACGACCCAGCGCGCCCGCTTCGGCCGGAACAGAAAGGCGTGAGGATTGGTTCTGGCGATCGGAGGTGGCCATGACTGTCTCACCCGAGCATTTCCCCGGTCCAGCCCACGACCCGCGACCCGTGGCGACCGGCGAGCGCCGCGCCGTCCTCGCCGGCGGCTGCTTCTGGTGCGTCGAGGCGGTGTACCGGCAGCTCGACGGGGTCAGCGACGTTGTAAACGGTTACGCGGGCGGCGAGGCGCGGACCGCGGACTACAAGACGGTCTCGACGGGACGGAGCGGGCACGCCGAGGCAGTCCAGATCAAATACGACCCAGCACGCGTTTCCTACGGCGAGCTCCTGCGCGTGTTCTTCTCTATCGCGCACGATCCGACGACGAAGGACCGTCAGGGCGCCGACGTTGGGCCGCAGTACCGCTCGGAGATCTTCGCCGCGGACGAGGACGAGGCCGAGGTCGCGAAGCGCTACATCGCGCAGCTCGACGCCGCGAAGGTGTTCGACTCGCCGATCACGACGATCGTGTCGCGGCTCGAGCGGTTCTACCCGGCGGAGGAGTATCACCAGGACTACGCCGCGAAGCATCCGGACGAGCCGTACATCCAGTTCGTCGCGGCGCCGAAGGTGGCGAAGATCCGGAAGTACTACAAGGATCGTCTGAAGCCAGCAGCCCGTTAGCGAGAGAGCGGGTCGATGAGCCTTCCGTTCAGCTTCGCTTCCCAGTGGACGTGATCCCCGACCGTCAGGCCGGACATGCCGACGAGCGCGATCGTCTGGCCGCGACCGACGCGCTCGCCGACGCCCACGAGCAGGACGCTCGCGTGGAAGTAGCAGGTCTCAAGTCCAGCGGCGTGCTGGACGCAGACGCGGAGCCCACCTTCACCCTCCGTGTGCCAACCGGCCTTCGTGACGGTGCCGGCATCCGCGGCGACGATCGGCGAGCCGAGCGGCGCCGCGACGTCGACACCGCTGTGCGCCGCGTGCATGAACTGCGTGATCTGGCCCGCGACCGGGCGAATGAAGCGCGCCGTTCCCGCGTCGATCTTCGCGAAACGGTCCGCGAACGGCACGGGCACCCCGGCCGGGTCACCGCGCACGATCTCGTAGCACCGGAAGGCGACGTACACGTTGTCGTGGCGACCGGTCCGCACCGTACCGCCGAAGAATCGGCCGTCCGGACTGAAGCCGCGCAGGCCGAACACGTTGGGAAGGAGCGCGGCCTTCGCGGAAGCGGCCGGCCACACGACGCGCGCCTCCTCGTACGTATCGCCCGCCGCGACGGTCGGTCGTGGCGTCCGCACGAGCAGCGTCCGTCCATCGGGGCCCCACGAGTGAACGGTGTTCCGCGCGATGTCGACGCGCGTCACGCTCTCCGCCGCGAAGTCGCGGATCTCGAGCTGCGCGGCGTAGCGCACCAGAAGGACCGCACCCCTGGGCGCCCACTCGGTGAAGAGCGCACCCGGCAGATCGATCGGCGCGGCCTCTTGGACCGCGGTCGTGCCGAGGAAGCGCTCGGGCACGAGGTCACGATGGTCGTACCGCGTGAGCGTGAAGCGCGAGCCATCGCCGCTCCACTCCCAGTCGTCTTCGGGGTGGTGCGGGACCTTCGTGTCGCCGAGGCGTCCGAGGGTCTCCGCCGTGGGTCCGCCCCGCCAGGCGCGGATCGTCGACTTCTCGATGTACAGAAGCGTGTCGTCCTGCCAGTGGAACTCGGGATTGGTCGGCGTCAGCTTCGCGACGACGTCGCCGGTCTTGCTGTCCATCACCTCGAGGAAATCAGCCTCGAATCCCCAGTACGCGAGGTACTTGCCGCTCGGCGACCAGGCCGGCCGGCCGTACCAGATCGAGCCGAGCGACCGCACGGACTTGGTCCGCGTGTCGACGAGCTCGAGCGTCTCCTCTTCGGTGAAGCCGCTGTCCGAGCTCGACGGCTGACGGTCGAAGCGCACGACGGCGAGCGTCCGACCGTCCGGCGACCACTTCGCGTCGATGACGTTGACGAGCGGCGGCATGTCGACGGGTTCCATGCAGAAGAGCCCGGTCCCCGGCACGGTGTCGGGCTCGCTCGGTCGCGCGGCGGCAGCCGGCATCGCCGAAACGAGAAGCAGCGACAGGATGAGCCCGCCGAGTAGGACCCTCTTCACGCTCCGAATAATGCGCGACGCTGCCGGGCGGAACGGGTCTCCGCGGCATTTGGGACCCTCGCGACGTGGCCCGGTCGTCCGCTCCCCGACACAGGAAGCACGCGGCTATGCTGCCGAACCCATGCGGTTCGGACTTGATTTCGGCACGTCCAACACGTCGCTCGCGGTCTGGGACGGCGCGAAGAGCACCGTGCTGCCGATCGACCCGCTCGCCGGTGAGGCGATGCCGACGATCCTGTACGTCCGTCGCGACGGCTCGTCGATCGTCGGGCGGCCGGCGATCGAGGCGTACCTCGGCGACAACCGGATGCGCGGTCCGGTCCAGCGCCAGTACCAGTCCCTCGGCGTGAAGCTCGAATCGTCGAACCCCTACCAGAAGCCGGTCGAGGCGCTGATCTACACGGACGTCGCCTCACCCGGGCGCCTGTTCCAAGCGCTGAAGTCGTTCCTTGGCGACGAGCTCGACGTGCGCACGAACGTCTTCGGCGAGGCGAAGGGCCTCGAGCAGCTCATCGCCATCGTCCTCGGGCACGTGCGCGAGCGCGCGTACGCGCTCATCGGTGTGCCGGTCGACGAGATCACCTTTGGTCGACCCGTCGAGTACATCGGCGGACCCGAGGCGGAGAGCCGGGCAGTCGCGCGGATGCGCGCGGCGGCCGAGCTCGCCGGATTCACGTCGGTGCGGTTCGTGTTCGAGCCTGTCGGCGCGGCGCACTCCGCCGATGTCGAGAAGGGGCTGAGCATGGTGTTCGACTTCGGCGGCGGCACGCTCGACCTCGCGGTCGTCGAGCGCCTCGGGGACGACGTCCGGGTCCTGGCCACGTCCGGCCGGGGCATCGGAGGCGACCGGATCACCGAGCGTGTCATCGACGACACGATCGCGCCGCGTCTCGGCTCGCGCGCCGAGTGGAGCGAGAAACGACTTCGACTCCCGGCGTTCATCGTCAACGCGATGCACGACTGGCACGCGCTCTCGGCGCTGAACGAGAAGCCGCTGCTCGATGCGCTCGACGATCTCGTGCGCGCCGGCGCGCCCAAGCGCGAGCTCGCGGCGCTCCGCGACGCGATCGAGCTGCAGCTCGGGTACGAGATCTTCCTCGCGGCTGACACGACGAAGATCGACCTGTCGAAGGTTCCCGCCGCGGTGCTCACCTATCACCACGCTGCGGTCGATGTCGACGCGCGCGTCACGCGCGGCCGCTTCGAGACGCTCATCGGTCCGATGCTGTCGGACACCACGACACTCATCGACACGGTCCTCGCGAGAGCGGGCGTGGTCGCGGAAGACGTGGGCGAGGTCGTGACGACGGGCGGCTCGAGTGCGATCCCGGCGTTCCGCGCGCTCCTGGCGAGGCACTTCCCCCGCTCGCGCGTCCGAGACGCGGCGGCGTTCACAAGCGTCGCCGCCGGTCTCGCGATGCCCGGCGCGCAGGAGGCCGTCGGCACGGCCTGACGTTTCGTTGAGCGCTCATTGAGCGAGTGCGCGCGACGTATGCTCGATCGATGAGGACCGTCGTCTCGGCGGTCACGCGTCAGTGGCGCGGCTACGCGCTCGGGCTCGCCTCCGTCGTGATCGTGACACTCGTCATCGCAGCGCTGCCACCGTCGTGGCGGGTCGCGAACGTGTCGATGCTCTACCTCATCGGAGTGCTCGCGACGGCGATCGCGGCCGGCAGCGTGCCCGCGATCGCGACGTCGCTCGCCGCGTTCCTCGCGTACAACTGGTTCTTCGTCGAGCCGGTCCACACATTCAGCGTCGCGGACACGAGCGAATGGGTCGCGCTCCTTCTGTTCCTGCTCACCGGCACGATCACCGGACAGCTCGCCGGCGGCCAGCGCGGCAAGGCGATCGAGGCCGGTCGTCGCGAGCGCGAGGCGACGCTGCTCTACGCGGTCGCGCACCTCCTGACGGGCGCCGACGTCATGGCCGGACTCCGCGCCGTCGCCGACGAGCTGCGGGACGCGCTCAGGCTCCGCGCGGTCGTCATCGAGATCGCCGGCGACGGCGACAGGCGCATCACGAGCGGAGACGCGGACGCGGTCGGCAGGTCGATCGGCTCCGTTCGCTCATGGATGGCGTCGACGACATCACCCACGCAGGATCGCGGTCACCGCTGGATCCGCGTCGTGCCGCCGACCGGCGGTGTCGCGCATGACGACCGCGTGCACGCGGTGCCGCTCCGCGCCGGCGATCGTCGCGCCGGCGCGCTTGCGATCGTGCGCGGCGATGACGCGGTCGAGTCCGCGAACGACCGGCTCCTCACAGCGGTCGCGGCACAGATCACGAACGCGCTCGAGCGTGCGCGGCTGCGCGAGCGCGCCACCGAGGCCGAGGTGCTGCAGCGCGCGGACACGCTGAAGACGCGTCTCCTCAACGCGGTGTCGCACGACCTGCGCACGCCGCTCGCATCGATCGTCGCGTCCGCGGGTAGCCTGCGGCAGCGCGACGTCGAGTGGACCGATTCGGAGCGCGACACCTTCGCGGCGGACATCGAGGAGCAGGCGACGCGTCTCTCCCGGATCGTGACGAACCTCCTCGACCTCTCGCGCGTGGAGTCGGGCACGCTCAGGCCGGAGCGTGGCTGGTACGACGTCGGCGCGCTCGTCGACGACGTCGTCGGGCGCCTGCGGCCGATGGCCGCGACACATTCGCTGAGCGTCGCCATCCCCGACGACCTCCCGCCCGTGCCGCTCGACTACATCGAGATCGACGAGGTGCTCACGAACCTCATCGAGAACGCGCTGCGGCACACGCCCGCAGGGACTCATGTTGAGATCTGCGCCACAGTCGAGGGACACGATCTCGTGTTCTCAGTGAGCGACGACGGCCCCGGCATCCCGGCCGAGTCGCTACCGCATGTGTTCGACCCGTTCGTCCGCATCGCCGTGCGGAGCGACGGGAAGAGCGGTCTCGGCCTCGGCCTCGCGGTCGCGCGCGGACTCGTCGAGGCGCACGGCGGACGGATCGCGGCACACCGCCGCAGCGGCGGCGGCACGACCTTCCGCTTCACGCTCCCGCTCGACGCCGCGGTCGCGCCGGCGCTGGCGCGATGACGTCGAACGGCGCGCGGATCCTCGTCGTGGACGACGAGCCGGCGATCCTCAGGGCGGTCCGCGCGAACCTCGGACGCCACGGGTTCCGTGTGGACACAGCGGTGACGGGCCAGGAGGCGCTCGAGCACTCGCAGGATCGCGTCGACCTCATCCTGCTCGACCTCGGCCTCCCTGACGGCGACGGGCTCGAGGTCATCCGCAGGGTCCGCGAGCACTCGGACACGCCGATCATCGTGCTGTCCGCGCGCGGTGGTGAGCGCGAGAAGGTGCGCGCGCTCGACCTCGGCGCGGATGACTACCTTGTGAAGCCGTTCGGGCTCGACGAGCTCTACGCGCGGATCCGCGTCGCGCTGCGACACAGCACCCGATCGCCAGGGACGGAGCCGGTGTTCCGCACGGGCGGGCTCGAGATCGACATCGAGCGGCGTCGCGTGACGGTGGACGGCGAGGAGATCCACCTCACGCCGACCGAGTACACGCTCCTCCTCGCGCTCGCGCGCCACGCCGATCGCGTCGTGACGGACGCGATGCTCCTGCGCGAGGTCTGGGGACCCGAGTACGGCGAAGAAGACCACTACCTGCACGTGTACGTCGCGCGCCTGCGGAAGAAGCTCGAGAAGGACCCGCAGCGCCCGCGGTTCCTGCGCACCGAGCCCGGCGTCGGCTACCGCTTGCTCGCCGAAGATTGAGCGGACGTTGAGCGGACGCGCCTCGTGTTTGATGCGGCGTTGAGCAGCGGCGCGCGACGCTGTGAGCGATGCTCCCGCAGCCGCGCCACGCGGCCCCACAGGTGATCGTCCCGATACGGCGCCTCGACCGCGCCGCGCTCCGCGCGCTCGCCTATGCGCGGTCGATCTCGCGCGACGTGACCGCGGTCTGCCTTGCGTCCGACGTGGAGGCCGATGCGATCGGAAGGGCGATACGCCGACGCGCCGCCGACGTCGCGGTCGCGATCCCGGGCGGCGGGCTCGGCCGCTACCTCGACGACCGCGAGCGCGCCGATCCGGAGCGCACCATCGCGGTCGTCATCTCCGACGTGGTCCCGCGGCGGCGCTTGAGCTACGTCCTCGATGGGGAGGCGCTCCTGAAGCTGCGCCTGCTGTTCCGGCCGAACACCGTGGTCGTCGACGTGCCGACGCACGTCTAGCTAACCCGCGAGCGCCTTCCGCACCTCGGCCTCGTCCTTCGTCGGCGCGAGGATGACGAGACGGTCACCGACCTCGAGCCGCATGTCGTCGTCGGCGTGAAGGACACTCCCCTTCCGGACGATGCCGCCGATCGCGGTGCCGCGCGGGAGCCCGAGAGCGCGGACGCTCTTTCCGGCGGACGGCCCGTCCGCGAAGACCTCGGCCTCGATGAGCTCGAGGTGCGAGCCGGTGAGCGGCATGAGCGGAAGGAAGCCGCTCGACGGGAGCTCCTGCTCGATGACGCTCATGAGCACGCGCGTCGAAGAGATCGTCTCGTCGATACCGAGCGCCTTGAAGATGATCTCGTTCTTCGGGTCGTTCACGCGCGCGATCACGCGTGGGACCTTGCACTTCCACTTCGCGAGCTGGCAGATGATGAGGTTCACGGGATCCTCGCCGGTCACGGCGATGACCGCGTCCGCGCGCTGGCAGCCTGCCTCGAGCTGGAATCGCCCCTCGTCCGCCGGCGCGTTCAGCACCACCGATCCGAGCTGCTCCTCGATGAACGCGGCACGGCGCCGGTCGC
>JBIOUD010000220.1:0-13444 GCA_044866725.1 Candidatus Limnocylindria bacterium | reverse complement strand
GAAGATCGTCGCGCGCGCGAAGGCGTCGGCCTTCTCCGCCTCGCTCACGACGCCGCGGTCGATCCAGCGTGGGTCGCGCGGCGCCTGCCAGATGCGCGCGTACCAGGCCGGCTGCCCGATCGCGAGGAAGCGGGCATCAGGTCGTTCGCGCCAGACGAGGCGCGCCGCGCTCAGGAGCGAGTAGTAGCCCTTGTACAGCTCCTTCCGGCCGACGAAGAGGATCGTTGCGGGCTCGCGCGGCACGTCCGGCAGCGTCAGGAGGTTCGGCGCGATCCCGGTCACGTGAACGTTTCGCACGCCGCGTTCGCGATACCAGCCGGCCTCCCAGCTCGTCAGCGCGATGACCGCGTCGTCACGGCGGTAGCGGGCGACGTCACCCATGCCGTCGCCCGAGAACGGCTGGCCGGGATGCACCAGCGGCGTTTCGACGAACGCCGAACGCTCCGCTCGGGCGGCGCGCTCCAGCGCGCCCGCCCATTCGCGCGCGATCGAGTGGACGACGTCCGCGCCGCGGATCGCAGCGCGCAGGTCGGCGTCCCGCACGAGTGAGGTCGGGAGGAGGCCGTCGATCGCGGCACCGATCCGCCCGCCACGCACCGCAAGGAACTTCGAGCGCCGATCCTCGGCGATGCCCGGCCGCGTCCACGCGGGCCGCAGGCCGACGAGCTGAACGTCGTGACCGAGCGCACGCAGCTCGCGGTCGAGCGAGCGCGCGAACATCTCCGATCCGCCGACGGTTGAGAGCGTCTTCTTCGCGATGACGATGCGCACCGCGCGACAGCCTAGACGCGCGGCGGCAGGCTAGCGGCCGCTCTTGTGGTCCTCGCTCATGTCCGCCTCCATGAGCGCGGCGAGCTCGTCCGCGAGGTCCGACCCGATGAGCGGCGCAGCTGCCGTGCGCGTCGCCTCGGTGCAGCTCGTACGCAGCGACAGCGAGGGCGCGGAGGTGAGCGCGGTGGTCACGAAGCAGCGATGGAGTGCGCCAACGAGCGCATCGCGCAGCGTGGCGGCGGTCGTGTCGGGCAGCGTGTGCGCGGTCCGATAGCTCGCGACGACGCGATCCGAGATGACGCCGGCCTCGACGCGGGAGAGATCGCCCACCGCGTCGCGGCCATACCACCGCGTGACCGTCGCGGTGTCGGCCGGCTCCGCGACGTAGCCGAGCTCTAGAAGGAGCGCAGTCGCGACGGTCACCGTGTCACGCGAGCGCAGGTGCAGCCGAAGATAGTCGCCGGCGAAGTCCGTCTCGGCACGTTCGATCCCGTCGAGCTCTTCGAGTCGCGCCAACACGGGCGCGATGCGCGAGCCTCAGCCGAGACCCGGCGCCGCGCTTCAGGCCAGGCCGAACAATCGGATCGTGTACTCGCTCAACTTGTTACGCCATGCCCTACGCCGTCACCAGCGCGGGCTTCGCGATGCGTTTCGGCTGGCGCCCGGCATTCCGGCTCATCAGCCGCGCGAGCGCACCGATGCGGTGGGCCGCCTTCGGCTCGAGCCAGTAGTAGATCCACGTACCGCGCCGCTCGCACGCGATGACGCCGGCCTCGCGCAGCACCTTGAGGTGGTGCGAGACGGTCGGCTGGCTCACGTCGCAGCACGACGTGAAGTCGCACGCGCAGACTTCTCCGTCGCTCGCGAGCTGCTTCACGATCGCCAGGCGCGTCGGGTCGGAGAGCGCCTGGAAGAGCCTGACGTCGTCCACGGCGCCACTATATCGATGGATTTAGATATTGACAGCCATCGATATCGGCGCGATGCTGACGCCGCGGCGCTACGCCGGCAAGGAGCTTCCGTGAACACGAAGACGCTTCCCGTCGCGATCATCGGCGCGGGGCCTGTCGGCCTCGCGGCAGCGGCTGAGCTCGCGACCCGCGGTGTGACTCCGCTCATCCTGGAGTCCGGCGACAGCGCCGGGGCGGCGGTGCTCCGCTGGGGCCATGTGCGCGTGTTCTCGCCCTGGAAGTACGACGTAGACCCGGCGGCGCGCACGCTCCTGGATCGCGCGGGATGGATCGAGCCGGATGGCGAGGGCTATCCCACAGGCAGCGAGCTCGTGCACGCCTACCTCGCGCCCCTCGCCGCGACGCCCGAGATCGCGCCGCATCTGCGTCTTCGTCACCGTGTCACGAGCGTCGCGCGCCTCGGCTTCGACAAGCTGAAGACGAACGGCCGCGACGAGGCACCCTTCGTCATCACCGCGCAGACGCCTAGGGGCGAACAGACCTTCTTCGCGCGCGCGGTCATCGATGCGTCGGGGACGTACCTCGTGCCGAACCCGCTCGGGGCGAGCGGCGCGCCCGCGCGCGGCGAGACCGACGCAGCATCGCGAATCCATTACGGCATCCCCGACGTGCTCGGCCGCGATCGCGGGCGCTACGCCGGTAAGCGGGTCGCGGTCGTCGGCAGCGGCCACTCCGCATTCGACGTGCTCATCGACCTCGCGTCGCTCGCGGACACGGCCCGCGGGACCGCGATCACCTGGATCGTCCGTCGCCCGTTCACCGATTCGAAGTACGGCGGGGAGACGAACGACGCGCTGCCCGCGCGTGGCGCGCTCGGCACGCGCATGCGCGCGCTCGTCGACCAAGGGGTCGTCCGGCAGGAGGTGCTTCGCATCAACGAGGTCCGCTCGGTGGCGGTCGGTCTCGCGCTGCGCGACGACGTTCGCGAGCTCGGACCGTTCGACGAAATCATCGCCGTGACCGGCTTCCGGCCCGATCTCGCGCCGCTGCGCGAGCTGCGGGTGCGGCTCGACGACGTGCTCGAGGCGCCGCCGGCGCTCGCACCACTCATCGATCCGAACGTGCATTCCTGCGGGACGGTGCCGCCGCACGGCGCGCGTGAGCTCGCGCACCCCGAGAAGGACTTCTACATCGTCGGGATGAAGAGCTACGGCCGCGCGCCGACGTTCCTGATGCTCACGGGCTACGAGCAAGTGCGCTCGATCGCGAGCGCGCTCGTTGGCGACACATACGGTGCGGAGCACGTGCAGCTCGTGCTGCCGCAGACCGGCGTGTGCTCGGGTGGTGCGGATTGCTGCGACGACCAGGCGACGGACTGCGGATCGCCGACGAGCACGTGCTGCGGGGCGACAGACGCGGCACTCATTTCGGTGACCGCGCTCACGACGAAGGCGCGCGCCCGGGTCTAGGCCAGCGCCTCGTCGGCGGGGACATACCCCGCGAGCGCGCGTTCGTAGGCGCTCTCGACGCGGTCGATGACCGCGTCCCAAGCCCAGCGCTGCGCGAGCTTCGCGGCGCCTGCCTTGCCCATCCGCTCGCGGCGCGCCGGATCGTCGAGCAGCGTCGTGATCGTCGCGGCGATGTCGTCGACGTTCTGTCGTACCACGAGCCCATCGGTACCGTGGTCGATGACCTCGCGCAGCGGTGGGATGTCGCCGCCGATGACCGGTCGCTCGTGCAGCCAGGCCTCCAGGTACCCGATGCCGAACGTCTCGTGGAGCGACGGCATCGCGTAGACCGAGCACGCGTCGAACGCGGCGGACTTCTCCTCGCTCGAGGCTCGCTCGATCTCGATGATGCGGTCGTCGGGATAGCGCGCGAACTCGTCTATGACCGCGCCGTAGAAGCCGGGCACGCCGATGAACACGAAGCGGGTCTCGGGGTGGCGGTGCCACACGCTCTCGGCAGCGTCGAGGAGGTGGATGAATCCCTTGTAGCGCTCGCGGCGCCCGACGTAGAGGACGATCGGCGCGCTCGGCGGGATGCCATGGCGCGCGCGGAACCCCGCGCCGTCGCTCGAGCGCGTCGCGTTCGGGCCCATACCCGTCGTGACGAGCCGGAACGGATCGATGCCGTGCTGTGCGTACCAGCCGCGCTCCCAGTCGGTCATCGTCGTGATCGCGGTGGCGCGGCGGTAGCGCTCGAAGTCCGCAGTCGTGTCGCCGCCATGGAACTGCCCGGGGTGCGCGAGCGGCGTCAGGACGATCGGGATATCGATGCGCTCGGCGGCGAGGAGCGATGAATCGAGGTACTCGCGCCCGACGTTGTGGATGAGGTCGCGATCCTCGGCATGGCGCTCGAGCTCCTCGATGCGCATCGTGTCGAAGAGCGTGGACGCGTCGGCGATGAAGCCGAAGAATCCGCCGGGCGGCTTCACCTGGACGACGTCGACGCCGTTCGCTTCAAAGCGAGGCCGGTCATCGAACGCCTGACCGCACACCACACGCACGTCGTGACCGCGCGCGGCGAGCCGCGTCGCGAACTGGTACGCGAGACTCTCGCTGCCACCCATGGGAGCGAAGGTCCGCTTGGTGAAGAGGATCTTCAATGCACGCCCCTGCGACGAGCCATCTCGTCGTTACGTCTATTGCACTACGCCTGCCGGGAACGCGGGATTACGAGGCGGCTTCGTCCAGCCCGATGAACTTCGCCCAGCTTCGCTCGCCGCCGCGAACGTATGACGAGTAGAGATACGTCGGTGTGGCAGGTGGGCGCTTCGGCGTGCGCAGCAGCTGCATCTTCGACTCCGCGAGCGTGCGCCCGCCCTTCTTGTGATTGCAGTGGCGGCACGCCGCGACGACGTTCTCCCAGGTGTGCTGACCGCCGCGATGGCGCGGCATGACGTGGTCGAGCGTGAGATCGCTGCCGCGCTTCCCGCAGTACTGGCAGGTGTGGTCGTCGCGCTGCAGGACCTCTTTGCGTGTGAGCTTCACGACCGGCCGGGGCCGCTTCACGTGATACGCGAGCCGGATGACCGACGGGGACGGAAACCGAAGCCGCTCGCTCGTCACGATGTGGCCGTTCTGCTCGATGACGGTCGCCTTCTCCTTGGACAGGAGGACCACAGCCCGCCTCACGTTGCACACGTTGAGAGGCTGGAAGTCGAGGTTCAGCACAAGGACATTCGCGTCGATGACCGCCATGTTCAGATTCTACGGATATCGGGGTACGATGGGGTCTCCATGACCACCTCTCAGAACGGTTCCAACGGGCACGGAACGACCGGCACCTGGACCCTGAAGACCGGCCTCGCGCAGATGCTCAAGGGCGGCGTGATCATGGACGTGGTCACCGCCGAGCACGCGAAGATCGCCGAGGATGCGGGCGCGGTCGCGGTCATGGCGCTCGAGCGGGTGCCTGCGGACATCCGCGCAACGGGCGGCGTCGCGCGCATGTCAGATCCCGAGAAGATCATCGAGATCATGTCCGCCGTCACGATCCCGGTGATGGCGAAGGCGCGGATCGGCCACTTCGTCGAGGCGCGCGTGCTCGAGGCGCTCGGCGTCGACTACATCGATGAGTCCGAGGTCCTCACGCCGGCCGACGAGCAGTTCCACATCGACAAGCACGACTTCAAGGTCCCCTTCGTGTGCGGCGCGCGCGACCTCGGCGAGGCGCTCCGGCGCATCAACGAGGGCGCGGCGATGATCCGCAGCAAGGGCGAGGCGGGCACGGGCAACGTCGTCGAGGCCGTGCGTCACCTTCGCGCGATCACCTCGCAGATCGTCGCGCTGAAGGACATGCACGAGCACAGCCTCGCGGAGAAGGCGCAGGAATACCGCGTCCCGCTCGAGCTCGTGAAGCGAATCGCGAAGGAGCAGCGCCTTCCCGTCGTGCTCTTCTGCGCGGGTGGCATCGCGACGCCGGCCGACGCCGCGCTGATGATGCAGCTCGGCGCCGAAGGGAACTTCGTCGGCTCGGGCATCTTCAAGTCGGCCGATCCGGCGAAGCGCGCCAAGGCGATCGTCGAAGCGACGACGCACTTCACCGACGCAAAGCTCATCGCCGACGTCTCGCGCGGGCTCGGCGAGCCGATGCGCGGTCTCGCGCTCGAGACGATCCCGCCCGCCGAACGCCTTGCCGTCCGCGGCTGGTAATGGCTTCGCCATTCCGACCGTCGCTCGTCGTCATGAATGAGCAAGCTCATTCCCTCCTCCTCGCCAGGTCGTAGTAGCAAGACCGCGCGCGTCGGCGTCCTCGGTCTCCAAGGCGACTTCGCTGAACATCTGCACACCCTTCGCGAGATCGGCGCGGAGGCGATCGATGTGCGCCGGCCGGAGCAGCTCGGCGACCTCGACGCGCTGATCATCCCCGGCGGCGAGAGCACGACGATCGGCAAGCTCGCCGAGCGCTACCAGATAATCCCGGCGCTCCGCGAGCGCATCGCCGAGGGCATGCCGGTCTGGGGCACGTGCGCCGGCGCGATCTTCATGGCGAAGGACGTGCCCGGGCATCCGCACCCGATCCTCTCCGCCATGGACATCAGCGTCGAGCGCAACGCCTTCGGCCGCCAGCTCGACTCCTTTGAAGCGGATCTCGACGTGAAGGAGATCGGCGGCAAGCCGTATCACGCGGTGTTCATCCGCGCACCGAAGATCACGACGACCGCGCGGGACGTGAAGACGGTCGCGTCGCTCGACGACGGAACCGTCGTCGCGGCGCGTCAGGGCAACCTCCTCGCGACCTCGTTCCATCCCGAGCTCACGCCCGACGATCGCTTCCACCGCTACTTCCTCACCTTCGGGAGGAAGTAGTGCCGTCGCGCAGGGCGACGCCGTTCGACGCGCCGCGGATCTACGCGCTCCTCGAGCGGAGCCTTGACGCGCCGGACGCCGTGCTCGCGTCGGCGCTGCCCATTCCCTTCGCGGCCGGGACGATGACCGGCATGCGGCGGCTCGTGCTCGGGCTCATCGGCGTGACCGGTGCGCGCCTGCACGTGTTCATCGAGGAGTACCGCGGACAGTTGCGGAGCGTCGCGCTCGTCTACGACGGTCGCCGGCCCGAGTGGGTCGTGCTCCTCCTCGCGGCGATGTTCGAGCAGGGGGGCGCGGACAGCGCGTTCCGCCTCCTCTCGGGTGTGAGCGCCGCCGCAGCGCGCGCGGGCATGCATCGACTCTTCGCGGCGGTGCCCGACGAGGCTCGGGCGCGCGAGACGTTCTTCCAGGCGGGCTTCTATTCGTACACGCGCGAGACGTGGCTCGTCGCGACGCGCGGGCAGCTCGGCGAGCCGCAGCGCAGCAACGCGCGCCGCGCCGAGTCAGGCGATGCGCACGAGCTCTTTCGCTTCTACGCGCAGACGACCCCGCACGCGGTGCAGCGTGCCGAGCAGCTCTCGGTGCAGGACTTCGACGTGTCGCGGCGCGGCGGCGCCTACGACCCGCCGCACCTCATCGGCGGCAACCCGCTCGCGATGAAACGCGACGCCGCGCTCATCGACGGCGACGAGCGCTTCACGAAGGCGTTCGCATTCGCGTTCGCGGGCAGGGACGAGCACCCGCATGTCCTGAAGGTCCGCACGCGCGACGGCGATGTCGACCTCGCGCGCGATCTCATCCGTGTGACCGTGCGCGATCTCCCGCCGGGCCGGCCGATCACCGTGCCAGTGCGCTCCTATGAGGAGCACGTGGCTCGGGCGCTGCTCAGCGAGGGCTTCAAGGACATCGCGACCTCGATGCTCTTCGTGAAAGAGCTGGCGGTGAAGATCGAGGAGCGCGCGCTCGCGCCGGCGGCGGTCCGCTAAGGCGAGGGCGGCGGCTCCGCGCCCGGCGGGAAGCGGAACTCCATGCGCTCGACGTACAGCTCCGCGCGCATCGTCGCCGATGGCTCGTTCACCGGGTCGAAGATCCCATCCTCGAGCTTGAAGATGCCCATACCAAAGAACGCGATCGTGCCGAGCACGTCCGCTCGGTTCGGCGACAGGAATGTGAGCGTGCCGCTCTTTTCGCTCTCTTGTCCGCTGTTCCCATCGATGACGAACTTCTTGAACCAGTCCTGCCAAGACTCCCCGCTCGCTGCGCCGAACGTGATCCGTAGGTTGGGGAACTCCGTGTGCGACGGCTCGATCTGATAGTCGCGGCCTTCGCCCGGCGCGAATTCGACGACGCTCTGTTTGATCGTGAAGGAGTCGATCTTCGTCACGCGCGTGCAGTCGAGCCCGTCGATCTCGAGCTTGAAGTTCGACGGGAGCCACTGCTTCTGGCCCTTCGTGTCATTCACGGCGACCTTGCCGCTCGCCTTCGCCGTTCGCGTGTACTCCGGCGCGAACCGGATCACCAGGTACGCGGGCTCTTTCGACGAGCCGTCGCAGGCCGGGATCTGCGTCTCGGTGATGAGCGCGTGGAAGAAGTCGCGTTTCTGCTTCGCCTCGAGGTTGAAGTCTGCGGCGACGATCGAGCCGTCCTTCCGCGCGAAGCTTTGCTTCCACGATGCCGCGATCCAGTCGTAGAACGACCTCGACATGTTGAAGCCAGCCGTGACCGCGATGTTTTCGTACTTCGGGTTGCCGATGTGCTTGTGAATGATCTGATCGGAACCCTGCTTCTCGTTGATGACGTCAGCCGTCGCGTTGCCGCCCTCGGTGTCCTGCACCCAGCCGGCATTCGTTCCGCCGAGCTCGAGCGCGAACCTGCCCGACACGAATCCGCGCTTGTCAGCCATGAGTCGTTGCGCGCCGTCCTGCGGCGGCGTCGCCGCGGACGCTGTCCCCGATCCCCAGACCACTGCACCGATCGCGACGCCGGTCGCGCCCGCGGCCGTACCGAGGAATCGGCGTCGTGAAGTCGTCGCGCCCCCGCTCTGCTCGTCCATCCCACCCTCCGCCGCGCCCCAGCGCGGAACGTCGGGCAGGCTAGCACCCTACCGCTGCGGCAGGCGTATCAGACCAAGTGCGAGTAGCCGCCGGGCGACGGTCACCGCCTCAGCCTGGAAATCCTCGGGCGTCGCGTCGCCTTCGAAGCGCTCCGCGGCCGCCCTCGCGACCTCGCCGAGCGTCATTGCGCCGTCAATACCCGCGAAGAGCTCCGCTGTGAACGCGTCGATCGCGACCGAGAAGCGCAGACCGGCCTCGCTGCGGAGTGTCGCGGTCTCCACGGCGAACGCACCGTCCTGCGCGCGCAGCGTCTGGTCGAGGCGGTGCTCCAGCTCGCGCGTGAAGCGCGTCGCGAGCACCTGCGCGTCGGTGCGCGTCACGAGGAAGTCCTGCGCCGCGATGAGTCGCGCGATCTGCGCGCCGGACGCTGGCTCGCGCTGCCCGAAGAGGTCGTCGGTACGGATCCAGTTCGACTCCGAAGAGCGCTTGCGCAGGATCGCGGCGCCGTAGCCGATCGCCGCGAAGCCGAGCTCGCGGTAGTAGTCGGTCCACTCCTTGAGGGCGCGGTCGAAGTCGCCGGGATTCGCGCGCTGGAGCGGCTCGGCCCACGTCGCGGCGTAACCGAGTCCCGTCGCACTCGCCTGATGAAGGAACCACGCGTCGCACCCTGTGTCGTGCGCCCACGGCATGAGCGGATCTGACCACGTGCCGACCGGCATGCCCCACGAGATGAGGACGAACGCGAGTCCCCCGGGCCGAAGGTGCGCCGCCGCCTCACGCACGACCATGCGACTCACATCGTCGCCACGCATCCCACTGTCGCGGAACATGAGCGCGCTCGCCGGCGACACGACGAAGGGCGGGTTCGACACGACGAGGTCGAAGAGCTCGCCCTTCACCGGATCGAAGAACGATCCCGCTCGTGTCTCGACGTTCGTCACCCCGTTGAGCGCGGCGTTGAACGCCGTGAAGGCGAGCGCGCGCGGGTTGATGTCGCAGGCCACGACGCGTTTCGCGTGTTGCGCCGCAAGGACGCTCTGGATCCCGCCGCCGCAGCCGATGTCGAGTACGTCGTTCACCGTGTCGCGCACGGTGAGCGACGCGAGGAAGATCGACGACGAGGACACGCCCATGACGTGGTCGGCCGGGAGATCAGGGTCGCCCTCGAGCTCGCGGTCGCACGCGAAGAGCAGCTCGGCGGCCGGGAGGATCCGGACGTTGCCGCGGACCGCGTCGCCGTCGCGGATGATGATGCCGAGCCGCTCCGCGCGCTCGAGCGGGAGCGGCGCGAGCGCGTCGGCGGCGCGAGCGGCCGGAACGTCGAGGAGAAGGAGGAAGAGCCGGAGGAGATCGGCCAGGCGATCGCGCGCCGGGAGCAGGCGATCGACGATCGGCACCTCGCTCGGCCGCGGCGTGAGGTTCTCGCTCTCCGAGCGGAGGAGCACCTTCATGCGATCCGGGTCGTAGCTCGCCGACCGGAGCGCCTGACGCAGGAGCGCGATCCCGTCGCGGTCCCGCGCATCCGGCGCCGCGCGCTCTCCCATCAGGGGCGGATGCTAGGACGGCCCTCGATATGCTCTACGGGAATGCTGCCTACCTCGCGGTGGGGACAATTGAGATGAGCATGCAGCAGCAGAGCGACGAGCTTGAGGCTCTCCTCCGCGGTCTTCCCCCTGACCTGGCCGCCCGCGTGCGATCGCTCGAGAGCCTCGACGGTCTGCTTGAGATCGTCCTCGATCTTGGCCGGCTTCCGGAGGCGCGCTTCGCCGGCCGCGAGGAGACGCTCTCGCGCCGCGAGGTCTCGGCCGAGGACCTCGCCTACGTCATCTCGCACATCGGTCAGTTCGGCGGCGACAACCGCGCCGGCATCGAGCGCACGCTCCATCGCATCAGCGCGCTGCGCAATCGCGCGGGCAAGGTCGTCGGTCTCACGCTGCGCGTCGGCCGCGCGGTGTACGGGACGGTCGAGATCATCCGCGACATCGTCGAGTCCGGCCGCAGCATCCTCCTCCTCGGCCGCCCGGGGGTCGGGAAGACGACGATGCTGCGCGAGGTCGCGCGCGTCCTCGCCGACGACCTGAACAAGCGCGTCGTCGTCGTGGACACATCGAACGAGATCGCCGGCGACGGCGACATCCCGCATCCCGGCATCGGTCGCGCGCGGCGCATGCAGGTCCCGACGCCGTCGCTGCAGCACGCGGTCATGATCGAAGCGGTCGAGAACCACATGCCCGAGGTCGTGGTCATCGATGAGATCGGCACCGAGCAGGAGGCCGCGGCCGCGCGCACGATCGCCGAGCGGGGTGTGCAGCTCATCGCGACCGCGCACGGCAACACGCTCGAGAACCTCATGCTGAACCCGACACTCACCGATCTCGTCGGCGGCATTCAGACGGTCACGCTCTCCGACGAGGAGGCGCGCCGCCGGGGTACGCAGAAGTCGGTCCTCGAGCGGAAGGCGCCCCCCACGTTCCAGGTGCTCGTCGAGATCCAGGCGTACCAGCGCGTCGCCATCTACCACGACGTCGCGCAGACGGTCGACGCGATCCTCCTCGGCATGCCCGTATCTCCGCAGATCCGCGAGCGCGGGCTCGACGGCGAGATCGCCGAGACGACCCAGGCGCCGTCACGCGCACCTGCCGAGGCCGTCGAGCGGCGGAGCACGCCGCGCGCGCCGTTCGGCGGCGATAGCGAGCGCACGACGATCAAGGTCTATCCGTTCGGCGTGTCCTGGACGCGCGTCGAGGATGCGGCGCGCGGGCTCGGCATGCCGATCGCCGTCGTGCGCGAGCCTGAGGACGCCGACGTCGTCGTCACGCTCAAGAACTACTACCGGCGCAAGACGCCACGCCTCCGCAACGCCGAGTCGAGTGGGATCCCGATCTACATCGCGCGGAGCAACTCGACCAGCCAGATCGCGAGCGCGCTCGCGTCGGTCGCCGAGCTGCGGCGCGCGCCGGAGGAGCACGCGCTCGACGAGGCCCGCGCCGCGATCGACCAGGTCGCCAACGGGATGAAAGACGAGGTCGAGCTCGCGCCGCAGAACGCGTACGTGCGCAGGCTGCAGCACGAGCTCGCCGAGCAGGCGAGCCTCTCGTCACGCTCCACCGGTCACGAGCCCGTCCGCCGCGTACAGATCTATCGATGAAGAGGGGAGTCTTCATTTCGTTCGAGGGCGGCGAGGGTTCCGGGAAGTCGGTCCAGGCGAAGCTCCTCACCGAGCTGCTCCAGAAGCGCGGCCGCGACGTCGTCCTCACGCGCGAGCCCGGCGGGACGGCGGCCGGCGAGCGGATCCGCGAGATCGTCCTCCACGCGCAGGAGATCGCGCTCAGCCCCGAGGCGCAGGTGCTCCTGTACAGCACCGCGCGTGCTCAGAACGTGCGCGAGGTGATCCGCCCGGCGCTCGACGCGGGCAAGATCGTCATCGCCGACCGCTTTTTCGACTCGACGATGGCGTACCAGGGCTACGGCCACGGCGTCGATCTCGAGCAGATTCGCGGCGTCACCGCGCTCGCGTGCGGCGACACGGTCCCCGACCGCACCTTCCTGCTCGACATCCCGGTGGACACCGGTCTCGGCCGCTCGGGCTGGCGCGCTCAGAGCAAGTGGGACCGCTTCGAGGTCCTCGACACCGCCTTCCACACGCGTGTGCGCGAGGGCTACGTGCGTCTTGCCGCGGAGGAGCCGGGGCGCTGGGTCGTCATCGACGCGGACCGCGACCAGGCGGCGATCGAGCGGGACGTGCGCCGCGAGATCGACGCGCTGCTCGGCGCGCCCGCGTAGCTCCGCCCAACGCGATGTAAAGTCGCGCCGATGAAGCTCGTCGTTGCGATCGTCCACCCCGAAGACGCCGGTGCGCTGGTCGACGCGCTCACCGACAAGGAGTACCGCGTGACGCGCCTCCACTCGACGGGTGGGTTCCTGAAACAGAACAACGCATCGATCATCGTCGGGGTAGAGGAAGCGCAGCTCGACGACGTGCTCTCGACGATCCGCGAGACGTGCCACGCGCGTACCCAGCACGTCAGCCCGATGCCGCCGATCATGGAGCCGGGCGAGTTCTACATGCCGTATCCCGTGGAAGTCACGTTCGGCGGGGCGACCGTCTTCGTGCTCGACGTCGCCAGGTATGAGCGCCTGTAGCGCAATTGGTCAATTGCGTTTGGTCATTCCTCGCGATGTGCGCCGAGTGAGTTAGTCGCATCGTCCCTCAGCGGATCAAGCGCGGCTGGGGAGGCGACGATGACAAGGCGACTCGCGAAGATCATTCAGCTCGGGGCCAAGCGCCGGCACGTGCACGCCCGTGTCATTCCGACCGGCGATCTCATGCGGCCTTTCGTTCTACTTCGCCGCCCTCCCACTAACGACGAGGGTCCACGCGCGGCTTAGGTCCTTCGCCCGGGCCGCGCACCCTACTGGTCGCCGGGGCGGCGGAGCAATACCGCCGCCTCGGCGCGGTTTGATGCACCGAGCTTGGCTCGCGCGTTCGCCAGGTGACGCGCGACCGTGTGGTGGCTGAGGAAGAGCTTGTCGGCGATCTGTTTGTTGGTGAGACCATCGCCTGCGAGGCTGAGGACTTCGATCTCGCGCTGACTGAGACCTTTCCCTGGGCGTTCCGCGGCACTCCTAGCAGCGGCTCCGACGTCATCTCGTCGCTGCGCAAGTCGCGAGAGGAGCTCGCGCGAGTGAGTGGTACCAACCCGCGAAAGCGCGTCGACGGCGGCAAGTCTCGTAACGCGATTGATCGCAGGATCGTCGAGGTACTTCTCCACCACACCTGTTGTCACGTTTGGGCGGTCGGCAGTCAACGCAACTTCCAGAACGACTCCAGAGCGTTCACCCATAGTCGTCATTCCAAGAGCGGCATCCGCTGCGATTTCGGAAGGCACTAAGA
>JBIOUD010000219.1:0-7938 GCA_044866725.1 Candidatus Limnocylindria bacterium | reverse complement strand
CGTACTTCCCGACCAAATCACTCGCGAGGAGCGCCGAGCTGGTGCAGGCGATCAGCGGGCTTCCCGGCATCGACACCGATCGAGTCGCGATCGACGTGCGGAACGACGGCGTCACGGTCAGCCTCATCACCGTCAGCGATGGCTACATGGGCATGAGCACGCGCGACGTCGAGCTCGCGAGTCAGATCTCAGCCGCCGCCAAGAAGCTCGGGCTCACCGCCGACCCTTCGAACGTCCAGAGCTACCTCGTCATCCCGGGAGCCGGCGACATCAAGACGGTCATGCCGTTCTGGCGCGCGGCGCTTGGTTATGAGCCTCGCGCTGACAGTCCCGATGAGGACCTCGTCGATCCGCGTGGTCGCGGACCCGGGCTCTGGTTCGAGAACATGAAGGAGCCGCGCGGCGACGGCGGCGGCGGCGCGATCCACTTCGTGGTTTGGGTCCCGTACGAGCAGGCGAAGGCGCGCGTTGCGGCGGCGCTCGCGGCGGGTGGCCGGATGGTGCACGACGAGAACGCGCCTTCCTGGTGGACGCTCGCCGATCCGGCGGGAAATGAGGTCGACATCGCGACCACGCACGTCCGCGACTGAGCAGCCACTAGGCTGCGCGCGTGACCGCCCTGCAGCTCTCCGCTGCGCTAATGGCGTTCATCGCGATCGGCTTCGGCGCGCCCGCGCCGTTCATCGCTGCGCACCTCCTGCGCGAACGCACGCTTCCGATCTTCATGAACACGTTCCCCGCCTACGGCGGCGGCCTTTTCGAACGATGGTCGCCCGAGGTCTTCGCCGTCCTCCTCGGACTCTTCACCGCGCTCAGCGCGCTCGAACTCGTCGCCGCTGTGCTGCTGTGGCAGGGCCATCAGCTCGGCGGCCTTCTGACCATCGCGCTCCTGCCGTTCGAGATCGCGTTCTGGGCAGGATTCGCGCTTCCCATCCCGCCGATGGTCGCGATCGCGCGCTTCGCGCTCCTTTGGTCCGGCTGGTCCGGACTCCGCTGAGGAGCGCGTAACCTTTCGACCGTGACCATCCGGGAGGGGGCGGCCGCAGCTTTCCGCGCGTTCCCACAGCTCGACGAGCGGACCGTCGATCGCGTCTTCGTCGTCCTCGCGGGCTGGCTCATGACCGGCGTGTTCCTCGACGCGTGGGCGCACATCTCTGGGTTGCCCGACTCGTTCTGGACGCCGTGGCACGGCGTCCTCTACTCGGGCCTCACGGCCTGCGGCGCGTTCGTGATCGCGGCGCGGTACGCCCACCGCGACGGTGCGCGTCCGATCGCCGCGCGCGGCTACGACCTGTCGGTCATCGGGTTCGGCGTCGCTGCGTTCGGCGGTGTCGCCGACGCGATCTGGCACACGATCTTCGGCGTCGAGTTCGATGTCGAGGCCGCTGTGAGCCCCTCGCACCTCATCGTCGCCGGCGGGATCCTGCTCCTCGTCACCGGTCCGATGCGCGCCGCGTGGGACCGGCGCGCATTCGGCGCCACGGCCGCGCTGAGCACGCTGTATGGGATCTCGATCCTCGCCGTCATCGTCGACTACGCGAATCCGTTCACACGCGCGTTCGGCGCGATGCCGATCCTCAGCCGGGAGAGTCAGCTCGACCAGAGTCTCGCGCTGTTCTCGTTCATCCTCTACGCCGCGATCATCACCGGGTTCCTGCTGATCAACCTTCGCCGTGTCGCGGTGTCGGCACCGTGGCTCGGCGCGATCGTCGGGGCGAACATGGTCGCGATGGTCCTCGTGAACGGACCGCTGCATCCGGACGCGAACGCGGTGTTCCTCGGCGTCGCCATCGCGGGCGCGCTCCTCATCACGCTCGCTGCCTTGTGGCTCAGGCCATCGCGCGAGCGCCCGATCGCGGTCCACGCGTTCGCGTTCCTCGTGCCCGCGGTCGCGTACGCGGCGTACGCGGTCGCTGTGACGATCGCGTTCGGGACGCTGTGGTCGCCGACCTTCTGGTCGGGGCTCGTCGCGACCGGTGGCCTCACTGGCCTGCTCGTCTCCTCGCTCGCCATCGACCGATAGACTCGCGAACCGTGGCGACGACGCGCGCGAACCCATCGCTTCTCACCGGCGAGCTCGCTCCGATCCAATCCGAGATCGAGAAGCGGCACGACGAGAGCATCCAGCGCTTCCAGAACTGGGTCAGGAACCCGGCGATCGCCGCCGAGGATCGCGGCATGGATGCGGGCTGCGACCTGATGATGAAGATGGCGAAGGACTCCGGCTTCCAGACCGCGAAGCGCATCGAGACGGACGGCCATCCCGCGGTGTTCGCCACTCTCGACGCGGGCGCGCCGAAGACCTTCGGCCTCTACTTCATGTACGACGTGAAGCAGGCCGACCCGAGCGAGTGGTCGTCGCCGCCGTTCGACGCCGCGATCGTCGACAAGCCCGGGTTCGGCAAGGTCCTGATGGGCCGCGGCGCCGTGAACCAGAAGGGTCCGGAGGCCGCGTTCCTCGCGGCGCTCCACGCGATCAAGGGCGCCGGCAAGAAGCTGCCGGTCAACATCGTCCTCGTCGCGGAAGGCGAGGAGGAGATCGGCTCGCCGCACTTCAAGCAGGTCGTGAGCAACCCAGAGGTCGCCGCGGCGCTGAAGAAGACGATCGGCGTCGTGATGCCGGCGGCCTGGCAGGACCCCGACGGCAACGTGAGCATCTATCTCGGCGCGAAAGGCGTCATCGAGGTCGAGCTCATCTCCAGCGGCGAGAAGTGGGGCCGCGGTCCGGGCATCGACGTGCACTCATCGAACCGCGCGCGGCTCGACAGCCCCGCGTTCCATCTCGTGCAGGCGCTCAACACGCTGGTGAACGAGCACGGCGATCCGGCGATCGACGGCTTCGGTCGCGAGGCGCGACCGGCGACGGCGCAGCAGAAGCAGCTTCTCGACGAAGCCGCCAAGCGCATCTCCGAGGAGACCGCGAAGAAGCTCCTACGCGCGAAGACCTGGGCGCACGATCTCGGTTGGCGCGAGTCGCTCGAGCGGTTCCTCTTCACGCCGACGGTGAACATCGAGGGCCTCGTCGCCGGATACACCGGACCGGGCGGGAAGACGATCCAGCCGCACCGCGCGGTCGCGAAGCTCGACCTGCGCCTCGTGCCGGACATGACGTACGACAAGGCGCTCGAGCAGCTGAAGGCGCATCTCGCGAAGCGCGGGTTCGGCGATATCGAGGTCGTGCCGAGCGGCGGCTACGACCCCACGGACACGCCGTACGACGCCGCGCTCATCCAGGCGCAGATCTCCCTCCTGCGCGGCGTCGGCATCGAGCCTGCGGTCATGCCGCGCCTTGCGGGCAGCTACCCGGGGTACGTCTTCACCGGCGAGCCCCTGCGACTCCCCGCCGGCCACTTCGGCCTCGGCCACGGGAGCGGCGCGCACGCGCCGGACGAGTACTTCGTGATCGAGCCGTCCAACCCGAAGGTCGCCGACTGGGACACCGCGGTCGCGTCGCACGCCGCGTTCCTCTTCGCCCTCGCGAAGTAGCTCAGCGCGCCCCGGCGCCTATCCCGATCAACGCTCTCGCAAGTTGATGGAGAAGTGGTGCGCCGAGATCCGAAGGCGCTTGTTCAGGTAGAGCCGATGCGCCGACTCGCGGTCCGCGCCCACGCCCGAGTCGAGGTGCAGCTGATCGCAGTCGAGCCGCCGCGCCTCCGCGATGAGCCAGTCCATCAGTCGTGCGCCGTGGCCGCGGCCGCGGTACGACGCGCGGGTCGAGAGATCGTCGACATAGATGGCCTTGCCCCAGGCGAGGAAGTGCGCGAGTCGGAACCCGGCCACCGCTGCCGCGTCGGCGTCGCCCTCCTCGAAGGACGCGACGAGGCGGTAGCCCTCACGACGCTCCGTCGCGACGCGCTCGAGGAAGTCCTCGCGCGAGTCGAGCTGACGCAGCTCGGCCATCGCGGCGTACGCACGTGCGCTGTCGTCGCCCTCGAGCTCACGGATCACGCGCACATCCTGGGTCATGCCGCGACCTTCCATCGCGCGACGTCGCCGTCGATCTCGACGACGCGGCCACGGCGCTCGAGGTAACGCAGGTGCGCGAGCGTCTCGGCGAGCGCGAAGCGTTCCTCGTGCGGCGAGCGAAGTGTCTTGAAGAGGTCGTGTGCGAGCTCGTATCCGGTGCGCTCGCGCGATCCGAGCGCGGCGAGCACGGCGTCGAGCCGCGCGTCGTGGTGCGCGAGGAGCTCGTCCACACGACCGGCGAGATCGTCGAAGGGTTCGCCGTGCGCGGGCAGAACATGCCGGACCGGAAGATCACGCATCCGCTTCAGGGCGCCGAGGAAATCCCCGAGCGGATCGTCACGGGACTGGGGGTACAGGCCGATGTTCGACGTGATCCGCGGCAGGACGTGATCGCCCGCGAACAGCGTCCCCTCGCGCTCGTCCACCAGCACGGCGTGGCCGTCGGTGTGGCCCGGCGTCCAGCGCAGGCGAACCGCGCGGCCGGCGAGATCCACCTCGTCGCCGTCGTTCGCCGGGATGAGCGCGCGTATGTCGTCGACGGTCCGGCCCATCGCGATCCATGCCTGACGCATGCCCTCGTCGACCTCCGGCGGCATGCCGTGACGCTTGAAGAACGCGTAGACGAGGTCGATGAGCGCGTGGTCTTTTGACCACACCAGCGCGGCGCGCGCGATCTCCGGTCGATGCATCACCACCGGTACGCCCGCGCGCTCGAGCGTCCCCGCGAGGCCCATGTGATCGGGATGGAGATGGGTGATGAAGGCGCGCAGCAGGTCGCTCATCCTGATGCCCGCGTCGGCGATGCCCCGTTCAAGGGCTTGCTCGGCCTCCCGCGTGTGCATTCCTGAATCGACGATGGCCCAGCCCTGCGCGCCCTCGACGAGATACACGTTCACGAAGCGCAGCGCGGGGATGGGGAGCGGGATTTCGATGCGGCGGACGCCGGGCGCAACGTGATCGTTCAGAAGGGGAGACCGATGAGGGGCATCGAAGGTACAATGGTCATCTCCCGGCCCGTTCGTCTAGTGGCCTAGGATGCAGCCCTCTCAAGGCTGAGATCAGCGGTTCGAATCCGCTACGGGCTACAGGATCCCGAACCCCTCGCTCGCCACGGCGCCACACTCAGCGCATGGCGTCCGCCCGATGGGCAAGTGATGACCTCTACGCGCGCCGCCGCGAGCTCTATCTCCGGGCGGCTCCGGTCTTCCGACAGAATGGCTTTCGCGCCACGACGCTGAAAGCGCTCGCCCGCGCGTGCGGCCTCTCCATCCCGGCTCTGTACCGGTACTTCCCGTCGAAGAGGGCGTTCGCACTGTTCCCACTCGTCGCGCTCTATCCCGAGCTGCACGGACCGCCTCCGGATCCGACGGACGACGCGGCAGTCCTGCTCAACGGGTGGGTCGAGGCTGCGGCCAGGGAAATGCCGAACTACACGTTGGCGCTGCGCCTCGCCAACGAGATCGGGCTCAGCTCCGACGAACGACGGACGATCGACGCGAACCTCTCGTCGCACATCGCGTTCCTGAGTGCGCTCGCACGCCGTGCCGCTCCGCGTCTCGATGAGCGGACAGCGCAGGAGCTCGCCGGAACGATGCTCAGTGTCACTGTCGGCCCGGCGACGACCGGTCTTGAGGCGGATCCCGCGTCGCTGCGGCGTCAGTTACGCGCTCTCCTCCGCGCGTACGGCGTCGCGCTGGCTGGCACGCGGCGCTCGGCGGCGCGCTGACTTTCACCAGGGGGCCACTTTTTCGCAGGCTCTTGACCCGGCGCACCGTGAGGTGGACCGTCCCACGTATGCGAACACGCGAGCGGCCGCCGCGAGCGTTCGGGCTGGCGGGTGCGCTCGAACCGATATGGCTTCTCGGGGGAGCCGCTATCTTCGGCTCGCTGCGAGCTGGCTACGATGCCACGCACGCCATCAGCGAGCTCGGCGAGCAGGGTGCGGCAGGCGCGATCATCTGGAACGTCGCCGGCTTCGGGATGGCCGCGCTCCTTCATGCGCTCTCTGCGGTGGCGATACGCACGGCGATCGGCGACGGCTGGCTGTTCCGCGTCGTGATGCTCCAGGCCATCTTCCTCGCGGCGAGCGGCACGTTCGGCTGCGACCCCGGCTGTCCACCGGTCATGTCGTCGTGGCAAGGCTGGGCGCACGTCTTCGTCGGCCTCGCGTACTTCGCGCTCACATGCGTCGCACCGCTCGTCGCGTGGCGTTCGTGCCACCGCCTGCCTGAGTGGCGACGCCTCGCGCCGGTCTCGCTCGTCGCGGGCCTCGTCCTCGTCGCGCTGTTCCTCGCCGGGCCGGTCGTCTTCACGCCCGCGACCGTCGGGGTCTGGCAGCGGATCACGCTGGCGACCGCGGGTGCGTGGTCGACGGTGATCGCGATCCGGCTATGGCGGATCCGCGGGGCGCACGGCGGGCTCGAGCGCCGCGATGGACCAGCGCCGCTGCCGGCTTCCACTCATCGGTGATCGAACCCGTCCCGGCCCTGCTGCGCGTCATCACGCGAGTCGCTGCGTCGGTCCTCAGGTCTTTCACGTCGCACAGGCCGCAGACTTTGCGGTACGGTCTACCGATCGCTTTCGCTTCACGTGAGGTGCGACATGGCTGCTACGAGAGAAGCGCGCGCGATCTGGAACGGCGAACTCCTCACCGGTGACGGCACCGTGAGCGGCGCGACTGGCAATTTCTCGGACCTGCCGCTCGCGTGGAGCTCGCGCACCGAAGCGCCCGCCGGTCGCACGAGCCCGGAGGAGCTGCTCGCGGCGGCGCATGCGTCGTGTTTCGCGATGGCCTTCTCGGCGGATCTCGGACGCGCAGGCATAAAGCCACGCCGCCTCGAGGTCAGCTCGCGCGTGACCTTCGACAAGGTCGCCGACAAGTGGACGGTCGTGTCGAGCGAGCTCGACGTGACCGGCGACGTGCCTGGCGCCGACGCCGCGAAGTTCGCGCAGGTCGCCGAAGGCGCGAAGGACAATTGCCCGATCTCGCGCGCGCTGAAGGCGAACGTGAAACTCACGGTCAGGGCCGCGCTCAAGAGCTCCTAGCACCACCCGCGCGCGGATACCCCGACTTGGTGATTGACCGACCGAGCGTGCGATCTGACACTTTTCCCACTCAGCTCGGAGGGGATTTCCACGCTCCACGCCCTGGCTCACCGCGACTTCCGCTTGTTCTGGACCGGCCTCACCTTGTCGCAGGTCGGCTCCTGGATGCAGGTGTTCGCACTCGGCATCCTCGTGGTGCAGCTCGCCGAGCGTGACGGCAGCATCGGGTTCGCGCCGTTCTACCTCGGGCTGACGGGTCTCGCGCGCGCCATCCCGGGGCTCGCGCTGACGCTCATCGCCGGCGCGGTCGCGGATCGATCCGACCGTCGGCGTCTGCTCCTCGTCACGCAAGGCGTTATGTCGGTGAACGCGTCGCTCCTCGCGCTCGTCACGCTCGCGGGCGTGGTCACGCTGCTCGATGTCATGCTCGCGGCCGCGGTCCAGTCGGCCGCGTTCGCGTTCGATGCGCCCGCGCGGCACTCGATGATCCCTCGCGTCGTCCCTGCGCGCGCCATGGCGAGCGCCATCGGGCTCCAGTCGGCCGCGTTCAACTCGGCGCAGGTCGTCGGCCCGCTCCTGGCTGGTCTGCTCTATGTCCCGCTTGGCGTCGCAGGGCTACTCATCATCAATGCGGCGAGCTTTGTCGTGATCCTTGTCGCGCTCGTGCTCATGCGGCCGATCCCACCGACCACTGTCGTCGTCGCCTCCGTGCTCGAGAGCGTCGGCGACGGCTTCCGGTATGTCGCGCGTCACACGCGCGCGAAGTGGCTGCTCGCGCTCACGGCGACCGCGCTGTTCGCGACGGGCTCGTTCACGGCGCTGCTGCCGGCCGTCGCGGGCTCCGAGACCTACCGCGGATTCAGCTGGCTCTCGCTCATGCTCGCCGCGACCGGACTCGGCGCGCTGCTGCTCGGGCTCGGCCAGTTC
>JBIOUD010000218.1:0-6319 GCA_044866725.1 Candidatus Limnocylindria bacterium | reverse complement strand
TTCATCCCGATGTCGCGCATCTCGCCCGGGAGCGCGATGGCCTCGAGCTTCTCGGCGATGCGACGCGCGACGCGCGTCGCGACGTCGGTGTCGGCCTCCGGAAGGATGATCGCGAACTCGTCACCGCCATACCGCGTCGGCACGTCGTACAGGCGGACGGCCTGCTTGATCGCGGACGCCACGCCTTTCAAGACCTGATCACCGACGCGATGACCGAGTCGATCGTTGATCGACTTGAAGCGATCGACGTCGATCATGAGCAGCGCGAGGAGATGCTCGGCGCGCATCGCGCGATTCGTCTCGCCCTCGAGCCGCTTGTCGAAGTGACGGCGGTTGAAGAGCCACGTGAGCGGATCCGTGTCCGCAAGGCGCTGCAGGGCTTCGCCCTGCTCCTGCTGAACGAGACACGCACCGATGTGACCCGCGAGGATCTCGAGGGTCTGGAGGTCGGCCTCACCGAATGGACGACCATCGGCGTGGTCCGCGACATTGAGCACGCCGCGGGTCTCGTCGTCGACAAGCACCGGCACCGAGACGAACGACTCGGAGCGATATTGGCCCGTGCGGAACGGGATCGGCATGTCCGCGCTTCCACGCACAAGGAGCGATCGCTTCGACGCGACGACGTGACCGGTGACACCTTCGTCACCCGGACGGATGCGCACCTGGCGGCGCACGTCGTCCGCGAGGCCGACGGCGCGCGCGACCACAAAGTCAGATGTGTCGTCATCACGCAAGAGCAGCGATGCGCGCTCGCCGTGCACGAGCTCCGTCGCCACACGGAAGATCGAGTCGAGCAGATCCTGCGCTCGACGATCGTTCGTAAGGTCCACGCCGTCCCCTCTCCTGCGTCCGCAACCGCGAGGGCAGCCGTTCACACCCTGGCTGCTTCTCTGCTGTTACTCGACGCAGTCTCCGTGTGGATGAAGGGCCTCACAAGTAGCTGCTACCGCTTTGCCAAGAGGCCGATACCAGAACATCGGACCTCTCAACACACGCGCGGCCCGTGGAGCGCGCCCGCTCATCGGCGTGTATCGCGCGATTCCCTTTGTGTTGTTTCGCGTTGTTTAGGTGCGCGGTACGGCGAGCACCGGCGCTGACGTAGGTGTTGTTGAACAAGGGAGCCCCGCCGAACGACGACGGGGCTCCCCAGGTCCGCGGTGGAACGCTTAGTTAGACGACGATCTCGATCGGTGTGCTCGACTGAATGCCGAGCTCACTGAGCGTGCGATCGAAGTCCGACTCCTTGTATTCCTTGCCAGCCACCTTGAACTTCGCCTTACCGAAGTCGCGCACGCCACCGGTCTTACCGACCTCACCAAAGAGGTCACGGAGCGTGAGGGTCGCGGGGTCACCCTGGACCCGGTGGGTCTGGCCCTCGGGGCCCTTGATGGTGTAGTTCTGCTCTTGCATGTTTCCTCCGTTACGCGATGCGCGGCGCGTTCCGCTGGGGAAATTGCCGCAGTACGGATGCCCCGATCGCATGCCTCGGAGTCATTCGTCCGACGGCCGTGTGACGGTCGCGCATCAACAGTGGGACGGGCAAGCCGTCGCGCCCTAGTGCCACTCGCGGGCTTTCAGTTCGACGAAGAGTTCGAGGCCGTCTAGCCGCGCGCACATCACCGACGTGACGCCGTCGACGAGCTGCAAGGCACCGGTCACGACCACCGCGGCGGTCGTGTCGAGCACGCGCTTGAACTTCTGATACGTCGCGGGACGGATGATGATGTTCGACATTCCCGTCTCATCTTCGAGCGAGAGGAACACGTGCCCTTTCGCGGTCTCGGGATGCTGCTTCACGACGATCGCGCCCGCGACGCGTACGAGCTCTCCGTGCTTGTGCTTGTCGAGATCGATCGCGCGCAGCACACCGCGCCGGTCGAGCTCCTCGCGGTAGTAGCGCATCACCTGGTGACCTGTCGGGATGCCGGTGATGCGGTAATCGAGCGCGACGCGCTCGTGTTCGGTGAGCGACGGCAGCGCCGGCGCCGCTGAGCCGGGCATCGGGAGTGTCGGCCGCACGAACGACGGCGAGGTGCGGTGCGCGTCCCGCGCGCGCCAGAGGAGCGATCGTCGCGCCTCACCGAACGTGTCGAAGCCGCCGACGAGCGCGAGGTTGCGCAGGGCCTCCTCCTTGAGCGGGACGCGGCGCGCGAACTCATCGAAGGAGCGGTACGCGCCGTTCGCGCGCTCGGCGACGATGGCCTTCGCCTCGGACTCCCCCAGCCCTTTCACCGAGGTGAGCCCGAGCCGCACGTCGTGCACGCGGCACGTGCGGTGGCGCGCGATGGTCTTCGAGAGGTCGACGTGCTCGTGCCCTTCAGTGAGCTCGCAGACGGCGTCGACATCCGAGCGATTCACGTCGACTTGCTTCATGGCGACGCCGTGCCGCTTCGCGTCGCCGGCGATCACCGCCGGTGAGTAGAAGCCCATCGGCTGGTTGTTGAGGAGCCCGACGTAGAACTCGGCCGGGTAGTAGAGCTTCAGGTGCGCGGTGTGGTACGCGGTGAGCGCGAAGGCGGCCGCGTGGCTCTTGCAGAAGCCGAACTCGGCGAACGCGGCGATCTGGCGAAAGACCTCGTGCGCGACGTCGTCGGGCACGCCGCTCTTCCGCGTCCCCGTGACGAACGGCGCGCGGAGCTTCTCCATGTCCGCGCTCGAACGCGCGCGGCTCATCGCGCGTCGCAGCTTGTCCGCCTCGCTCGGCGTGAAGCCCGCGACGGCCATCGCGACCTTGAGGATCTGCTCCTGGAAGAGGATGACGCCGAGCGTCTCTTTCAGGATCGGCTCGAGCGACGGGTGGGGGTACGTGACGACCTCGCGGCCCTGCCGGCGGCGGATGTACGGGTTGACCATGTTCCCCTGGAGCGGGCCGGGCCGGATGATCGCGACCTCGACGACGATGTCCGCGAAGTTCCGCGGCCGCACGCGCGGCAGCGCCTGCGCCTGGGCGCGCGACTCGACCTGGAAGAGGCCGATCGTGTCGACCTCGCAGATGAGGTCGTACACCGCCTCGTCGTCGAGCCGGAGGGAACCGAGCTCGAGCCGCTCGCCGTGTCGCGCCGCGATATCCGCGACCGCGTCCTTGATGAGCGAGAGCGTGCGCAGGCCGAGCAGGTCCATCTTCACCAGACCGAGGTCCTCGACGTCGCGCTTGTCGAACTGGACGACGTTGCGATCGGGCATCGTCGCGCGCTCGATCGGCACGGTGTCGATGAGCGGCTGCGCGGTGATGAGCATCCCGCCGTTGTGGATCGAGAGGTGCCGCGGGAAGTTCGCGATCGCCATCGCGAGCTCGCGGAAGAGCGGGAAGCGCGTGCGCTCCCGCTCGTCCATCGTCGCGACGAGCTCCTCGAGCGTGTCGGGCATGGTGCGCGGCGGCTCCCAGCCGTGCTCGGCCTCGCGGTTCGGATGCTTGTACGCGGGGTGCTGCGCCGCCGATGGCCGCGACGTCGGGTCGACGTGGTACGTGTCGATCGAACGGCTCATCCGGTCGATCGTCTCGTCGCGGAAGCCGAGCGCCTTCGCGACCTCGCGCGACGCGGAGCGTGCCTGGTAGGTGACGACGTTGCAGACCATCGCCGCGAAGCGCTCGCCGTACTTCTTGTAGACGTACTGGATGACGTCCTCGCGGTCGTTCGTCGCGATGTCGAGGTCGATGTCCGGCATCGTGCGACTGTCCTCGGTGAGGAAACGCTCGAAGAGGAGGTCGTGCGCGATCGGGTCGACCTTCGTGATGTCGAGCACGTACGCGACGATCGAGTCCGCCGCGGAGCCGCGTCCCTGCGCCGGGATGTGCCGCTCCTTGCAGAAGCGGACGATGTCCCAGTTGATGAGGAAGAACTCCGCGAGCCCGCAGCGCTCGATGACGTCGAGCTCGTGCGCGAGCTGGCGCGACACGCGCGGCGTCATCTCGCCGTACTTCTGGCGCGCGCCTTCCTGGCAGAGCGTGTAGAGGAAGCCGAACGCGGTCTGCCCCTCGGGCGTCGCGAATCCGGGCAGGCGCTCCTTCTCCCGGCCCGCGCCGCCGATCTGCGCGAGGTCGAGCGTGCACGCATCGGCGATGAGCCGGGTGTTGCGGAACGCCTCGTCGTGGCGCGCGAGGCGCTCGCGGAGCACGACCTCGTCCTTCAGCCAGTACTCGCCGTTCGGCTTGAGCCGATCCCCTGCCTCGTCGAGGACGAGACCGAGGTCGATGCACCGAAGCACGTCGTGCAGCCGCCGGCCGTGCGGCCACGCGTAGTGCACGTTGTTCGTGACGACCGCGCCGAGACCCTGTTCGCTCGCGAGCTGCACGAGCGCGTCGCAGAGCGCGGGGTCGTCGGGGTCGAGATGGTCGGAGATCTCGACGAAGCAGCGTTCGCCGAAGATCCCCGCAAGCGTGGCGAGCGCCTCGCGCGCCGCGTCGACGTCGTCCGCGCGCATGAAGCGCTGCACCTGGCCGTGGGCGCAGCCGGTCAGCGCGAACAGGCCCTCCGGGTCCTCGCGGAGGAGCGCGAGCGTCGCCTGCGGCTTCGTCTTCTCGCCGGCGAGCTGCGCCTTCGAGACGATGCGGCAGAGGCTCCGCCAGCCGATCTCATTCTTCGCGATGAGCACGAGGTGCCCGAAATCGAGCGTGTGCAGCTCGACGCCATGGATCGGCTTGACCCCGGCCTCGTTCGCCGCGTTCCAGAAGCGCACCGCGCCGTACAGGCCGTTCGTGTCGGTGAGCGCGAGCGCGTCCATGCCGCGCTCCGTCGCCGCGACGACGAGGTCGTCGACCGACGACGCTCCGTCGAGGAACGAGTAGCTGCTATGAGAGTGAAGCTCGACGTATCCGGCCGTCACGGCCGCCCGCCTAGTGGACGATCTCCCTGAACACGCGCTCGGTCGCGTCCGACGGATGCGCCGACACGCTCGCGAGCGCGGCCCGGCACTCCTCCATGACGCTCGCGGCCTGCGCGGCGTTGCCACCCGCAGCGAGGGCACGCATGAGGTAGCGGTAGCCCGACTCTCGCAGCGAGTCCGTGGCGATGAGCCGTCGCGCGACGCGTTCGGCCTCCGGCGCTCGCGCCTGCGCGAGCTCGGCGTCGCAGATCGCCTCGAGCGCCTGCAGCTCGATGTCGCGGAGCGTGCGGCGCTCGGCCTCGATCCACGGCGCGTCCTCGCCGAGGAGGAACCCCCGCGAGGCGATCTCGCTCGCGATCACCGCCTCGGACCACGCTTCCGCCACATTGCCCGCGCGCCGGATCGCCTGGACGTGCGTGATCGCGGTCCACGCGCGCTCGCGATCGACGAACGTGTCGGGTGACAGACGGAGCGCGTAGCTGCCGCTCGTCGCACGCAGCTCCGCGCGCTCGCTCCCGAGCGGCGCGAGCGCCGCACGCACACGACTGACGAGCGCGTTCAAGCTCGCGTCGGCCGCCTCCGGCGACTCTTCGCCCCAGAGCGCATCGACGAGCTCCGAGCGGCCGATCGGACGGCGGCGATGGAGCACGAGGTACGTCCAGAGCCTGCGACCGAGACGGCCCGGCAAGGCAGCCTCGCCAACGACGACATCTCCCTCTTCGACCGAGAGCGAGCCGCAGATCAACACGCGCACGCCACAAGGAAATCACAAGGTCGCGCGTCCACGATCGGCGCATGAACGACCTGGGAGGTGTCTCTTGAAGTACACGGTGACCGTCCGCGCGACGCTCCGCGAAGCGCCCGCGGCCGCGAAGAAGCTCCATGACGACGTCACGCGCGCGACGAAGGAAGCCGCGAAGCAGGCCGGCGACCTGACGCACGTCGTCTACCTCGACCCGCGCGACCCGCGTGCGTTCTTCGGGGTCGACACGTGGTCGAGCCTTGAGGGGATCCAGAAATTCGCCGGGTCGCCGCAGATCAAGGATTTCTTCAGCAAGCTCTTCGATGGGGAACCGGAGGTCCGTGTCTGGGTGGACTCCGACTGGAACCAGTGGTAGGACGGACGGCGATGGCCGACCTGAAGAGCGTCCGCTGCCCGTGTGGCTTCGAGGTACGCAGCCGCGACGAGACCGAGATCATCCGCGTCGTCCGGCAGCACGGGACGCTGATCCACGGCCAGGACATCACCGACGAGCAGGTGCGCGCGCTCATCGAGCAGGTCGCATGAAGGCATCGCCGCTCCCCTGACGCTGTTAGAACAGATGTTCTAGCACGTCAGGGGCCGGCGTGGAAGACGCAGAACGGGGGCGCGCTCTACGAGACTCGGAGCGGGTTACTGTCCCGGCGGCGTGACGATCGCTGTGGCCGACGCTGTGGCGCTCGCGCCGCCGTCAGTTGCGATGACTTCAACGGTGATCGTGGCGCGGTTCGG
>JBIOUD010000217.1:0-5486 GCA_044866725.1 Candidatus Limnocylindria bacterium | reverse complement strand
CCGGCTCGGCCAGTGGATGGACTGGGACGACTCCTATTACACGTACAGCGACAACAACATCTCGCACATCTGGAACGTGCTGAAGCTCTGCCACGAGAAGGGCTGGCTCGTGGTCGGCCACCGCGCGATGCCGTGGTGCGCGCGGTGCGGCACCGCGCTCTCCGAACACGAGATGACCGGCTCGTACAAGGAGATGACCCACGCCTCTCTGTACGTGCGCTTCCCGGTGACGCCGCATGGGAAGGGTGCCGACCTCGCGAAGCAGAACGCCTCGTTCCTCGCGTGGACGACGACGCCGTGGACGCTCCCGGCGAACATCGCGCTCGCCGTCCATCCGGACCTCGACTACGCGAAGGTGCGCGTCGTCGCCGACGGGCAGAAGGAGCCTGAGATCCTCATCCTCGGCGCGAAGGTCTTCGAGAACTCGAAATGGCACAACGCGGAGCTCCTCGGCACGGTGAAAGGCCGCGACCTGCTTGGGCTGAAGTACGTCGGGCCCTTCGACGACCTCCCGGTCGGCGCGACGTCCGGACCGGCGCACCGCGTGATCGAGTGGGACGACGTCAGCGAAGCCGAAGGTACTGGCATCGTCCACATCGCGCCGGGCTGCGGCGCGGAGGACTTCGGCCTCTCGAAGACCGAGAAGCTGCCGGTCCTCATCCCGATCGACGACACCGCGCACTTCGTGTCCGGGTTCGGCTGGCTCGAGGGCAAAGAGGCGCGCGACGTCGCCCAGGAGATCGCCGACGATCTGCGGAAGCGCGGGAAGCTCTTCCGCCAGATGCCGTACACGCACTCGTACCCGGTGTGCTGGCGCTGCAAAGAGGAGATCGTCTTCCGCGTCGCCGACGAGTGGTTCATCTCGATGGACGAGCTTCGCCCGAAGCTGAAGGAAGCGGCCGCGAAGGTGAAGTGGCTGCCGCCGCACACCGGCGACCGGATGCAGAACTGGCTCGACAACATGGGCGACTGGAACATCAGCCGCAAGCGCTACTGGGGGCTGCCCCTTCCTTTCTATAACTGCAAGAGCGGGCACTTCTTCATCGTCGGCAGCGAGAAGGAGCTGCGCGAGCGCGCGGTCCGCGGCCTCGAGCAGCTGCAGGAGCTCCACCGCCCGTGGCTCGACAACGTCGTCCTCGCGTGCCCGACCTGCAAGGCGGAGAGCACCCGCGTGAAGGAGACCGGCGACGTGTGGCTCGACGCCGGCATCGTCCCGTTCTCGACGCTCCACTGGCTCGACGACCGGGACTACTGGAAGAAATGGTTCCCGGCCGAGATGATCACCGAGAACGTCGAGCAGATCCGGCTCTGGTATTACTCGCAGCTCTTCTTCAGCGTCGTGCTCACCGGGCGCGCGCCGTACGACCTCGTGCTCTCGAACGAGTTCGTCTACGACGAGAACGGCGAGGAGTTCCACAAGACCGGAGAGAACTTCATCGACTTCCCGCAGGCGGCCGAGCGCGCGGGCTCGGACTCGGTGCGCTGGTACTACGCGCGCCACCACCCAGCTGAGAAGGTGCTCTTCGGCTACAACGTCCTTGGCGAGGTGAAGCGGAAGCTCCTCGTCCTGTGGAACACGTATTCCTTCTTCGTCACGTACGCGAACTACGATCGGTTCGATCCCGCGGCGCCGCAGGTCCCGTTCACGGAGCGGCCGCTGATGGACCGGTGGGTCCTCTCGACGCTCGATCGGCTCGTGCGTGATGTGCGCGCGGCGCTCGACGCGTACGACGCGCAGACGGCGTGCCTCCGGATGGAGGCGTTCTGGGACGACCTCTCCACGTGGTACGTGCGGCGCAATCGCGCGCGATTCTGGAAGACGAAGGACGAGCGCGATTCGCTCGCCGCGTATCAGACGCTGTACGAGGCGCTCACGACGCTCGTCCGGCTCTTCGCGCCGATGATGCCCTTCGTCGCGGAGGAGATGCACCAGAACCTCGTCCGGCACGCGGTCGCCGGTACGCCAGCGTCCGTCCACCACACCGAGTACCCGCTGCGGGTCGATCGCATCGACGATGACCTCGAGCGACGCATGCGCGCCGCGCGCCGCGTCGTCGAACTCGGACGCGCGGCGCGCTCGCAGGCCAAGACGAAGGTGCGTACGCCGCTGCCGAAGCTCGTCGCGGTGTTCGACGAGGGCGACCGGGACCGCGGCGCGCTCGAGGGGCGCGACGATCTCGCCGCGATCGTCCGGGACGAGCTCAACGTGAAAGTGCTCGAGGTCCGTGACCAGGCGAAGGGTCTCGTACGCGAGGTCGTGAAGCCGGAGCTGAAGTCGCTGGGGCCGCGCCTCGGGAAGGACCTACCGCGTGTCCGCGCGGCGCTCGCCGAGGGGAGGTACGAGCGCCGCGACGGCACGATCGTCGTCGAGGGGTTCGCGCTGCAGCCGAACGAGGTGCTCGTCTCGCACGAGGGCGAGGCGGGGCATGCGGTCGCCCGCGAGGCCGGGCTCGTCGTCGCGCTCGATACGACGCTCACCCCCGAGCTCGAGGCCGAGGGTCTCGCGCGCGAGCTCGCGCACAAGCTCAACGAGCTGCGCAAGGAGGCGGGTCTCGAGATCTCCGACCGGATCGCGCTCCGTTACGACGGCGCGATCGCTGGAGTGATGGAGCGCTTCGGCGCGCAGGTCGCGGAAGAGGTGCTCGCGACGAGTGCGAAGCCAGGTCTGGTCGGGCGCGGGCACGCCTGGTCCGGTGAGCTCAACGGGGTCGCGGCGCAGCTGGAGCTCGAGCGCGGCTAACGCCTAGAGCACGGCGCTCCGCAGCGCGTTGGCGACGAGCCGGGGGGCCCGTCTGCGCGCCGGGCCTGTGAGCGCGGTCCGCCAGGTCGGGTAGGAGAGGAGCGCGTGCGCGAGGGCGACGGCGTCCTGCGTGCGGACCCGCAGCGCTCCCCGGTGCGCGAGGTCGGTCATCGTCCGCGTGATCACCGCGAGCCGCACCGTGTCGAGCTCACGGAGCAGCTTGGCGACGCCCTTCGGCAGCGCGCCGTCCACGAGTGTCTCGAGAAGGAGCGCGGACTCGCCGCGGTACTCGCGCTCGTGGAGCGCGACCATCTCGTCGAGCACCTCGGCCGGTGTGGAGCCGCGCGGCCGCCATCGATCCACGCGCGTGATGAGCGCCGCGGCCCGACGGCGCAAAGCCTGCTCGACGAGCCGCTCCTTGGAGGAGGAGTGGAGATACACCGTCCGGGCCGAGACGTGCGCGCGTCGCGCGACGTCGCTGACGCGGAGGTCGGGGTAACCACGGCGCGCGACCTCGCGCAGCGCGGCGTTCTCGATCGCGGTGGCCGTACGGGCCGTGGCCCGAGCCCGGTCGCGCTGCACGTACCGACGGGAATTCATTGCAAATCCACTGTAACGGATGTGGATAACGCCGTCGTCTCTCTGCTAGTGTTTGCTTCTCCCACATGTCAGCACTCGCATTCGTATTTCCAGGTCAGGGCTCGCAGCTCGTCGGCATGGGCCGCTCCGTCTACGAGTCGTCTCCGGCCGCGCGCGCGGTGTTCGATGAAGCTGATCGCGTCCTCGGCTATCCGTTGTCCGAGATCTGCTTCGAGGGCCCGGCCGACAGGCTCGATGACACCGCCGTCGCGCAGCCCGCGGTGCTCACGACGAGCATCGCGCTGTTCGAGGCGATGGTGGAGTCGACGTCGAAGACCCCGGGTCGTCGCGCGACCGACGGCAGCGAGCCGCGCGGCGTGCTCGCACTTCCAGAGACGCTCCGCCCGTCCTTCGTCGCGGGCCACTCCCTCGGTGAGTTCACCGCGCTGGTGATCGCGGGCGTCCTGCCGTTCAAGGACGCCCTCCGCCTCGTGGCCGAGCGCGGTCAGCTCGCGTCCACGCGCGGCGCCCGTGGTGCGATGGCCGCGATCCTCGGCATGAGCGCGGCCGACGTCGAGAGCGTGATCAAGGCGACGATCCGTGAAGAGGGTCGCGTTGTCGTGGCGAACGACAACGGCCCGGCCCAGGTCACGATCGCCGGCGATGAGGCCGGCATTCGCCAGGTGACCGAGGCGCTCGCCGCGGGCGGCGCGAAGAAGGTCGTGCCGCTGCGCATTTCGGCGCCGTTCCACTTTCCGGCGATGGGCAAGATCGGTGAGGACCTGCGCGCGTTCATGGCGACGCTGCGCTTCCGCGAGCCGGTCGTGCCGATCATCGCGAACGTGAGTGGCCTTCCGCACCCGAACGTCTCCGCGATCCCCGACGCACTGGTCCGGCACCTGTCCCAGCGCGTCGAGTGGCTCAAGTCGGTGCGGTTCATGGTCGAGCGCGGCACGGGGACATTCGTCGAGTTCGGCGGCGGCCCGGTCGTGAACGGGCTCGTAAAACGCATCGCCGACGTGAAGCTCGTGAACGTCACCGACAACCCCTCGGTCGCGAAGGCGATCGAGGCGATCCGGGCGAGGACCAAGCCGGCCACAGCGTCATGACGCGTCGCGTCGTCGTGACCGGCGTCGGCATGGTCACGCCGCTCGGTCCGGATGCCGCCACGAACTGGGACGCGCTCACGCACGGACGGAGCGGCATCGCGCGCATCACGAAGTTCGACCCGTCGCCCTACGAGACCCAGATCGCCGGCGAGGTGAAGGACTTCGAGCCCACGAAGTACATGGACCGCAAAGAGGTCCGCCGCACCGATCGCTTCACGCACCTCGGCGTCGCGGCCGCGTCACAGGCCATCGCCGACGCGAAGCTCGGGAAGTTCCCCGACGCCGAGCGCGTCGGCACGGCGATCGCGACCGGCGTCGGCGGGCTCGAGACGCTCATCGATCAGGTGCTGCTCATGGAGCAGCGCGGCCCGAGCCGCCTCTCGCCCTTCCTCGTCCCGATGCTCATGGCGAACGCGGCATCGGCGCAGATCTCGATGCAGTTCGGCCTCAAGGGTCCGAGCCTCACGCACGTCTCGGCCTGCGCCTCGAGCTCGCACGCGATCGGCGAGTCGGGCGAGATCATCCGCCGAGGCCAAGCCGACGTCATGGTGACCGGCGGCTCCGAGGCCGCTGTGCTCCCGCTCGCGATCGGCGCCTTCGCGACGATGCACGCGATGAGCCGCCGGAACGACGACCCCGAGCGCGCCTCGCGACCATTCGACAAGGACCGCGACGGCTTCGTCCTCTCCGAGGGCTCGGCCGTCGTGATCCTCGAGGAGCGTGAGCACGCGCTGGCGCGCGGCGCGCAGATCTACGGCGAGCTCGTCGGATACGGCGCCACCGCCGACGCGTACCACATCACCTCGCCATCGCCGGAGGGCGAGGGCAACGCGCGGGCCATGCGGATGGCGCTCGAGGAAGCCGCCATGAAGCCCGAGGACATCGAGTACATCAACGCGCACGGCACCTCGACCCAGCCGAATGACCGTGAGGAGACCGCGGCCATCAAGCAAGTATTCGGCGAGCACGCCTACAAGCTCATGATCTCGTCGACGAAGTCGATGAGCGGCCACCTCCTCGGTGCCGCCGGCTCGTTCGAGGCGATCGCATGCCTCATG
>JBIOUD010000216.1:0-3602 GCA_044866725.1 Candidatus Limnocylindria bacterium | reverse complement strand
GAGCTCTGCGTCGGCACCGCCGAGTGCGTGCGACTCGCGCCGCAGGCATTCGAGATCGACGAGGACCGGGGCGTCTCCGTGCCGCGCTCAGGCGCCGCGACGACCGATCTCGACATCCTGAAGGAGGCCGCCTTCAACTGCCCGACGCGCGCGATCACCGTCGACGGAGAGGCGCGTTGACCGGCGACGGCCTCCTTACGAAGTTCGCCGCGACGATCACCTTCGATCGCTACGAGGACATCCGCGCCGCGCTCTTCGATCCAAACCTCTCGCGCACGTTCGACAAGCGCTCGTACGAAGAGGGCAACATCCGCGCGGGCATCGTGAGCATCCAGTACGGCGCGGTGCACCGCGCGCGTCGGCGTGTCGAGAACACACAGTTCCGCGCCGACGTGCTTCGCCTGTACGAGCGCGAGCTCTTCCCGAAGGTCATGGACGACCTTCTGGATCGCCTCATCGACAGCGACCGCGTCGACCTCTTCCCGATCGGCGAGATGCTCTCGGTGGTCCTCGCCGCGCGTCGCGCCGGTGTCGAGTACGACGCGGCGTCGCTCGACGACCTCCACGCCCTGGTGCGGCTGGTCGACGCGTTCTCCCAGGGCGCCGCGATCCTCGACGCGCGCGATCCCGACGCCGTCCGCAATCTCGTTCGCGATGCATACGAGGAGTTCGAGACGCGCTTCGTTCGTCCGGCATGGCACCGGCGTGCCGAGGCGATCGAGCGCCTGCGCCGCGGCGAGATCACGGAGGGGGAGCTGCCGCACGACATCCTCACCGTGCTCCTCCTGCATCGCGAGGATCCTTCGCTTGAGCTCGACGACGAGCGCCGCGTCGTGCGCGAGGTCGCCACCTACCTGCAGGGCGGCACGCACACGAGCGCGCAGACGCTGGTGAACTCGCTCGACGCGATCTTCGAGCGTCCCGACGCCAGCGCGCTGCTCGAGCGCGTCGCCGCCGACACGCTCTTCGCGCAGCGCGTGATCCAGGAGACGCTCCGTCTCCGCCCGACGACGCCGAAGGCGCGGCGGCGCGCCGAGGCCGATACCGAGGTCGCGGGCGTGCGCATCCCAAAGGACGCCCAGGTGATCCTGGACTTCACCGCGGGGAACCGGGACCCCGACGTGTTCGGATCGACCGCGAACGACTTCGATCCCGACCGTGCGCTGCCTCCGACCGTGCCGCGCTGGGGTCTGTCCTTCGGAGCAGGTCCACATCAGTGCCCGGGCCGCGCCGTCGGCGCGGGCTTTCCGGTGCCCGGCGATCTTCGGGTCGATGACGACCACGTCTTTGGGCTCGTCGCGCTCGAGCTGCAGGCGGTCGCGCGCCGCGGTGTCCGCCCCGATCCCGAGCGCGCGCCCGAGCGCGACCTGCGGACCGCGCGCTTCACGCGGTGGCTGCACTACTACGTGCGCTTCGAGAAGCGGACCGCTCCGATCGGCTGATCAGTGCGCCGCGGTCCATTCGAGGAGGATCTCGATGGTCCGCTCGGGCGCTTGCCAGAAGAAGCCGTGCGCGGCGCCTGCGATGACGCGGCGCGTCGCACCGGGAATGTGCTCCGCGAGGTAGTCCGACTGGTCCGTGTGCGCTCCCGTTCCCATGACCGCGGTGTCGCGGTCGCCGATGACGATGAGCGTGGGCACCCGGATCTCCGCCAGCCGCTCGGCGGTCTGATGCTCCTGCCGCGCGACGACGTGCCGGAGGTAGTTCTCGAGATCCGGACGATCCCGCCAGAAGGCGTCGTGCAGCCAGCGCACTACCTCCGGACGCTCGCGCGCGAACTCGGGCGTGAAGAACGTCGCCGCGATGTGATCGCGCATATAGCGCTCGTATCCCTTGTCGACGAGCTCGAGCACGACGTGCACGGGGACGCCGCGCGTGACCGGCCGATCCGCCCGGAATTGGCCGGGGCCGGTCGCCGCCAGGACGAGCGAGCGCACGCGGTCCGGGTGTTCGAGCGCCATCCACTGCGCGACGCGGCCGCCCATCGAGTGGCCGATGACGTGTGCGGGCCCCTGGCCGAGCGCGTCCAGCAGCCCGAGCGCGTCCGCGGCGAACAGCCGGGTCGTGTAGCGGCCCGGCGCGGGCGCCGTCGCGCCTGTCCCGCGGTGGTCGAAGGTGATGACCGTGTGTCGCGCGGCGAGCGCTGCGACGAGGTCGGGGTGCCACGTCGCGCCCGGATATCCGGTGCCGGCGATGAGGAGAAGGGGAACACCAACGCCGGCGCGCTGGTAGGAGATCGTGTGACCGGCGACGTCGATACTGCCGCCCTCGCGTGTGACGGGCGCGCGTACCGGCTCGGTCGAGCGCATCTGATTCGGGGCAAATTGTAGACGATGTTTCTGCCTTGGATTACATTCGCCCGAGGTCAGACGACCCGGGTCGGGAGGTTGTGAGGTGTTCCAGATGTCTTCACTTAGGCGTGTCCTGTTCACGTTGCTCGTCGTGTCCGGCCTCGTCGCCGCTGCGTGCGGAGGCGGGACACCGGCGACCGCGTCGCCCACCGCCGGGGGCGCCGCGACCGCGAGCGCTGCTCCCGGCACGCTGCCGAAGCCGGAGGTCACGACCCTCCGCGTCGGTATCAGCACGCCGAACGAGCCGGTGCAGTTCGCGGAGAAGCTCGCGGACGCGCTCGGCATCTACCAGAAGTACGGTTTCACCAGCGTGAGCGTCACCGGATTCGAAGGTGACGGCAAGACGCTCCAGGCGCTCATCGCCGGTCAGCTCGACTTCATGGTCGGCGGCGCCTCGACCGCGATCTCGTCACAGACGACGGACACGCCGATCAAAGTCATCGCGATGAACAGCACCAAGCTCACCGACGGCCTGTGGTGCGGCCCGAACATCAAGACGAAGGAAGACGTGAAGGGCAAGTCCGTCGCGATCTCGACGTTCGGTGGCACATCGCACGGCTCCGCGCTCCTGCTCCTCAAGGGCATCGGCTACACCGACAAGGATGCGACGATCACGCCGGTCGGCGGCCAGAGCGCACGCATCGCCGCCCTGAAGGGCGGATCGGTCGCCTGCGCGGTCGTCGACATGTCCGAAGAGACCGCGATGAAGGCCCAGGGTTTCAACGTCCTGTTCGACGAGACGAAGTCGGACCTCCAGTGGGGCCGCAGCGGTCTCATGGCGACCGCGGCGTTCCTCCAGAAGAATCCGAACACCGCGCTCGTCGTCGCCGCCGCGACGCTCGAGGCGCAGCAGAAGATGTGGACGGACGCCGAGGGCGCGGCGAAGGAGTTCGCGAAGTTCGCGCAGCTCAAGGACGACGCCGCGCTGAACTCGGTCAAGGCGTTCCAGGGCTACGGCTCGCGGACGATGACGTTCACCGAGGACGCGCTCAAGCTCCCGCAGCAGGTCCTCGCCACGCAGAACGCGGCCATGGCGACCGTCGACCTGAAGAAGGCGTATGACCTGAGCTTCCTGCAGAAGCTCAAGGACATCGGTTTCAACACGAAGGTCGGAGTGCCCGCGTCGTAGTGGCGTTGCGCATCTAGACGTCGTGGGTGCCCCCGCGGCCCGCACGGTCGCGGGGGCACCTTCCTTCGAGGAGGTTTTGCGTCATGAAGCGATTCGGCTTGCTCGTGCCCCACTTCGGCCTC
>JBIOUD010000215.1:0-26441 GCA_044866725.1 Candidatus Limnocylindria bacterium | reverse complement strand
CGGTGGTCGAGCGGCACGATCCGTCCGTTCACCTTCGCGCCGATGGTCCGGTGGCCGACGTCGGTGTGGATGCGGTACGCGAAGTCGATCGGCGTCGACCCCGCCGAGAGTGCCTTCACCTCGCCCTTCGGCGTGAAGACGAACACCTCGTCCTGGAAGACGTCGACCTTGAGCGACTCGATGAACTCGCGCGCGTCCGTCACGTCGTGCTGCCACTCGAGGAGCTGGCGCACCCAGGCGAGCTTCGACTCGTAGTTCTTGTCGCCCTTGCCGCCTTCCTTGTAGCGCCAGTGCGCCGCGATCCCGAACTCGGCGAGACGGTGCATTTCACTCGTCCGCACCTGGATCTCGAGCGGCTGCCCGCCGGGCCCCATCACCGCCGTGTGGAGCGACTGGTACAGGTTCGCCTTCGGCACGGCGATGTAGTCGTCGAACTGGCCGGGGACCGGCGGCCACAGGGTGTGCACGACGCCGAGCGCCGCGTAGCACGACGGCACGTCGTCGACGATCACGCGGATCGCCAGGAGGTCGTAGATCTCGTTGAAGTCGACGGCCTTCCGCCGCATCTTTGCCGAGATCGAATAAAGGTGCTTCGCGCGTCCCGAGAGCTCTGCGCGGATGCCACCCTTCTCGAGCTCGCTCGCGAGCGTCTTCATGGCCTGCTCGATGTAGCGCTCGCGCACCTGGCGCCGCGCCGCGAGCTGCTCCGCGAGCTCCTTGTAGTGGTCGGGCTCGAGGTACTTGAACGCAAGGTCCTCAAGCTCCCACTTGATCTGCCAGATGCCGAGGCGGTGCGCGAGCGGCGCGTAGATCTCCATCGTCTGCTGCGCGATCCGGCGCTGCTTGTCGACCGGAAGCGGCGCGAGCGTGCGCATGTTGTGAAGCCGGTCGCACAGCTTGATGACGACGACCCTGAGGTCATCGGCCATCGCGAGGAACATCTTGCGGATGTTCTCGGCCTGATGGACGTCACGTGACTGCCCCTGCAGCCGGCCGAGCTTGGTGACGCCCTCCACGAGGCGCCCGATCTCCTCGCCGAACTGCTGCCGGATGTCCTCGCTCGTGCGCGGCGTGTCCTCGGGGACGTCATGGAGAAGGGTCGCCGCGATCGTGGCCGGGTCCATGCCGAGCTCGGCGATGAGCATCGCGACGGCGACAGGGTGCGTGACGTACGGCTCGCCGGAGACGCGCTTCTGCTCGGCGTGCGCCTCTTCGGCGTACGTGTACGCGCGGCGCACGAGCTCGGCGTCGCCATCGGGATAGTGGCGGAGCATCTCCTTCACGAGCGCCTCCGCGTCGAGCGCGGAGTGGCCGCGCGGGCGCAGCCGCTCGGTGATGCCGACGATGCGCGAGGTGATGGGGTTCGCCCTTTGCGCGCTCAAGCCGAACCCGCCGCGATCGGATTGCCGCGCGCGCGTTCGGCGAGCGCCCTCATCTCATCGGCCGTCCCTGTCGAACCAAAGTCCCTGAGCTCGAGCTCGACGAACCCACGCAGGCCCGCGCCGATGGTGACGATCGCGTCGACGAAGCCGGCGTCGGTCACCGCGTCGGCGTGCTCCCCGCGACGGAACGCCATCGCGTCGAAGGTGAAGCGACCGACGACGATCTTGCAGCGCAGGTGGTCGGCATCCGCGCCGACCTGCTTGATCCCGTGTACGCGCACGTTCCGCAGGAGCAGGTGCGGCCGCGGGTTGCCCGCGCCGCACGGCTCGAGGTCCGCGAGCTCGAGCGCCAACCGCGCGGTGAGCGCATCGGCCTCGATCTCCGCGTCCACTTTGATCGTCGGGATCGGACGCACGCCCCCGAGGCGACGCCGCACGACCGCGTCGAGCCGCTCGGTGAACGCGCCGATGTTCTCGCGCGCCACAGAGAAGCCCGCCGCCATCGCGTGACCGCCGTGCTTGATGAGGAGGTCGTGGCACTCCTCGAGCGCCTCGGCGATATGCACCGAGGAGATGCTCCGGCACGAGCCCTTGCCCTCGTCACCGGCGAGCGCGATCACGACCGCCGGCCGGCCGTGGTCCTCGACCAGACGCGAGGCCGCGAGGCCGACGATGCCCGCGGGCCAGTCGGCGTCCGCGACGACGGTCGCCCACGCGTCGGGTCGATCCGCGGCGCGCTCGCGCGCGGCCTTCACCACTTGTCGCGTGAGCTCCTGACGCTCGGTGTTGCGATTCTCGAGCGCGTCCGCGAGCTGCTTCGCTTCCTCGACGTCTTCGGTGAGGAGCAGGCGCAGCGCCTCTTCGGCGTCGGCGATGCGGCCCGCGGCATTGAGGCGGGGACCGAGGACGTAGCCGATGTCGCCGGCGTTCACGCGCCCGAGCTTCAGGCCCGAGCGCTCGACGAGCGCGCGGACCCCGGTGATCGGCGCCTTGTTGAGCGCGACGAGGCCCCTCCGCACGAGTCCGCGGTTCGCCGCCCGGAGCGGTACGACGTCGGCCACCGTGGCGAGCGCGACGAGCTGCAGGAGCTCGTCCTCGCGGAGGGCATAGCCGAGCTCACCGAGCAGCGCGCGCGCGAGCATGAGTGCGACGCCGGCGCCGGCGAGATCCTTCTCGAGCGATGGATCGCCCGGCCGCCGCGGGTTCACCAGCGAGTACGCCTCGGGCAGCTGCGCGGGCGGATGGTGGTGGTCGGTCACGATGAGATCGATCCCGAGCTCGTGCGCGAGCTCGGCCTCGCGGACGGCGGTCACGCCGCAGTCGACGGACACGACGACCTTCGCGCCGTCGGCCGCGAGCTTCCGGAGCGCCTGGGCATTCAGGCCGTAGCCCTCCTCGTAGCGATCGGGGATGTACGCACCGACCGCGACGTTCAGCTGACGGAACGCGCGCACGAGGATCGCCGACCCGGCGATGCCGTCGACGTCGTAGTCCCCATAGACGACGATGCGCTCGCGAGCCGCGAGCGCACGACGCAGGCGCTGCACCGACCGATCGAGGTCGGTCATCGGCGGACCGTTCTCGACGATCCGCGCCCCAAGAAAGTCCCCCATCTCGTGCGCGCCGACGCCCCGCGCGGCCAGGATCCGGGCGACGAGCGGTGGGATGCCCGCCGGGGCATCGATCGCTCGCGTTTCGGGCAGCAGCCAACGACGCTGGGCCGTGAGGGTCATCAGTCACAAGTTTCTCATGGCACGCACGTACGATGGGCTGAGGTGAGAGCGATCGCCCTCGCAGCCGCGCTCGCGACCCTCGGGTCGTGCGTCACACCACCGTCGACGCCCAGCCCGTCCCCGTCCGCTTCACCGAGCGCCACGATCGTCGCGGCGAGTCCGAGCAGGGTCGCCAGTGGACTCGACGCCGCGCCCGTAGCCAGCGCGCTCGGAGGCAGGCGCTGGTACACGGTGCCCGACGGGCTCGTGAACGAGCGCGTCGGAGTGGGCATCGAAATGGCGCAGGAGGCTGCAGCGGGTCAGCCGCGCGCGCGCCTACGCGCGACCGGCGAGACGGTGCCGCTGTCCTTCACGGCCGCATTCGCCGGCCGCACCGGCCCGCAATGGACCGGCACCGTCGGTCTCGCCGGTGCCGCGGCAGGCGAGCAGACCGTCGAATACCTCGTGCGCATGCGCGACGGGAGCGATCGGGTCGTCGCGACGTCGACGTTCATCCTCTCCCAGCCCATCTACGTCGTGTGGACCCTCGATTTCGAGGGCGACAACGCGACGAACGAGACGCTCGACAACACCTACCTCATCAATCGCACGTACTTCGCTCCGATGACGATCATGTGGAACCCGCGCGTCTGGACCGCACCGGACGTCAGTGCCGAGCGCGCTGCCGTGATGCGCGAGTGGACGCTGAACATCGCGCAGGCCGGGCACGCCGAGGTCGCCCTGCACCTCCACGCGTGGACCGACTTCGTGCGCGCCGCCGGCGTCGCGCCGCGAACGTCACCGAGCTGGGCCGGGCGTTCCGACGGCTACGACGTCCCGCTCAGCGCGTTCGACGAAGCGGAGACCGCGAAGCTGCTCGCCTACGCCCTCCGGCTGATGGAGGAACACGGCATGCCGCGGCCGACGTCGTTCCGCGCCGGCGGTCTCTTCGCGAACGCCGCGAACCTTCGCGCGATCGCGGCGGCCGGCTTCACGGCCGACACGAGCGCGACGCCCGCGGGTCCGTTCGGGAACCTCACGCTCCCGTGGACGCTCCCGAAGGACGCGCAGCCGTATCGCCCGTCACGCACCGACGCGAATACCGCGGGCGATCTGCCGATCCTCGAGGTGCCGAACAACGCCGGCAACACCTACGGCCTCACGGGCTTCTCGGTCCAGCGCCTCGTGAACGACGATCTCGCGATGCTGCCACGCATCGGCGAGGCGGCCACCCAGCGCCGCGCGCTCACGTTCGTGAGCCATCCGTCGACGATCGACGCGACGGAGCGCGCGGCGATCGAGCGCCTTTTCCAGGCGTTCGAGCCGTATCGCTGGGATCGCGACGCCGGGCCGCTCCGCTACGTCACGCTCCGGCAGTTGGCGGAGGCGTACTCCCGCTAGTAGGGCCTCGTGAGGCCTCCGGGCGGAGGAGGTGGAGGAGCGCCGCCTCCGGGTGCGCCGGCGGCGGCCGCGGCGATCTGCGAGACGTCGATGGTCTTCTCGCCCCAGTCCTCGCTCCACTTCGGCAGGACGATCTCCTTGCGCTCGAACGGCTTCGCCTTGTCGGGGTTCGACAGGTCGGCCGCCTCGAAGATCTCTTCGAGCTCCGGACCGATGAGCTCGCCCTTCTGCGCCAGCGCACCGGCGACCGCGTGCACGGCGTAGTCCTTCTCGGTCACCAGACGCTTCGTCTCCTCGTAGAGGTCATCGAGAAGCCGGTCGGCCAGCTTCAGGAGCGGGCCGGGGGGCCCCATCACGCTGCCACCGGGCATGGTGAGGAGCGTCGGTCCCATCCCGAGCGAGCCGATGTAGCTCATCGCAAGCCACGTCGCGGTCTGGAGATCCGAGCCAGCGCCGGACATCTTCGTCTTGAGGAACACTTCCTCGACCGCGCGCGACGCGAGCGACACCATGATGTCGGTCTCGATCTCCTTCGCGTGACGCGTGTACCGCTCTTCGCGCGAGGACCGCTGGACGACGCCGAGCGCGTCGCCCATTCGGATGATCGACGCCTTCTGGATGCGGTTCTCCTGCTGGAGGTAGCGAGCCGCGACCGCGTGCCCGGCCTCGTGGTACGCGATCGCCCGCCGGTCGGGGGCGGACATCGTCTGGATCGGCTGCTTGATGCCGAGCATTCGCGCGTCGCGCGCGACGAGCCAGTCCCGGTAGTTGAAGTACTCGCGGCCGTCGTCGTGGGCCACGATGAGCGCCTCGTTGATGATCGTCTTGATATCGATCGGGGTCCATCCGATCGAGTCACCGGTCATGAGATCCACCGGGATCTCGGGATCGTGTGCCTTCGCCTTGAGGTAGTGCTTGATGATGTCCTTCCGGCCGTCGCCGTCGGGCACGTAGACCATGAGCTTGCGGTCGAGCCGGCCGGCGCGCACGAGCGCCGGGTCGAGGACGTCGGGCCGGTTCGTCGCGCCGATCACGAACACGACCGGCTTCGGCGGCACCGGGCCCCGGATGAGGCCGAGCCAGCGGCCGATCTTGTGCTTCATCCGGTCCTCGACGTGCTTTCCGAGGGAGTCCATCTGGTTGAGCATCGTGTTCAGGGCGAGGCCGCGGCCGCCCATCATGCCCATGGGGCCCATCATTCCCTGCTGCTGGCCGCCGGCGAGTCCGCCGCGCGACAGGCCGATCGAGTCGAGCTCGTCGAGAAAGAGGATGCAGCACCCCGGCTGACCCGGAGCCGCGTACTTGCGCGCGAGCTTGCGCGCCTTCCCGAAGAGCGACATCACGATGAGCGCGTCGACGCCCATCCACATGCTCGAGAGGCTCGATGCGTCGACGTAGATGAACGGGAGGTTCGCCTCGGCCGCCATGACGCCCGCGAGGAACGTCTTGCCGGTGCCGGGCGGACCCGCGAGGAGCATGCCCTGGGGCATCTCACCGCCGCGATCCTGGAAGGACTTCACGCCCTTGAGGATGCGAACGAGGCTCTTCGCGTGCTCGAGCAGATCCGGCTGGCCCCGGTAGTTCTCGAACGAGAGGCCGATCTGAGGGTTGTCGGGCGTGACCGTGTACGTGCGCGGCCGCGACATGAACCACATCAGCGCGCCGAACTGCACGATCATCATGAACGAGTAGAAGAGGAGCAGGACGAGCAGCTGCGGCGCCTGCCCGATCATGTCGAGGATCCCCTGGAAGATGCCGCGGATGCCGTAGAGGGCGACGGCGACGCCGATGATGATCGAGAGGATCACGAGACGGCGAAGGTTGTGCTCCAGGACGTACGCCGTCGTCATGATGAAGCTGTGGACCTTGTTCTCGGGGACCGCGGGCGTACCCGGGCTCGGTAGCGTCGGGAGCTTGCCCGTCGGAGCCGGTGTCGTCTGTGTTGCCATCTAGTTCACACCCACGATCTGTCCATTTTCCACGTCGAGCACGAACCCGACGATCGCGTCGAGGCCACTCATGTCCTTGCCTGAGAGCACATAGCCCGCGAGGATCTTGGTCCCCTTGCCAGCCGCGCCGACGAACCGCACGTTGCGCACATCGGCGATCGGCGCACCCGATGGGCTCATGAGCGCGTCGCGGAGCGCGCTCAGGGTGTCGGTGTCCAGCTTCTGCGCGAGCGTCTTGGAGTCTCCGTTCAGGAGGGCGGCCGCGACGGATGCGGTGATGGCGGGCTCCTCGAGCCGATCGAGCTGCGCGTACGGGTTCTCTTTCACGCTCGTGTCGGTGTAGCGCTGCATCAGCCCGCCGACGACGATCGAGCCCAGGAACAGGGCAACGATGAACGCGGCACGCGCCTCGTTCATCGCGTCTCGACGACCTTGCCGCCGAGAAGCGTCAGCGCGAGCGGGAAGAACTGCTGAGACCCATCGTTCGCGCGCACTTCGACCGCGTAGATGTGGACGCTGAGGCGGCCGGCGCTGGCGCCACCGAGGTATGTGAGCGAAAGCGGCTTGGACTGCTGCTGGTTCTGCTGCGCCGACTGCGCGGCGAGCGCCTGTGACACGACGTCCTGCTGCGGACGCAGCTGGCTCAGGCTGTCGGCTTCGCGCTGGAGCAGTGCCAGCATGTACGCGCGCGCCTCCCGCGATTCACCGGAGGACGCGAACCACCCCTGGTCCTGCACGAACGACCCGAACGCGGCGGAGCCGATGTAGCCGAGCAGGCTACCGACCAGGATCGTGCCCATCGCGGTCTTGACGATGCTGGGGATCCAACCGAAGAGAAGTCGTCCCACGTATGAAGTCTATTCGCCATCTGGGGTAAAAGGGTTCATCCGGCCCGTTTCAGCACATCGAAGGCGAATCCGAGCAGCCCCGCGAGCTCCAGCGCCCAGAAGCCCGCGCCTTGTTGGCGCGCGCTCTCATCGAGCGCGGCTGCGTGTGACAGGAGTCGCGTGAGATGCAGTCGCGTGGCTCCACGGCGCGGTGTCGCGCTCGCGCGTTCGGCCTCGCTCACCGGCTCGAACCGATCGCCCTCGTCGTGCAGCCAATAGATAGGAGCGCTCACCGCTGACCAATGCGTGGCCGGGCTGAGCGCCGCGAACGTCTCGCGAAGCGAAACCGGGAGCGCATCGATCCGCGCCAACGCGGTGTCGTAGTCCGTCGCTGCGAGCGCGTGCCACAGTGCTCGCGCCTCCTCGCCGAGGCCGGCCGGCGGGTCCGCCGCGAGCGGTCCGCCGGTGGCGCGGATCTCCTCCACGACGATGTCGCGGTCTCTCGGGTCGGAGAGCGCTTGCGCTGCTCCAATCGGCAATTTCGCCCGCGCCTCGGGATCCGGCGTCCACGCTTCAGCTCGTCCCTGCCTCAGCTGCGTGCCGCTCACGATGGACGCGAGGTAGGTGCGCACGTCGAAGAATGCGCCGAGGGCGCCGAGGTAGCGCGCGCTCGCGAGCGCCGCGCCGGGCATCGCCGCCGCCGCGAACAGCACGCCACCACCGACCGAGAACCCGAACGCCCCGGCTGACTTCGCATCCGCGTCGGGTCGCGCGAGCATCGCCGCGAAGGCCGCGTCGACGCGCGCCGGCGCGGTGCGCTCGAGACGCGCTTCCGTCAGGAACGACAGCTGCGGCAGCATCACGAGGTAGCCCGCGCGGCTGAGCGCTTCGGAGATGCGCCGTGTCTCCGGGTCGTCGTTGCCTCGCGGCGTCGCGCCGTTCACGACGAGCATCGCCGGATGGCGTGTCCCCGCACCGGGGACCCACCAGGTCACGCGCGCGTCCTCGCCCGCGAGCGTGATGCGCTCCTCGCTCACGATCGGCGCGGGCGTGATCGCCGCCGCGGCGTTCGTGCCGCTCAGCGCGGACGAGTACACGTCCAGGACGACGATCCCTCCGCGAGCGAGCGGGCCAAATAGCGCGCTCCATGAGACGAGGACGTACGTGACGAGTAGCGCACCGAAGATCGCTAGCGAACGAATGCGCGCCGTCACGGCGCGACTCTAGGCGGTGGCGGTCGCGCGGTGGCGGATCTTGTCCTCGAGCTCTTGCCAGAGCGAGACGATCTGGCTCGCGTTGAAGATCGACGAGTACGTTCCCGAGATGATGCCGATGAGCAGCGCGAGCGCGAAGTTCCGCATCGAGAACCCGCCGAAGAGGAAGAGCGCGAGGAGCGTGAACACGACGGTGAGCGACGTGATCACCGACCGGGTGACGGTCTGCATGATCGAGAAGTTGATCACCGGATTGAGCGCCTCGCCGGGATTCAAGCGCAGATTCTCGCGGATGCGGTCGAACACCACGATCGTGTCGTGCACCGAGAAGCCGATGATCGTGAGGACTGCCGTCACGAACAGGCTGTCGATCTCGACGTTGAAGAAGTAGCCGAGGATCGCGAAGAATCCGAGCACGAACGCGGCATCGTGCAGGAGCGCGATGATCGCGGCGATCCCGTAGCGGAACGCGCCCCAGCCGAAGCTGCGGAACGCCCAGGCGATCAGCAGCACGATGAACAGCGAGGCGAGCGCGATCGACTTGATCGCGTTCTGGATGAGCTCCTCGCTGAACGACGGACTCACGACCTCCGACACGATCTCCGCGGTGCCGAACTTCTCCTGGAGCGCCGCGGTCGCGGTCGCGATCTCTTCGGGCTTCATCTCGAACGTGCGGATCTCGATCCGGCCGCCCTCCGCAGCCTGCACGATGCCTTCGTCGTGATTCAGCGTCTCGTGCACGAACGTCGTCACCTCACCGACCGCCGGGACGGTCGCGAAGCGAGCGTCGAGGAGCGTGCCGCCCTTGAACTCGATGCCCGGCTTCAGACCGCCGAGCGCGAGGAACACGATCCCCGGGACGATGAGCAGGCCCGACAGGATGAAGTACCACCACTTGCGTTCGACGAAGTGGACCATCTACGTGGTCACCGGTGCGGGCACGCCGCCGCGAGCGTCCGGCGCGCGCTCCTCGACGCCGTAGAGGCGGCGCTGGCGCAGGCTCGGGATCTCGATCGCGCCGTGGAGGAGCATCTGCGTCACGATCACCGCGGTGAAGAACGAGACCCCGACGCCGATCGCGAGCGCGACCGCGAAGCCCTTCACCGTGCCGGTGCCGAAGAACCAGAGGATGCCCGCGGTCATGATCGTCGCGAGGTTCGAGTAAAAGATGGACGGGAAGGCGCGGCGCCGACCTTCCTCGACCGCGGCGCGCAGCGATTTTCCTGAACGCAGCTCTTCCTTCAGCCGCTCGAACGTGAGGACGTTCGCGTCCACGGCCATGCCGATCGAGAGGATGAACCCCGCGACGCCGGCGAGCGTGAGCGTGACCGGGATGAGCCGGAAGATCGCGTACGTGAGCGCGGTGTAGTAGAGGAGCGCGATCACCGCGATGATGCCCGGCAGGCGGTAGTACGCGACCATGAAGAACGCGACGAGGAGCAGCCCGATCGCTCCCGCGACCAGGCTGCGGTTCACGGAGTCACGGCCGAGCGTCGGCTCCACGCGCGACGACTGGATGACCTCGAGCGGGACCGGCAGCGCACCCGAGTTCAGCAGGAGCGACAGCTCGCGCGCCGAGGCCGTCGTGAAGTTGCCCTCGATGATCCCCGAGCCGGTCGTGAACACCGCGTTGATCGTCGGCGCGGAGATCTCCCGGCCGTCGAGCGTGATCTGCACCGGCTGCTGGTAGAAGTCCTTGGAGAGCTGGATCCAGCGCGGGTCGTCGGGCGAGCCGAACTCGAAGTTCACGACGGGCTGCGTCTGGCTCTGGAACGTCACGAAGGTCGGCTTGAGATTCGCGCCCGTGAGCGGCGGCTCGAGCGACTTGAACTGGCCCGGCTTGTCCTTGTCGGGAACCTTGATCTCGAGGAACGCCTGTCGGGTCGCGACCTCGTTCGCCTGCTGCAGGTCGTCGACGCCCGGCAGCTCGAGGAGGATCTTGTCCTCGCCGAGTCCCTGGATGACCGGCTCGGAGACGCCCAGGCTGTTGATGCGGCGCTCGATGACGCGGATCGCCTGGCGCTGCAGCTCCGCCTGCGGCGTCGTCACGCCGGCCGGCAGCCTGTCGAGCTGCATCCGGAGGATGAGCTGCGTGCCGCCCTGAAGATCGAGCCCAAGGTGCGTCTTGATCTCCTGGTTCACCTGGACGACGCCGATCTTCAGGCAGACACCCGGGCAGTTGAATGGGAAGGAGAACTGGTGCTTCGGGATGTCGATGAAGACAGCGAGCACCGCGATGATGCCGATGAGCCAGGGTCCGAAGCGTCCCAAGAAACGTGTCCCCTTCCGAGCGTGAAAACGAGCGCCCGTGGGCGCTCGATCGATGAAAAGTATATGGCCAACGATCCCAATGTTTCGCTTCGGGGCCGATGCGTCCTAAGTTCCGCGAAGTCGCTCGCGCGCCTCCCGCATCTCCCTGTCGAACGCGGACTCGTCCGGATCGGCGCTCGACGACGCCTCGGCCGCCGGGGCCGGCGTCGGCGCGGCCGGTCCCGCCGGCTTGCTCGTCGCCACGTCGAGCAGCTTGTCCGCGCTCAGGAATTCCTCGCGCAGCTCGTCGGAGGTCTTGCGGAGATCGCCGACGACGCGGCCCATGTCGCGCATGACTTTGGGCAGCCGCTCGGGGCCGAGCACGAGCAGCGCGAGCAGCGCGATGAGTATGATCTCCTCGGGTCCGATGCCGAACATCAGCGCGTCCCCATCGTCGCCGAGCGCGCCTGGTTCGCAAGGTCCCGAAGCGTTCGCGCCGCATCGCCCGCGGCACGCTCGAAGTCACCACCGCTGGACGCGTAGAGGACCGATCGCGACGCGGACGGGAGGACTCCCCCGCCGCGCGCGTCGAGACCCGCGCGGATGGCCGTCCCGATATCGCCGCCCTGCGCGCCGACGCCGGGCATCAGGAAGAGGCGATCGGGGGCGAGCTCGCGCAGCCGGCGCGCCTCGTCCGGATACGTCGCTCCGACGACGAACCCGCACCGATCCGCGGGAAGCGCTTCGACGACCGTCGTCACGACGCGCTCATAGAGGGGACGGCCGTCGACGACGAGGTCCTGCAGATCGCGGGCGCCGGGGTTGCTCGTGCGGGCCAGGACGAGCGCGTATCGCGAGTCACGAGCGAATGGCGCGATCGAGTCCACACCGAGGTAGGGCGCGACCGTGGCGGCATCCGCGTGGAACGCGTCGAAGAGCGCGTCGGCGTACGCCTCGGAGGTGTTCGGCACGTCGCCGCGCTTCGCGTCGAGGATCACCGGGATGTCCTCGGGGATCGACTGGAGCGTGAGGCCGAGCACGTCGAACGCGGACGAACCGTAGCGCTCGTAGAAGGCGAGGTTCGGCTTGTAGCAGCACGCGTAGTCGGACGTCGCGCGGACGATGCGACGGAGAAAACGGAGCGCGGCCTGCGGCCCGCGACCGAGCGACTCCGGGATGAGCGCCGGCTCGGGATCGAGACCGACGCACAAGATGCTGTCGCGCGTTCGCATCGACGCGGCGAGCTTGTCGAGGAACGGCATGCGCGCGGGTATCATACGTTCGCTTCCAGAGATCGAAGGAGGGTTCCCATGCGTTCCAGCCTACGCGGCCCGTTGGGGTGGGCGTTGGCCGCGGGTGTTGTCATCGCCGCGTGCGGTGGCACCGGGACAACGAGTACGTCAGCGGCCCCATCGGCGGCGGCATCGGCCGCCACCGGTCCTCGCATCGGTTCGATCGACCGACCTGTCTCGCTCGCGTTCACGCCGTCGCAGGAGTCGTCGACGATCGCGACGAACGGCGCCGCGATCAAGTCGGCCCTCGAGAAGTCGACCGGACTCTCGTGGAAGGTCACGACGATGAGCAGCTACGCCGCGCAGGTCGAGGGCATGTGCTCGGGCTCGATCGACGTCGGCTTCTTCGCGCCGCTCCAGATGACCTTGCTGCTCTCGAAGTCCTGCGGCACGCCGGTCATCGCGGCGCTCCGCAACAACGAGAACGGGCAGCTCGCGACGACGTACAACTCGCAGATCCTCGTCCGCGCCGACAGTGGCATCAACTCGCTTGCGGACCTGAAGGGCAAGAAGTTCGCGTTCGTGGACGCGCTCTCCGCGTCCGGCTTCGTCTTCCCGTCGCTGACGATCAAGAAGGAGACCGGGCAGGAGCCGAAGACGTTCTTCTCGCAGACGATCTTCGCCGGCGGTCACCCGCAGGCAGCGCTCGCCGTCTACAACAAGCAGGTCGACGGCGCAGCGACGTTCATCGACGCCCGTGACTCGCTCGTCGCGGCGAACCCGGACATCAAGACCGCGACGAAGGTCATCAAGACCGCGGGTCCGATCCCGAACGACGGGGTCGCGGTCCGCAAGGGCTTCCCCGACGACATCACCAAGCGGATCGTCGACGGGCTGCGCGATTACTCGATCACGGACGATGGCAAGAAGGTGTTCCTCGCGCTCTTCTCGTGGAACGGCATGGTGCCGATCGGCGGCACGTTCTACGACCCGATGAAAGAGGCGGCGGCACTCGCCGGCGTCGACGTGGAAGGTCTCGCGAAGAACACGCCACGCCCCGCGGCGACACCGTCACCGACCAAAGCTCCATAACGCGCGCACTTGCGATCGCACGACGGCCGCCGGGAGACCGGCGGCCGTTTCGTTTCCATACACTCTCGCCGTGCCGCCGATCCTCTCGCTGAAGGACATCACGAAGGTCTACGCGAGCGGGACGAGAGCGCTGGACGGCATCTCGCTCGACATCCAGCAGGGCGAATTCGTCGTCCTCATCGGTCTCTCCGGATCCGGGAAGTCGACGCTCCTCCGCTGCATCAACCGCCTCGTGGAGCCATCGAGTGGGACCGTGATCTTCGAGGGACGCGATGTCACGCGCGCGCGGGGCGCGGAGCTGCGCAGCGTGCGCCGCCGCATCGGGATGATCTTCCAGCAGTTCAACCTCGTGAAGCGCTCGAGCGTCTTCAGCAACGTGCTCTCGGGCAGGCTCGGCTCGCGCCAGCTCTGGCGCACGATCGCGGGCCGACCGACGCGCGAGGAGGTCGCGGCGGCGTTCGAGAACCTCCAGCGCGTCGGCATCGTCGACAAGGCGTACGCGCGCGCCGACGCGCTCTCCGGCGGGCAGCAGCAGCGCGTCGGGATCGCACGCGCGCTCATGCAGAACCCGGTGGTGATGCTCGCGGACGAGCCGGTCGCCAGCCTCGATCCGGCGACGAGCCACTCGGTGATGAAGTACCTCGAGGAGATCAACAAGAAGGACCGCATCACCGTCATCTGCTCACTGCACTTTCTGTCCCTAGCGCGCCGCTACGGCACACGGGTCATCGCGCTCAAGGGTGGCAAGGTCGCGTTCGATGGACTGCCACGCGATATCGACGAGCGCCGCTTCAAGGAGATCTACGGTGAGGACGCGGTGGAGGTCGAGATCGGCGTCGGGCGCTCGTCTGACGAGATCCAGGGGCTGACGGCGCAGGAGGCTGCGCTCATCGCGGCGGCGACCGATCCGGGGCACGGCCCCGGACCGACGGACCCCTGATGGCCGAGTACTTCACCGCGCGAGGGCTCCCGGTGCCGCCCGAGCTCACGCGCAACCCACTCACCGACTGGCGGCGCAACGCGATCCTCGCGCTCGTCATCCTGACGATCGCGGTCGGACTTCGCGTCACGAACATCGACCTCTCGTACGCGAACCCGGAGTACGCCGGCCGCCAGATCGGCCAGCTCTTCAACTGGGACACCTCCATCCTCACGCCCCAGAACGAGTTCGAGACGTTCTGGGACACCGCCGAGGGCAAGATGATCGAGACGATCTTCCTCGGCATCATCGCGACGGTCATCTCGGTGATCGTCGCCGTGCCGCTCTCGTTCCTCGGCGCGCGCAACATCATGCAGGGCAATCCGATCACGATGGGCATCTACACCGTCGTGCGGCTCATCTTCACGGTCGTGCGCTCGATCGACGTCCTCATCGTCGTGATCGTGATGGCGATCCTGTTCGGCATCGGGAGCGCGGCCGGCGTCTTCGGCCTCGCGTTCCACAACCTCGGCGTGCTGGGGAAGCTCTATTCCGAGGCGATCGAGGGGATCGATGCCGGACCGATGGAGGCGATCACCGCGACGGGCGCGAACCGCTTTCAGGTGATCTGGACGGCGGTGCTGCCGCAGATCATCAACCCCTACATCTCGTTCACGGTGTATCGCCTCGACGCGAACGTCCGTCTTGCGCCGATCCTCGGCTACGTGGGTGGCGGCGGTATCGGGATCATGCTTTTCCAGTCGATCAACCTGTTCAAATACGGCGCCGCCGGGCTGATCATCTTCATGATCATCGTCACCGTCGCGATCATGGACTTCCTCTCTGCGCAGCTGCGACGCCGCCTCGCGTAACCGGCGGATCCGTGACTAGAGGTGCGGTCGCGTCCGTACCGCGCCAATACGGAGCGTCGCGGCGAGGCCGGTGATCTCTCCGAGACGCGCGGCGCAGCGCGCGAGGTCCGCGCGTCTCGTCGCATCGAGCTTCACGAACGGCTGCGCGACGATGTCGAGCCTGCGCGGTGACCGCTTCGATTCCCAGATCCCGCTCACGACGCCATCGACGAGGATCACCGGCATCGGTCCCGCGAGATAGGACCGGCCGCTCCCGATGCCGCCCCGAAGCAGCCCCGTGGCCGTCGCGCGTTTCACGATGTCCGGTGGGATGAGGACGTCGCGCGGGTGCGAGCCCACGACATACACATCGAATCGTGGGACCAGCAGCGTCGACCGCGCGACGCGGCTTGCCCGGTCTCCCGCGATCTGCAGCGCGCGGACGCCGTCGACCTCGACCTCCTCGATCGCTCGCCCGAGGTCCGCCGCGAGCTGCTTCGCGCGCGCCGGGGCGATCGTGGCCCACTGCGCGAACTCGGCGGGCGTCGCCGGACCGTACGCGCCGAGGTATCGCCGCAGCAGCTCGCGCTGCGCCTTCGCCGCGTCAGGGATGGTGAAACGCCCGAGCCATGACTCCGCACGGACGAACGTGACCTTGGTCCCTACCGGCGGGCCGAAGCACAGGAGCCCGCGCCTCGCCGCGACGCCGATCCCCGCCTGCCAGACCTGCGACTGACCGCCGAACGCGACGACGGTCCGCTCGACCGCCCACCGCCCGACGCGCTTCGCGACCGCAGCCCCGAGCTGTTCGCGCGTGAGTGGCGTCTGCGACAGCTCCTCGGCGATCGCGTCCGCGACAGCGGCCAGGTCCTTCGCGGTCATGCCGAGGTACTCGAGGCGGCCCGCGTCATCCTCCGCGCGTCCGGTGTCGCGCAGCGCCGCGACCCAGAGACCGAATTCGCTCGCGGGGAGAAGATGCACGGTGCCGCGCGGGCCGAACGCTTTCACGAGCTCGCGCGACTTCCAGAGCGCGTCGCCGAGCGACTTCGCGGTGATGCCACGCACGCGCAAGCCGAGCGAGTGCTCGGCGCTCGTCATCACTTGGGCGTGGATCCCGCACAGCGCGCCGACGAGGCCGACGAGGTCTTTCCGCGCGACGGGCACGGTGAGGTGGTGTCGCGCGAGCCGCCTGGTCCGCGCCTGGTCCCAGCGCACGATCAGCGGAGGTGCGCGGCGGCTACTTGCTCCACGTCGGACGGCTCGACCCGTCGACTCCCTCGCCGCGCGTGAGCTTCACCGGCGCCCTCGGCGTACCGTTCGCGAGGAGCGTCGAGCCGAGATCCATCGCATACAGGTCGATGACCCCGCCCGTCTCGTGCATGAACGCGATCCAGGTGCCCGTCGGGTCGAACACACCGTTCCAGCTGTGTCCGTCGCTGGTCAGAGCGACGTCGCGTCCGGTCTTCACCTCGACCGCGTGGACGTCATTGCCGCCCTTCGGATGGCGGAGCGTGTAGACGATCCACGCGCCGTCTGGCGAGAACGATGGACGGTAGTACTCACCCTCGGCGTTGATCTTCAGCGGCACGGCACTCGAGCCGTCCGCCGCGACGAGGAGGATGTAAGGCGCGCCGATCGTGTATGACGTGACCGCGACGGTCTTCCCGTCAGGCGACCACGCCGGATCCGCGAGGTTCGACTGCTGGGACAGCGCGATCTGACGCCGCCCGTTCTGGGCGTCATAGATCTCGAGCTCGGCGCCCTCGCCGTCGACGTCGCTCGTCACCGCGAAGCGCCTCCCATCGGGTGACCACGCCGGCCCGTCCTGCCACGCGACGCTGTGGAACCCATTCGCGGCCTTCGCGCGGAGTCCGGTGAGGAGGATCGTCTCGGTCCCTCCGCTCAGGTCCTTCTTCACGACGTCGGTGTACCGGAGGATCGCCGGAGTGACGTTGCCGTCGACCGCGCGCCTGCCGTCGATCGTCTCCGTCCGTGCGAAGATGACCGTGCGCCCGTCCTGCGAGATGTTCGGCGCCAGGTCGCGACCCTTGTCGCTGAGGCTCGCGTACTTGCCATCTTTCACCACGAACAGGTCGCCACGAAGGATGAACGCGATGCTCCCGAACACCTGCGGTGCGGCGACGGGCGTGACCGGCCGCGACGGGACAGGCGTGAGCGTGCCCGCCGGGATCAGGACGGGCGCGGCGCGTGACCCCAGCGACATGTACACGGCCAGCAGCACGACCGCGACCGCGCCGAAGACCGCCTCGCGCGGATGGAGGCGCGGCATCAGGCGCCACCTGCGATGATCGCGACCACCCGCGCGACCTCATCGCCTACCAGCGCGCCGTTGCGGATCTCGAGATGGGACGGCGGGGCCTCGAACCCGCGCTCGCGCATCCGCTCGTAGACGCGCACGTCCGCATCGGAGTGGTCGCCGGTCGCGCGCTCGCGGACGCGCGACTCGAGTCGAGCTCTCGCCTCCGCCTCGTCCGCCGTGATGAGGACGTGGAACACCCTGGCGCCATGCGCGAGCGCGACCCTCTCCGCCGGCGCGCGGTTGCGCGCGACGAGGTGCGTCGCATCCAGCACGACCACGTGACCTTCGTGGAGCAGCTCGTCCACCAGCGCCTCGGCGATGCCGAACACCGCGGCATTCTCCGCGTCCGCGTACGACGGAGCGATGAAGAGTCGGCTGCGCAGGTGATCGGTCGCGACGTGCGCACCGTGCAGGGCCTCCGCGAGGAGGCGCGCGCAGTGCGACTTTCCGACTCCGGGGAAGCCCATGAGCATGACGAGCGTCGGGGTCCCGGCGGGTGAGGGCGGCACGCCGATTTCTTCGCGCAGCTGCGCGACGAGCGCGCGACGATGCGCACCGAGTGACCGCGTCTGCGCGCGCGTCGCCGCGTCGGAGAGACGCACCGCTCGCGCCCGCGTCCGGCGCGGCGCGGGCCGCGTACCGTCGCTCACTGGGCGAACCCGAGCTCGCGCAGCGCATCGCGCGCCGCGGCGGCCTCGTCCCACGGGACCTTTTCTTCGCGCACGATGATCGATCCCTCGTGGCCCTTGCCCGCGAGCAGGACCGTGTCGCCGGGCTGCGCGCGGTGGATCGCCTCGCGCACCGCCTCCCGCCTGTCGTCGATCACGAGGTACCCCTCACCAGCACGTCTACCGGCGGCGACCGCGCCGGCCTCGATCTCGCGGAGGATCTGCGCGGGGTCTTCGAGCCGCGGGTCCTCCTGCGTGATGACGAAGAGGTCCGCATGGCGCGACGCGACCTCCGCGAGACGCGGACGCTTCGAGCGGTCGCGCTCTCCGGCGCTCCCGAACACCGCCATGAGCCGGCCTTTGGTGAGCGGACGGAGGAGCGACAGCACCTTGTCGAGCGATTCAGGCGTGTGCGCGTAGTCGACGATCACGCTGAACGGCTGTCCGGCGTCGACGCGCTCCATGCGGCCCCGCACCGGCTTCGCCTTCTCGAGCGCGACCTTCGCCGCCGCCAGCGGCTTTCCCGCGGCGACGCCCGCGGCGGTCGCGGCGAGGGCGTTGTGGACGTTGAAGCGGCCGACGAGCGGCAGCGACAGCTCGAGCTGCTCGTCGTGCGCCGCGACGCGGATGCGCGAGCCGCTCGCGTCGGCCGAGAGGATCGTGCCTTGCACGTCCGCATGTGCGTCGATGCCGTAGGTGAGGACGCGAGCGGGCGCGGCGCGGTCCGCGAGGTAGCGCCAATGCGGATCGTCCGCGTTGAGCACCGCCGTCTTCGGGACGCCCTTGTCGGTCGAGGTTCCCAGCATCTCGAAGAGCTTCGCCTTCGCGTCGAGGTACTCCTGGAGCGTGTTGTGGAAGTCGAGGTGCTCGGGCGACAGATTCGTGAAGACCGCGACATCGACTTCGGTGCCACGCACCTTGCGCAGCGCAAGTGCGTGTGACGTCGCCTCGAGCACACCCCAGGTCCCGCCCGCGACGAGGAGCTCCGCGAAGAACTCCTGGATCTCGACGGCCTCTTGGGTGCTCTGACGGGTCTCGTTCTGCCATTCGTGGTCCGCGAGCTTGAAGTCCACGGTCGTCGCGTAGCCGGTGCGCTCGCCCGCGGCCGCGAGGACGTCGGACACCAGGTGCACCGTCGTCGTCTTCCCATCGGTGCCGGTGACGCCGACGACCTTCAGCCTGCGCGTCGGGTGGTCGAAGAGCTCAGCGGCCAGATCGGCGAGCGCCGCTCGCGAGTCGGGGACGACGGCGTGCGGCGCCTTCGTGCGCACCTTCTTCTCGGTCACCACGGCGATCGCGCCCCGCTTCGCCGCATCCGCGACGAACTCATGCCCGTCGCGATGGAAGCCGGAGATCGCGACGAACACGGCCCCGGGTGCCGCCTTCCGTGAGTCGTACACGAGCGCGCGGACGTCGAGATCGGCGGCGCCGTCAGGGACCGCGATCCCGCATGCGCCGAAGAGATGCCCGAGCTTCAACGGCGCAGTCGACCGATGAGGCGGAGCGCCGCGGTGTACGCGGGCTCAAGCGTCCCGTAGGCGCGGTACAGGAACGGCGACGGCACGACGTCGTGCGCGCCGACCCAATGGCGCACCGTCCCGCCGAAGCCGCGCTTGAACAGATAGGGGCCGTACATCGGGTCATCCTTTCGCTCGAGGTGACGCGGGATACCGCCCATGTCGAATACCGTCCGGCCCGCGCGCTTTGCTTCGATGATGCACTCCCACAGGAGCGCGTACGCCGCGTATGACTTCCGCCCGGCGTCGTTCGTCGCGCCGGTCTGGTAGAGCGCCCGGTCGCCACACCGCCAGACCATCGCACCGGCCACCGCGGCACCGTCGACGTACGCGAGCCGCAGCGCGGCGAGACCGGCGTCGATGAGCGTCCGCCACGTGTCGCGGTAGTACTGCCATGTGCGTGTGATGAACCCCGCGCGGCCGCCGGTCTCGATGTAGAGGTCGTAGAACGCGCGCAGGTCCTCGTCCGTGTTCGCGACGCGCGTCGTGACACCGCGCTTCGGGCCTTGCCGGACGCTCCAGCGCGTGTCCTTCTCCATGTCCGCGAGGAGCGTCTCCTCGTCCGGCGCGAGGTCCAGCTCGAGCGTCGCACGCACCGGCTGGATGTCCGCACCGGGGCGATAGCCGCACTCGTGCATCGTCGGCGCGGCGTCCGGATCGAGCTCGGGGTCGACCTTGAGGAAGATCGCGCGCCGTTCTTCGGCCAGCGCCGCGAGCGCGCGGAGCGCGACGGGGAGGTCGCTGCGGTCCGCGAGTACCGGGCCGCGCGGTACGTAGCCGATCGGCCGGCCGGGCAGCGCGCGCCGCCAAAGCACCAGCGCGAGCGGGAGCGGGTCGCCGATGCGGACGAACTCGGCGCGCCAGCCCTGCCCTTCGCGGATCTGTGCCCACGCGCTGGACTGCATCGCGTGGCCATGCGGCGACCGAGCCGCCGTGTCATCCCAGCCGGCCGGCGCCTTCGTCACGCCGCCGATCGCGCGAGCCTCTTGCGCGCTCCGAGCTGCCAGAGCGGATAGAGCAGCGGTCGCACGGGCGTCTCGAGCGCGCCGATCCATTCGGTCACCTGGCCTCCGAACCCGAGCTTGAAGTTCTCGACGCCCGCAAGGGCGTCGGTGCTTCCGCCACTGGTCTGGCGGTCACCGTGCTCGCTGAGTCCCCACATGTCGTAACGCACCGCGCCGAGCGCGCCCATCCGCCGCATCGCACGCCACTTGAGCAGATAGAACGGGCGCGCCTCCGCGTGCGCGCCGCTCCATCCGCCGTACAGCTCCCAGGCGCGGTCCGCCATGCGGGCGAGCAGCATCGCTCCGCAGTCCTCGTCGCCGACGCGCGCCAGGAGGATGTGGGCGCGCTCGCCGAGCGCGCGCGTGAGCGTGGCGAAATACTCGCGCGAGTGCAGCGCGAAGCGATCGCGCTCCCCCACCTTGCGCAGCACCGCGAGGAAGCGATCGAGGTCCTTGGTCTCTTCGGTCACCACTCCGGCGCGCTCCGCCTTGTGGATGTACTGACGCGTCTTCTTGCGCATCGCGCCGAGCGCCGCTTCCGGATCGACGCTCAGGTCCATGAGCAGCGTGCGTCGCGGCTGCACGTATACCGGAGACGGGCGGACGCCCGCCCGACCCAGCGAGGCGCGGAGCGCGTCGTCGGGCGCGACCTCCGGATCGCACAGGAGGCTCGCGCAGCGATCGGACGCGAGCGCCTCACGCAGCGCCACGATCGCCGGAGCGAGCGCGCTCGCCGGTACGAGCGGCCCACGCGGCGCATACGCGACGGTGATGCCGAGCGGGAGCCGGCGAACGAGGACCTGTGCGACACCGCCATCGTCGAACACGAAGCGGCGCGCCTCCCATCCGGTGAGCGCCTTCAGGAGAGCCCACGCCGCCGACTGTGTGAGGTGCGGCTGCCCCGTCGCGATGACGAGCTCGTCCCAGCGCGCGTTCTGCTCCGGCGTGGCCGGCGTCGCCCTCATGAGAGGACTATGCGGCGTCTTTGGTCGGTAGCTCGCGCGCGGTGAACGTGCACTCGGGGTAGCGCTCGCACCCGAAGAAGACGCTGCGCCCCCGGCCGCGCCGGCGAACGAGCTCGCCCTTGCCGCAGTCGGGGCAGATGACGCCCATCTTCTCGACCTGCTTCTTCACGTACTTGCAGTCCGGATAGCCGGTGCAGCCGATGAACGGCCCGAACCGGCCACGCCGCTTCGCCAGCGGCTTCCCGCAGTCCGGGCACATCTCGCCCTCGATGATCTCGAGCTGCGGCTCGGCCTGACCCTCGAGCGGCTGCGCGTAGTCGCACGCGCCCGGAGGCTGCGGTGCGCCCTTCTTGATCTTCTTGAATCCGGTGCACGAGTAGAAGCGCCCGAACCGCCCGAGCTTGATGATCACCGGACGCCCGCACTTCGGGCAGATCTTGTCGGTCTTCTCCTCGGTCACGTCGGACTTCTTCACCGACTTCGTCTTCTCCTCGATCCGCTTGGAGAACGGCTCGAAGAAATCGCGCACGACGGGCACCCACTCGACCTGGCCTTCGGCGATCTTGTCGAGGTCCTCCTCCATGCGCGCGGTGAATCCCGTGTCGACGATGTCGGCGAAGTGCTCCTTCAGGAAATCCGTCACCACGAAGCCGACGTCCTCGGGGATCAGGGCGCGACCCTCCTTGCGGACATAGCGCCGGCCGACGAGCGTCGAGATCGTCGGCGCATACGTCGACGGGCGGCCGATGCCGAACTCCTCGAGCGCCTTCACCAGTGACGCCTCGGTGAAGCGCGGCGGCGGCTGCGTGAAGTGCTGCGACGGCTTCAGCTCGAAGAGCTTCAGCGCTTCGCCGGCCACGACGACGGGAAGTGGCAGCGCCTCCTTCTCCTCCTGGTCGTCGTCACGACCCTCGGTGTAGACCCGCAGGAAGCCGTCGAAGATGACCCGTCGCCCGTTCGCACGGAGGAGGTACGGCCCGGCGTCGACGTCGAGGCGCGTGTTCTCGAAGCGCGCCGGCGCCATCTGCGATGCGAGCGTGCGCTGCCAGATGAGCGTGTACAGCTTGAGCTGGTCCGGCTTCAGATACTTGCGCAGGTACGTCGGAGTACGCGAGAGGTCGGTCGGGCGGATGGCTTCGTGCGCCTCCTGCGCGCCCTTCGAGCGCGTCTTGTAGTGACGCGGGTGCTCGAGCGCGAACTCAGCACCGTACGCCTGGGTGATGACGTCCTTCGCCTGGCGCAGCGCGCTCTCGGCGACGTGCAAGGAGTCGGTACGCATATAGGTGATGAGGCCGACCGGCGCGTCGCCGAGCGAGACGCCTTCATAGAGCTGCTGCGCGACGACCATCGTCCGGCGCACCGCGAACCCGAGCTTGCGCGAGGCGTCCTGCTGCAGCGTCGAGGTCGTGAACGGCGGCGCCGGGTTCCGTCCGCTCTCGCGCGTCTCGAGGCTCTTGACGACGTAGGACGCCTTCTCGAGCGCGGCGCGGTGTTTCTCGGCGGCCTCACCATTCGGGATCTCAAGCTTCTTGCCTTTGTGCTGGATGACCTCGGCCGTGAAGGACTCGCCGGCCATGTTGGCGAGGAGCGCCTCGATGCTCCAGTACTCCTGGGGAGTGAACGCCTGGATCTCGCGCTCGCGGTCGACGACGAGACGCAGCGCGACGGACTGCACGCGTCCGGCGGAGAGGCCGTAGCGGATCTTCTTCCAGAGGAGCGGCGACATCGTGTAGCCGACGAGGCGGTCGACGACGCGGCGCGCCTGCTGCGCGTTGACGAGGTCCTGGTTGATCTCGCGCGGATGTTTGAACGAGGCCTTGATCGCGGCCGGCGTGATCTCGTGGAAAGTGACGCGGCGCAGCTTCGAGGCGGGGACCTTGATGACGTCGGCGATATGCCACGCGATGGCCTCGCCTTCGCGGTCGAGGTCGGTCGCCAGCCAGACGTGCGCCGCCGCCTTGGCCTCCTTCCGGAGGAGGCGGACCTGCTTCTCGGAGTCGTCGGGTACGACGTACTCGGGCAGGAACGTCTTCAGATCGACGCCCATCTTCGACTTCGGGAGATCCCGGATATGGCCGAAGGACGCCTCGACCTTGTACTCGCTACCGAGCATCCGTTCTAGCGTCCGCGCCTTCGTCGGCGACTCGACCACCACCAGGTCCTGTTTGCCTTCAGCCACTCGCTTCTCGTACTCCTACCGCGCTGCTCGCAAGAGACAGCAAAAGAGGCCCATTCCGGGCCCCCCACGGTCACTACTGTAAACAACCCGGCAACGCACTCTATTTAAAGTAGAGCGAATCCCCTGTTACAGACGCGGCCAGACCTACCGGCGATGGGCCACTTTTCAGGGTTTTTCGAGGGTCTTTGGCCTACAGGAGCTCTTCCCGCTCCTCCCGCTTGAGGCGGTCGACCACGTCTTTGACCTCCTCGGAGCGCTCCTTCGAAGCGATGAGGAGGGCATCGGGCGTGTCCACCACGATCAGCCCATCCACGCCCACGAACGCGACCGTCTTACCCGGCGCCCAGGCGTAGTTGCCCTCCGCGCCGATCGCGACGTTGTCGTCGGATGACCAGTTGCCCGAGCGGCTCACGATCCCGGCGAGCCGCGCCCAGCTCCCGACGTCGTGCCAGCCGATGTCCGCGGGGACGACGGCCACATTGGCGGCCTTCTCGATGACCCCGTAGTCGATCGTGGTCCGGTCGGTCTCCTCCCACACCTCCGCGAGGACCGCCTCGTACCGCGGCGAGCCGGTCGCCTCCACGAGTGCCTCGATCGCCTTCGCGGTGCGTGGCAGGTGCTCACGGTATGCATCGACGGCCGACCCGACCCGCCAGACGAACATCCCCGCGTTCCAGTAGTGGCCGCCGGCCGCGAGCATCTTCTCAGCCGCCTCGCGCTTCGGTTTCTCGATGAAGCGCTTCACGCGGTGGACGGGCACCGGCGCCTTGAGGTCGAGCTTCTCGGCAGCCTCGATGTAGCCGAACCCGGTGTCCGGTCCTTCGGGCTCGATCCCGAGGGTCACGAGCTCGCCTCCCTCAGCCGCCGCCGTCGCCGCGATCAGGACGTCGCGGAACTTCGAGCGCTTCTCGACGATGTGGTCCGAGGGCAGCACGGCGACGACGGCTTCGGGATCGAATGCCTGGAGCGCGGCCATCGCAAGGCCGATCGCCGCGGCATTCCCGCGCGGGTACGGCTCGACGACGAGGTGATCGCTGCGCATCTCGGGCAGCTGCTCGTGGATCAGTGCGCGGTGCTCCGGTGGTGCCACGGCGAAGATGCGCTCGGTCGGGATGATCTCGGAGATCCGATCGACGGTGTCCTGCAGCAGCGACCGCTCACCGGTGAGCTCGAGGAACTGCTTCGGGCGGGAACGGCGCGAGAGCGGCCAGAGGCGAGTGCCCGCGCCGCCCGAGAGGATCAGCGCGTAGAGCCGAGGCAATCGCTAACGGCCGAAGTAGTCGAGCTTCATGGCGGCGCGCACCTCGCGGATCGTCTGCGTGGCCTCCTTGCGTGCGCGCTCGCTTCCCGCGGCGAGGATCTCGTCCACGATGTTCGGCTTCGCGGCGTACTCGGCGCGGCGCGCGCGGATCGGCGTGAGGAAGCGCTCGAGCGCCCCGAGGAGACTGCGCTTCACGTCGACGTCCGGCACGGTGCCCTCGCGGTAACGCTTCTTCAGCTCCGCCACCTCGTTCTTGTCCGGGTTGAAGACGTCGTGGTACACGAACACGGGGTTTCCCTCGACCGTCCCGGGGTCGGTGGCGCGGATCCGCTTCGGATCCGTATACATCTTCATGACCTTGCGCTCGACGGTCTTCGGGTCGTCGCGCAGGTAGATCGCGTTGTCGAGGCTCTTTCCCATCTTCTCGCGACCGTCGGTCCCGGGCAGCAACCCGACATCCGGGATGAGCGACCGCGGCTCCGGGAACACCGGCGCGAAGAGCTGATTGAAGCGACGCGCGATCTCGCGCGTGAGCTCGACGTGTGACTCCTGATCCTTGCCGACGGGCACGAGGTCACCTTTGACGATGAGGATGTCGGCCGCCTGCAGGACCGGATAGCCGAGCAGCCCGTACGTCGGCTCCGAGAGTCCGTGGTCACGCAGCTGGTCCTTGAGCGTCGGGATCCGCTGCACTCTCGGGACCGAGACGAGCATCGAGAAGTAGAGATGCAGCTCGGGGATCTGCGGCACGAGCGACTGGAGGATGTAGGTGACCTTCTCCGGGTCCACACCGACCGCGAGGTTGTCGAGCACGTCGTCGCGGATGTTCTGCTCGATCTCCGCGAGGCCCTCGAGCTTCGTCGTGAGCATGTGATGGTCGGCGACGAGGAGGAACGTCTCGTACTCGTCCTGGAGCTTCGCGCGGTTCGCGAGCGTGCCGACGTAATTGCCCACGTGGAGCGGACCCGTCGGGCGGTCGCCCGTGAGGATGCGCTTGCGGGTGGGTCTCGCCGGTGCGGCCGGCCGCGCGGTCGTCATCTCTGCGGTCATGGGACCACAGACGATAGGGCACGCGCGAGCTCATCCGCGACGAGGCGACCGACCTCATCACGCTTCCCGACGAAGAAGTGATCGACGCCTTTCACTTCCGCGACACGCGCGCGCGGAAGCTCAGCGCGTAGCTCGGCAGCGTTGCCGAACTGATCGTTCTCCGCGGCGACGATGAACGCTCCATCGGGCACCGGCGGCAGCGGCCGTCTCGTGAGGTCCACCGAACGGAGCGGCACGCCGACGAGCGCGAGGCCATCGACGGCTCCGCCCTCCTCGAGCCAGCGAAGGGTCTGGAACGCGCCGAACGAGTACGCGGTCACGCCAACGGGCGCGTCCGCCAAGAGCTCGCGCGCATGGCCGACCGCGTCCCGGACGTCCTGCCACTCCTCGCGACCACCCGTCCACTCACCCGCGCTCGCACCGACGCCCCGGAAGTTGAACCGAAGCGCGTAGAAGCCTCGTCCGGCGACGGCCCGCGCGAGCGCGGCGACCAGCGGATTGCGCATCGTTCCGCCGTGCGTCGGCAGCGGATGCGCGACGACGACCGTCCCGCGTGGCGTCTCGTCGGGGATCCGCAGCGTCCCCTCGAGCCGGCCCGCCACACGAATCGCCTCTTCACGCACCGCCCGAGTGTCGCAGGCTGGGAAC
>JBIOUD010000214.1:0-5136 GCA_044866725.1 Candidatus Limnocylindria bacterium | reverse complement strand
GGTCCGTCGATCGCCTCGCCGGGCGACGCGGCGCCGGAGAGGTTGTCGTCGTCGACGACGAGGATGCTGTCGTTGGCGTTGTCGCCGCTGGTGTTCACGGACGTGAGGAACCCTTCGGCATTCGCGTCGGTCATCGCGCCGGTCGCACTCGCGCCGTCGCCCGCCGTGAGCACGCTCGCCGAGGTCGGGCTCTCGGTCGTGATGATGACCGGGTTGACCGCGTTCTCGCCGCCGGTGTTCACCGACGTGAGGAAGCCTTCGGCGTTCGCGTCGTCGATGGACGCGTGTGCACCGGTCATGTCGCCCGGGATGACGGCCGCGTCGCGGCCTGCCGAGCCGCCGTCGTCGAGGATCGCCTCGCCGCGGTTCGTGCCTGAGATCAGGGCGCTGTTCACACCGCTCTGCACGCCTTGGTCCGTGCCGGAGAGGAGCGCGCTGTTCGTGCCACTCTGCAGACCCTGGTCGGTCCCAGAGAGGAGCGCGCTGTTCGTGCCGCTCTGCAGACCCTGGTCGGTCCCGGAGAGGAGCGCGCTGTTCACGCCGCTCTGGACGCCCTGGTTCGTGCCGGCAGTCATCGCACCGGTGTAGCTCGCGCCGAGATCGTTGGAGAGCACCGGACTAACGGCGTCACCGGTCGCCTGATCGGACGACAGGGTGAATGCCTTCGACATGCGGAGCTCGACGCCCATCGCTGTGAGACGCCCCGCGTCCCCGCTGCGGATCGCGGCCGTCTCGTCGGCCGTGAGATCGAAGCCACGGAGCGCCGTGGCGGGATCGCTCGAGAGCTGGCGACGGAACGCACCGTCGCTGATGGCCCGCTGGACGACCTTTGCGATTGCTTCCTTCGACATTTGGACCCTCCCTAATCGTTACCCGTTTGGTCTTGGCGAGAGATTCCTCCCGCCGGCCAGAACCCTCGTCCACCGCCGTCGCGCCCCGTGTGTGATCCGCGCGACAGAACGCCCTCCCTCCGCCGGCCCTATTCGAGCTCCGGCAGGTCCACCGGTTCGCCTCGTGGTTTGCACACCCCGCAGTGGAGCGCGTCCTCGACGACCAGCGCGCGCAGCGTCGCGTGCTTGTTGCCGCGGAAGACGTCGATGAGGAACGGATGCGTTTTCGCGTGCTCGCGGCACGTGCCGCGGCCGCAGAAGCGGCAGGCACCTAGCGCCGTTCGCTCGCACACCCAGCAGTCCACTCCCCTTCACGCTCCCCTGACCGCGGTCCCGAGACCGGCGGAACCGACATAATGCGCCGTTCGCGACTGAAATTCGCCCACCGTCTCGCCCGAGGTGCGCACGAGCCAGGCGAACTCGTTCCGGCCGAGGGCTGCGAGGGTGAGGTCCGTGAGGGCGGTGACGGTCGCGGATCGCGGCCGGCCGTACAGCAGCGCTATCTCCCCAAAGCCAGCACCAGGCCCGATCCGGGCGACGATGGCCCCGCCGACAGAGACCTCGGCCTCGCCCTGGCGGACGACGTAGTAGCGGTCCCCGGGGTCACCCTCGCTGAAGACGCTCGTGCCTGCTGGGACGCGGACCGTGACGACGTGCATGAGCAGCCGCTGAAGCTCGACCGGGTCAAGGCCTTTGAAGAAGGGCAGCGTCGCGAGGGTCGCCCGCTCCTCTGCCGACGAGCGAATTCGGGCCGCGATCTCGTAGCGGTCTCGGACCCAGCGCTCGAAGTGCCCGCGGTCGAGCGACCACACCTCGCTGTCGACGGTCGCGCGGACCGTCGCGCCGCGGGGACGCCGATCCAGGAGCGCCAGCTCGCCGAAGCCCTCGCCCGCCACCATCGTGCTGAGGACCGCGCCGTCCGCGTCGATCGCCTCGAAGCGGCCCGAACGCACGAGGTAGAAACGGTCGCCCGGCTCGCCGATCGTGACGACCGTCGTCCCCGCGGCCACGCGCTCCTCCTCCAGGTGCGACGCGATCGCCATGTACGAGGCCGGCGTGAGGCCGCTCAGGAACGGCACGCGCGCGAGCACCCGCGCGCGCTCCGCGAGCGCGATTTGCTTCGCCCGGCGGGCACGCTTCGCGCGGGCCCGCGTCCCCGCGCGTACCCAGCCGACGACGCGCAGCGCGAGCGCGATGACGAGGGGCCCGATGAAGACGATCACGAGGAGCGCGAGGATGAGTGCGCCGACCGGGCCGGCCGCGATGAGCTCGGTCGCGGCGGCGCTCATGCGCGACTCCCAGAGGCTCAGGGCGAACGCGATCATCGCGAGGGACGTCACGATCGCGAGCACGCCGTACACGGCGAGCCCGATCTCCGTCGGCGTCCACCGCTCGCGCCGGCGCAGCTTGCGCACGACGGCGCTGCGCGCGAAGGCCATCGACCGTTGACGGAGCATCGGCGTGTCGAGGAGGTCGACGAGGATGAAGTAGCCGTCGAGCTCGAGGATCGGCACGAGGTTCAGCGCGAACTGGAACAGGAAGAGGCTCGCGGCCTTGAAGGCGATGCCGCCGACGATCCCGCCGTCCACCACCGCGACGAACGCGCACAGCGCACCAATGAGCAGTCCGCCGATCGGACCGGCGAGCGACACGACGACGCGCGCGCGGCGAGAGCTCATCGCCATGTCCGAGCTGTCGACGTATACGCAGGGGAAGAGGTAGTACATCGCGACGCCGAGCCGGCGGACGCGCCGGCCGAAGTGGCGGATCGCGAGCGCGTGCCCCGCCTCGTGCACCGAGATCGATAGGACCTGCAGGAGGATGAGCGCCAGGATCCCGAGGACGTACGACCCGTCGATCGTGACGAGCGCGTGACGTCCCGCGCCGACCTCTCTCAACCAGGCCACGACCCCGCCGAGGCACAGCACGCCAACGACGACCGCCCCAATTGGCGTGAACGCGAGCCTTCCACCTGCGCGATGCAGCGCCGCGACCGCGGTCTCGGCGTTGTTCCAGCGCGCGATGTCCCAGACGATGAGCCGCTTGAAGCCGAGCGCGAGCCGGGTCAGCGGATCGCGCTCCGCGCGCTCGCGCGCGAGACGCTGGTACGCGCGTGGCGGCTCCTCCCCGAAGAACCCGTTCGATGCGAGCGCGGATGTGAGCCGCGCGAGCCGATCGAGCACGAAGGCCCCGCTGCGCTGGAGCGACTCGACGACGATGTCCTGCACGGTGCGCTCGCCGTCCATGAGGTCGAGCAGCGCGACGTCCTCGGGCTGCAGGCGGAGGTACCGGCCGGCACCGTCCTCACCGTGTGGGTTCTTGATGACGGTGTACGCGCCGCCGTCGCGGCGCCGCAGGTGCGCGCGCTCGATGCCCGGGACGAGGCGCGGCACGAACGTCGCGTAATCGAGGCGCTCGCGCAGCGTCGCCCAGATGCCGTCCACTACCTGGCGCGGACGACGGCGAATGCGGGGACCGGCCGGCTCATGCCCTTCAGCTCGAGGTCTCCGACCGGCTGCGTCTCGATGCGCTCCTCGATCGCGGCGTTGAGCCGCTGCGAGACCAGGATCTGGCCGGCCTCGGCGCGTGCCGACAGACGGGACGCCAGGATCGTGACGTTGCCGATGGCGGCGTAGTCGTAGCGCCCTTCGTAGCCGATGCGGCCGAGCGTCGCATAACCGACGGAGGCCCCGAAACCGAGCCCGAGGTCGTAGCCCCGCTTCTTCCACTGCGTCGCGAGCTCGCTGAAGCGGTCGCGCATCGCGATCGCCATGCGGACCGCGTGCACCTCGTGATCGGCCATCTCGATGGGGTCGTTGAAGAAGACCATCATCCCGTCGCCTTCGAAGTGCTCGAGCGTGCCGCGATGCGCCGCGATGAGCTCACCCATCGCCTTGTGGTACGCACGCAACACCGTGAGCACCTCTTCCGGCTCGACCGTCTCCGAGAACTGCGTGAAGCCGCGGAAGTCGCAGAACACGACGGTCACGGCGCGGCGGTGGCCGTCGAGCATCCGCTTTCCCTCATCGCTCGTGATCAGGTCGGCTATCGCCGGCGAGAAGAAGCGCGAGAGCTCCTCGCGCTGGCGCTGGACCGTGTCGTAGTAGCTCTTCACGCGTATGAGTGACTTCACCCGCGCGAGCAGCTCGTTCTTGTCGAACGGCTTCGAGACGAAGTCATCCGCGCCGGCCTCGAGCGAGCGGACGAGGTCCGCTCCACCGGTCGCCGTGATCATGATGATCGGCAGGTGACGCCATGCCGCGTTCGCGCGCACCGCCTTCGTCACCTCGTAGCCGTTCATCTCCGGCATGACGATGTCAACGAGCAGGAGGTCGGGTCGCTCCCCGTCCAGCATCGCAAGGGCTTCGGCGCCCGATGCGGCTGTGACGATCGCGTAGCCCTGCGGCGCGAGGAGCGCGTCGACGAGCCGGAGATTCTCCGGTGTGTCGTCGATCGCGAGGATCTTTGGCTTGTCGCTCACACGCGACCGCGCGCGATGTGATCTCGCACCTGCTGCGGGAACGCGCGAACGTCTATGGGTTTCGTGATGAAGCCGTCGAAGCCGGCCTTCTCGAAGCGCTCGCGGTCTTCCTTCATGACCGACGCGGTGATCGCGACCACCGGGATGTGGGACGTGCTGGCGTCGGTTCGCAGATGCTCGAGAGCTGACACCCCGTCCATTCCCGGAAGCTGGATGTCCATGAGAACGAGCGTCGGCCGGCGTTCGCGGGCGAGGGCCAGCCCATCCTCTGCGTTCATGGCCTCGATCGTCGTGAAGCCGTGATACTGCAGGAGGTCGCGCGCGAGCTTCAGATTCTTCTCGTTGTCCTCCACGATAAGGATGAGGTCACTCATGCTCTGACCGGGGAGCTGCGACGCAGCGGTAGCGTGAACAAGAACGTGCTGCCTTTCCCAGGCTCACTTTCGACCCAGATCCGCCCGCCGTGCAGCTCGACGAAGCGTTTTGTCAGCGTCAGACCGAGGCCGGTCCCTTCGTTGCGAGCGGATGACTCGCCGACCTGCCGGAACTCCTCGAAGATGCCAGCCTGGTCTTCTGGTCGAATCCCGACTCCCGTGTCGCGGATGGCCACGATGACCTCATCGTCCTTTAGGCGGACGCTAACTTCGACGCTGCCGCCCTCCGGCGTGAACTTGATCGCGTTGGACAGCAGGTTGAGCAGGACCTGGCGAATCTTTCGCTCGTCAGCGATCAGTGGCTCAGGATCAGCCGGAAGGATCGCCGCGA
>JBIOUD010000213.1:0-6485 GCA_044866725.1 Candidatus Limnocylindria bacterium | reverse complement strand
GCGGCGGAGGGAGGCGGGACCGACTCGGACGTAGGCTCCACTTCCACCGAGAGGCGTTTTTCACGCACGAGTCATCGCGGTACCTAGGCGCGCGAATAAGAAGGAGGCAGTGCATGCGACGCAGGAGCGGATCGTGGTCGATCCTTTCGCTGCTCATGATCGCCGGGCTTTTGGCCGCGGCGTGTACAGCAGCCCCAGGACCGGCCACAGGATCGCCGGCCGCGGACCAGTTGGACCCGAACGGCGAGATCACAACGAATACCGGTTCGGAGCCGGACACCATCGACCCACAGAAGGAGTCGTTCGTCAACGAGGTCGCGCAGACCATGATGGTCTTCGAGTCACTCATGACGTTCGACCCAAAGACGCTCAAGCCGATCCCCGGCGCGGCCAAGGAGAACCCGAAGCTTTCGAGCGACGGGCTCACCTACACGTACACGCTGCGTGACGGCCTGAAGTACTCGGACGGGTCGGCCGTGACGGCGAAGGACTTCGCCTACGGCTTCACGCGTCTCTGCGACCCGACCACGGCCGGCCAGTACGCGTTCACGGGTTACATCATCGTGGGCTGCGAAGCGTGGAACACGATGGACCCGCAGAAGGCGACGCAGGCTGAGCTCGCGGCCGCGAAGGCGAAGCTCGGCATCAAGGTGAACGGCGACAAGGAGATCTCCTTCACGCTCACCGAGAAGGCGCCGTACTTCAGCTCCATCGCCGCCCTCTGGGTCGGCGTTCCGGTCCGTGAGTCCGACGTCACCAAGGGTGGCGACAAGTGGACCGAGCCGGTGACGTTCATCGGCAACGGGCCATTCAAGCTCGTCGAGTGGAAGCACAACGAGAAGATGGTCTACGAGCGCAACCCGAACTACCGCACTCAGCCGAAGCTGAAGCGGTGGACCAAGGTCATGATCAACGAGGGCGCAGTCGCGTTCGCGGCATACCAGAACAACGAACTCGAAGTGACTGGTGTGGCCGCCGAGCAGCTGCGTACGGTCGAGGGCGACGCGGCCCTGAAGTCGCAGGTTGTCGATGCCGGTGACTCGTGCACGATCTACGTCGGCTTCAACAACGCCCGCGCACCGTTCGACGACCCGAAGGTCCGGCTGGCCTTCTCGAAGTCGTTCGACCGGAACGCCTACATCAACGACGTGATCAAGATCGGCAAGCCCGCGGGTGACGCAGGTGGCTTCATTCCGCCGGGGATGCCCGGTCATGACACCGGCGACACCACCCAGAAGTTCGACCCGGCCGCAGCGAAGAAGCTGCTCTCGGAGTCGAAGTACGCGAACACCGACTCGATGAAGAACCTGAAGTTCACCTACTCGGCCTCCGCCGCGAACAAGACGCGGATCGAGTGGCTTCAGGCCCAGTGGCAGACCAACCTCGGCATCAGCGTGGCGCCGGACCCGGTGGACGCAACGACCTACACGTCGCTCGTCAAGAAGCCGGAGACGACCCCACTGATGTTCCGCCTCGGTTGGTGCGCCGACTACCCGGACCAGCAGGACTGGCTGACGACGGTGTTCCACTCGTCGTCGACCGTCACGCGGACCGGCTACAAGAACGCGGAATACGACAAGCTCGTCCGCCAGGCGGACGCCGACCCGAACCCCGAGAGCCGTGACAAGACGTACCAGCAGGCCTCTCGCATCCTGAGCCAGGATGCAGCGGCGGGTTGGTGGTACTACACGGCCAAGAAGTACCTGAAGAAGCCGTGGCTAAAGGGTGTCACGGACTCGGTCATGGACTTCGAGATCGGGATCTTCGACCTCGTCAACATCGGAGTTACGACGAAGAAGTAATCCCTCGAGCGGGACGTCCCGCAACGGGAACGATCGAGGGCCGGCCGCAAGGCCGGCCCTCGGTCCGTCAGAACCTCGCGCAACGTGTCGCGGTATACACTCCGAAGAGCCCATTTCTGGAGGGCAAAACCGCCGCAACGATGCTGAAATACACGATCCGACGGCTTCTCCTGCTTATCCCGACGATGTTCTTCGTCGCCGTCATCGTGTTCTTCCTCGCTCACGCCGCACCCGGCTCGCCGTTCGACGCAAAGGCCGTCGGCGACAAGTCCCTCCCGCTCGCGACCATCGAACGCCTCGAGCGGCTATACGGCGTGAATAAGCCCGTCGGCGAGCAGTTCGTCCTGTATCTGTCGAACGTCGCGCGCTTCGACTTCGGGAACAGCTTCCGCAGCGGGCGCGCGGTCACCGACATCATCGGCGAGCAGTTCCCGGTCTCCGCGCAGCTCGGCGTGCAGGCCCTGTTGGTGGCACTCGCCTTCTCACTGCCCCTGGGCGTGATCAGCGCGCTCAAGCAGAACTCGATGGTCGACTACGCGAGCCTCTTCTTCGCCACGATCGGGACGACCATCCCGTCATTCGTTATCGCGATCTTCGCGATCTACCTCTTCGGGGTGACGTTCCACTTACTGCCGTTCGTCGGGTGGTCGACGCCGATGCACTGGATCCTTCCCACACTGATCCTCGCGCTTGGCCCGATGGCCTTCCTCACGCGTATCACGCGGGCGAGCATGCTCGAGGCGATCCGCCAGGACTACGTTCGCACCGCGCGCGCGAAGGGCCTGCGGGAGCAGGTCGTCATCGTGACGCACGTCATGAAGAACGCGATGATCCCGGTCGCCACCATCGTTGGCCCTGCGGTCGCCGGCCTCATCACCGGCTCGATCATCATCGAGGGCATCTTCAGCGTCCCAGGAATGGGCCGCGAATTCCTGCGCAGCATCCTCGCTCGTGACTACCCGATGATCATGGGCGTCTACCTGCTGTACGCGTTCATGATCTGCATTGCGAATCTCTCCGTGGATCTCGTCTACGGCGTGCTCGATCCACGCATCAAGGTCGCCAAGTAACGTGGCGACGGTCACCACCACCCCACGAGGACAGACCGCCGCCGAGCGCGCCTCCGACCTCAACGTCCTCGTCCGCAAGCAGCGCTCGCTCTGGCAGGACGCCTGGTACCGCCTGGTCCGCAACAAGGCAGCGGTGGTGGGCATGATCGTCGTCGTGCTGTTCATGGCGCTCGCGGTAGCGGTGCCGTTCATGACGCAGTTCGGCTGGTTGAAGGATCCCCTCAAGCAGGACACGCCGAACTCACTCATGGAGCCGATCTGGACTGGTTCGAAGTACACGCTCGCGACGTATCCGCTTGGCTCTGACCAGCTCGGGCGCGACATCCTGAGCCGGCTCGTCTGGTCGACGCAGATCTCGATGCTCGTCGGCTTCGTGCCCGTCGCGATCATCTTCTCGATCGGCGTGACGGTCGGGCTCGTCGCCGGCTACTTCGGGGGCTGGACCGATCAGATCCTCATGCGGATCACCGACGTCATCTACGCTTTCCCGGACCTGCTCTTCCTCTTCATCATCATGGCGACGCTGCGGAATACGGCGATCGGCGACATCCAGGGCGGTCTGCTCCTCATCTTTGTCGCCATCGCGGTCGTGAACTGGGTCGGCATGGCGCGCCTCGTCCGCGGTCAGGTGCTGGCGCTGAAGGAGCGCGAGTTCGTCGAGGCCGCACGGGCCATCGGCGCGCCACCGAAGCGGATCATGATCCGCCACCTCTTCCCGAACATCCTCGCGCCGGTGATCGTCTCGGTGGCGTTCGGCATCCCGAGCGCCATGCTCGCCGAGGCGGTCCTGTCGTTCTTCGGGATCGGCATCAAGCCGCCCACTCCCTCGTGGGGCGTCATGATCAACGAGGGCTTCACCGTCTTCTCGACCACCGCCTGGCCGGTCCTACTCCCGGCCCTCTGCATCAGCGTGGTCATGCTGGCCTTCACTTTCCTCGGGGACGGGCTCCGTGACGCCCTCGACCCGCGGATGAAGATCTAGACCAACGACCACAGGCCAAAGACAAGCTCAGGGCCGTACACATAGACTCGTGCGGACTTCGGAGGGGGTGAAGCGCTCGCATGTCGCTGCTTGAGGTCAACGACCTCCACACGCAGTTCTTCACGCGCGATGGCGTCGTTCGCGCGGTGGATGGCGTGTCCTTCCATCTCGATCAGGGTGAGACGCTCGGCATCGTGGGGGAGTCCGGCTGCGGCAAGTCCGTGACCGCGCTCTCGCTCATGCGGCTCATTCCGCAGCCGCCGGGGAAGATCGTGCAGGGGAGCATCGTCTTCGACGGCCAGGACGTCCTGAAGATGGACGACGACGATGTCCGCGGCATCCGCGGGAACAACATCGCGATGATCTTCCAGGACCCGATGACCAGCCTGAACCCGGTGCTGACGATCAGCCGACAGATCTCTGAAGCCCTCGAGCTCCACCTGAAGATGGACAAGGGCGAGGCGCGCAAACGGACCATCGAGCTCCTCGAGCTCGTCGGCATCCCGAGCGCGAAGAAGCGCGTCGACGATTACCCGCACCAGTTCTCGGGCGGCATGCGTCAGCGCGTGATGATCGCGATGGCGCTCTCGTGCAACCCGAAGCTCATCCTGGCGGACGAGCCGACGACCGCTTTGGACGTCACGATCCAGGCGCAGATCCTCGACCTTTTGAAGAACCTTGCCCGCGAATTCCGCACGGCGTTCATCCTCATCACACACGACCTCGGCGTCGTCGCCGGCATGACCCAGCGGATCCACGTCATGTACGCCGGGCGCATCGTCGAGAAGGCGGACACGGCCGAGCTCTTCGCGAACCCGAAGATGCCCTACACCTGGGGCCTGCTCCGCTCGATCCCGCGTCTGGACGAGTCGCGCAAGGCGAAGCTGCTCCCGATCGAAGGCCTCCCGCCTGACCTCATCCAGCCGCCGACGGGGTGCAAGTTCGAGCCGCGCTGCCAGTACCGCCGCGACATCTGCCGCGAGAAGGAGCCCGAGCTCGCCGTCGTGCCGAACGCGAAGGCCGATCACGAAGCACGCTGCTGGGGCACGCAGAAAGTCCCGGGCGGCGGGTGGCTCGTCGACACCGACTGGCGACGCGAGGTCGGCGACACGCGCGTCATCGAGGAGATCAAGCAGCAGACGGCGTCCGAGACCTCGACCGAGTCGCCGGGGGAGTGATGCAGTGACGATGTCGCAGGCCGCACCGACGCAGCCGAAAGAGGAGTTCATCCAGCGCAGTCGCAGCACTGCGGTCGCCGACAGCGGCCGCAATCTCCTGGAGGTGCAGGCCCTCAAGATGCACTTCCCGCTGACGCAGGGGATCATCTTCCAGCGTCAGGTCGGCGCGGTCCGCGCCGTGGACGGCATCGACTTTTTCGTCGAGAAGGGCGAGACGCTCGGTCTGGTCGGTGAGTCCGGCTGCGGCAAGTCGACGACCGGCCGCGCGATCCTTCAGCTGTACAAGCCGACGTCCGGCTCGGTGAAGTTCGACGGTACCGAGCTCACCACGCTCCCCGGCGAGCAGATGCGCAAGATGCGCAGGCGTATGCAGATGATCTTCCAGGACCCCTACGCCTCGCTCAACCCGCGCATGACCGTCGGCAACATCATCGGCGAGCCGATCGAGGTGCATAACCTCGCGAAGGGCAAGGCGAAGACCGAGCGAGTGCAGGAGCTGCTGAAGGTCGTCGGACTGAACCCGTACTTCACCAACCGCTACCCGCACGAGTTCTCCGGCGGCCAGCGTCAGCGCATCGGCGTCGCGCGCGCCCTCGCGGTGGAGCCGGACTTCATCGTCGCGGACGAGCCGATCTCCGCGCTCGACGTGTCCATCCAGGCGCAGATCATCAACCTCCTCGAGGAGCTCCAGGACAAGTTCAAGCTCACGTATCTCTTCATCGCGCATGACCTGTCGGTCGTGCGGCACATCAGCGACCGCGTCGCGGTCATGTACCTCGGGAAGATCGTCGAGCTCGCCGACCGCGTCGACCTGTACGACCGTCCGCTGCACCCCTACAGCCAGGCGCTGCTCTCGGCGGTGCCGATCCCGGACCCCGCGGTCGAGACGAAGCGCAAGCGGATCATCCTCACGGGCGACGTCCCCTCGCCGGTGAACCCGCCGTCGGGATGCCGCTTCCACACGCGCTGCTGGAAGGCGCAGCAGATCTGCTCGGAAGTGGACCCGGAGTTCATCGAGCACGCGCCGCGGCACTGGGCCGCCTGCCACTTCCCCGGCGCCTAGCCTCGCGTCAGCGCTCGCGCGACGTTCAGCGCGACGATGTCGAGCGTCGCGAGGGCGAGCCCGACGATGGCGCCGATCGCGGACGCGACGAGCGTGCCGAGCATCCCGTAGAACACCACGGCGAGGAGCACGCCGTGGGGCTGCAACTGCGGACCGCGGCTCTCCGTGCCGGCCGCGGCGACGATCGTCGGGATCAGTGCGATGGCTGCGAGAGCTACAAGGAAGAGCACACCTGTCGCCGCCCCCCAGCGAAACGCTCGCCAGTAGAAGCCGCGTATCGCGGCCGGGTCTTCTGCCAGCAAGTCGAGCCCGCGTAGCGCTCGGCGGGTCGTGAACAGCGCGATCGCCCAAAGCGCAACGAAGAGCGCGATGCCGCTGATGGTGCTCAGG
>JBIOUD010000212.1:0-14738 GCA_044866725.1 Candidatus Limnocylindria bacterium | reverse complement strand
GCAGGCCGAGCGCGCGAAGGCGGTGATCGCCGACCACGTCGCGAAGTTCGTCGACCACGTCTACGCGAAGAAGGAGCCGCGTCCCGCGGCACCGAAGCTCCAGCGCCCGGCGGGCACGAAGACCCCGACGGCGACGCGTTAAGTCCGCCTCCACTCCCTCCGATCCGCCGACGCCGGGACATCGTCCCGGCGTCTCGGCGTGTCTAAGGGGTAGCGACAGGCGCGCGGACGGACCCGCGGGGCCGATGGCCTGTAACGGCTGACCCGGGCTGGGCGTTCAGGTCACGTGGGCCGAAACACGCTCGGTGATGGCGCCCGGAGAATCCCTTTCCGGGGGGATCGGTCGCGGAAAGAGGCCACGGTATAGTCGCCGCACGCCAGATGATCCACGAACTGGCCATGGAGCGTGTCCTGGACAAGCGCTACAAGATCGTCGCGCCGATCGGGTCGGGTGGCTCCAGTCAGGTCTATCTCGCTCAGGACACCGTCCTGAACCGCGAGGTCGCGGTCAAGGTGCTCGATCAGGCGGCCGCAGCGGACTCGAACCTGCGACGGATGTTCGTCAAAGAAGCGCGGTCACTCGCCGCGCTCTCCCACCCGAGCATCGTCGCGGTCTATGACGTCGGCGAAGTCGATGGCCTGCCGTTCATCGTCATGGAGCACCTCCCCGGTGGATCGCTGAAGCAGATGATCGAGCGCACGGGGCCGCTCGCGCCGGCGGACGCGGTGAGCATCGCCGTCGACGTCGCGAACGGCCTCGCGTTCGCGCACAGCAAGGGCATCGTCCACGCCGACCTCAAGCCGTCGAACGTCCTGTTCGACTCGAACGGCCACGCGAAGGTCGCGGACTTCGGCATCGCGCGGACGCCTCAGGAAGAGGCCGACACGCCGCAGCTCTTCGCGACCGCGATGTACGTCGCGCCCGAGCGCGTCGAGGGCAAGGCCGCGTCGCCGGCGAGCGACGTCTACGGGCTCGGTCTGCTCCTCTACGAAATGCTCGTCGGCAAGCCGCCGTTCGTGAGCGCGAACGCCGCGGTGTTGCTGCGCGATCACGTCGTGCGCATGCCGGTGCCGCCGAGTCACCTGCGCGCGAGCCTTGTCGCCGAGCTCGACACGATCGTGCTGAAGGCGCTCGCGAAGGAACCGCGCCTCCGTTACCAGAAGGCGTCGGAGGTCGCGCAGGCGCTCGTGTCCATCGAGAACCTCGACAAGGAGCTCGCGACCACGCACATCGCGGTCATGACCGAGCCGATCCAGGACTTCGTCCCCACGGCCGATCAGAGCCCGGTCGTCTCGCTCCTCTCGAACTACGGCGGATGGATCCGGCAGCTCTTCTTCGCGGCAATGATCGCGGCGCCGCTCGCTGCGCTCGGGACGCTCGCGGGCTTTGGGACCGTCGCGATCGGCGTCGCGGCCGCGGGCATCGCGCTCGTCGCGCTCGGCGGACAGATGGGCCTCGCTGTCGGCATCGCGTGGGCGCTCCAGACGATGCTGCTCTTCCTGTTCATGCCCGGCCTCGCGGTCGTGTACGCGCTCGTCGGCGTGTGGATCTACGTGCGCGACATCCCGCCGGAGCGCACCGCGCTCGCGATGGCGATGCCCGTGGCTGCGCCGTTCGGACTCGCACCCGCGCTCTTGCTCACCGCGGCCGCCGTCGAGGGCCTCATGGGCCTCGTCACCGTCGCGTGGGGCGCGTTCATGACGGTCATCGCCGCACTCGCGCTCGGGAAGCAGAATCTCGGCGCGTACGTCGAGACCGGCGTCGCCATCGAACAGTCGAGTCTCTTCGACACGGTCCGCGCCGCCGAGACGAAGGCCGCGCTGGCCAACCTGATCCTCTCGACCAGCGACCGCCTCGGTCCGCTCGGCACCCTCCTCAACCCGGAGGAGCTGTTCTCGCAGCTCGCGGCGCTCGTCTCGCGGCTCGTCGGCGCCGACGCGGCCGCGCCGGCGACGGTCCTCGCCGGGACGATCGGCGCCCTCGCGGTATGGGGCGTCACCCGCCTCATGCGTATGTTCTTCGACGCGCTGCTGCGCAACCCGTCTCGCTGGTTCGCGCTGTACGTGTTGGCGCTGGCGACGGGCATCACCGCCGGCGCGAGCCTCCTCTTCATGCTCTTCGTCACGTGGGGCCCGCTCTCCCGTGCCGTCGGTCGGCCGGCCGAAGGCGTGCTCCTCGTGTCGGCATTCGTTGGACTCGTGATGGCCACGGCGATCAGCGTGATCCTCAGCGCGACGCAGAAGCCGGAGCCGATCGAGGACGCGCAGAACACCCCGCTCGCCGGGCGGAGGATCCCCGTCCGCTAAGCGGCCCGCGCGACCTTCGCGAGATGTGACTCCAGCAGCTTCAGCACGCGGGCTTCCTCGCGCCGCAGGCCGCTGCTCTTCGGCGTCGCCGCACGGCGTCTTGGCGGATCGACGAGCTCCCCCGCGATGTACGCCTCGACGACCGCGGGGTGCACGTACGCCTTACGGCACACTGCGGGCGTGTTGCCGAGTCGCTGGGCGACCTTCGCGATCGCCGCCGTGACGTTCTTACGCGCGTAAGGGACGTTCGCGACGGGCTCGCACGCAAGAAGCGCCCGAGCGATGAGCACGGTCCCCGCCCACGTGCGGAAGTCCTTGGCCGTGAAGTCTTGTCCGGAGACCGCGCGCAGGTATGCGTTCACGTCGTCTGACCCGACGCGGCGCATCTCACCGCCCTCATCGACGTACTGGAAGAGCTCCTGTCCGGGAAGCTCCTGCAGCGATCGGATCACGCGGGAGACGCGCGCGTCATGCAGGTCGACGTCGTGGTGGGCGCCGGACTTGCCGGTGAATCGGAAGCGCATGCGCGGACCGCGCACGGCGACATGGCGTCCGCGAAGGGTCGTGAGGCCGAAGTGGCGGTTCGCTTTCGCGTACTCCTCGTTCCCGACGCGGATGAGCGTCTGCTCGAGCAGTCGCACGATCGTCGCGATCACCTTCTCACGCGAGAGCTTCGCGGATGACAGATCCGCCTCGACGCGTGCGCGCAGCTTCGGCAGAGCTTTCGCGAAATCGATCATCCGCTCGTACTTGCCCTCGTCGCGCACCTCGCGAAAGCGCTCGTGGTAGCGGTATTGCTTGCGCCCCTTCGCATCGCGCCCGGTCGCCTGCAGGTGGCCGCGCGGGTCGCCGCAGATCCAGACGCTCGTCCAGGCCGGGGGCACGGCAAGCCTCTTGATCCGGCGCAGCTCGGCCGCGTCGCGGACGACCTTGCCGTCCGCGCCGACGTAACGGAACCCGCGACCGGCACGCACGCGCCGAATGCCCGGCCGGTCATCGGTCGTGTAGCGGAGGCCGGCGTCCTGCGCGGCCTCGATGACATCCGCGGCCGGTAGCGCCACGAGCGCCCCGCGATGCAAGTTCCGCGCTCGCTGGACAGCGAGAATCACGTCGATGGGACGTTCGGCCGGACGCGCCGCGGATGGGTGGACGAGACGCGTCCGCGCGGTGGTGCGATCGATCCCGCCAGGACGCGTCGCGAGCTACGGCCTCGTGGCCATGCTCGCTGGCCGGGTCGGTGCGGCGCGCGCGGTCGGGCACGTCATGAGCGAGAACGACGATCCGAGCGTCCCCTGCCACCGCGTCGTCCACGCGGACGGCGCGCTCGTGCCGACGTTCCGGGATCAGCGCGCGCGCTTGCGGCGCGAGGGCGTGCGCTTCGTCGCGGCGCGCGTCGACTTGCGAACGGCTCTCTGGATGCCGCGCTTGCCGCGCCGGCGTGGCTTCGACTCCGTCGGCTCGGGGGGCTCGTCGAGACGCACGATGCGGAAGGACTCGCCGGCCTTGTAGCCCGCGGCCTTCCCCGTCGCCTTCGCCCACCCGCGGACCATCTCTTCGGCGCCCGGCCACAGCTGCGAGCCGTGCGCGAGGAGCGCCTTGACCTTCTTCTCGAGCACGCTGCTGATGTCGATGACCGTGCCCTTCTCGTCGAAGACCATGAGGAAGAGCGCTTTCGGCTTGTGCGGCTCGAGCTTCTCGTCCGCCCAGAGCTCGGGGAACATCTGGCGCGTCGACGCGTCCGGGTTGATCGAGCGGAGCACGACCTCGGCCGCCGCGATGTGGTCCGGGTGGTTGATGTACGTGTCCGCGATCCGCATCGTCGGGTCCATCGTGAAGATCACGTCGGGCCGATGGATGCGGATCTGTCGCGCCACGTCCCTGCGCACCTCGAGCGTCGGGTAGAGATAGCCGTCCTCGTACCCGAGGAACGTGGTGTTCTTCACGCCGAGGATCTTCGCGGCCGCGCGCTGCTCGGCGTAGCGCGTCTCGCGGAGCGCGTCGCGCGTCATGTTCGGATCCTGCGAGCCGGACGCGCCGTTCGTCACCATGCAGTAGGTGAATTCGACGCCGGCCTTCGCCCAGAGCGCGACGGTGCCTGCCATGCCGAACTCCGCGTCGTCGGGGTGCGCGTAGATCGCCATCGCGCGCTGGATGTCGAGGCCTTGGAACTTCATTCGTGATGAGGATGCGTCTTCACAAGCGCGCGTGAGTGTGATAGAACAGGTGTTCTAGCGGGCTGGAACGCGAGCGAAGGAACGCACACCCGCGAGGTGCGTCGTGCTCCTTTGCTGCATGTGCCACGAGTGGAAGCCCGAGGCCGACTTCGCGTTCCGATCCATCAAGACCGGAAAGCGCCAGAGCCACTGCCGGAAGTGCCACGCGGCGTACCGGCGGGAGCACTACCTCAAGAACCGCGAGGCGTACATCGCGCGCGAGGGCGCGCGGATCAGGTCGAACCGCATAGCGAATCGCCCCAAGCTGCGCGAGTACTTGCTGGCGCACCCTTGCATCGATTGCGGCGAAACGGACATCGTTCTCCTCGAGTTCGACCACATCGAACCGACGCAGAAACGAGGGGAGGTTAGCGTCCTCGCTGCGCGCAAGCCGTGGCATCTCGTGATGAAAGAAATCGAGAAGTGCGTCGTCCGCTGCGTCGCATGTCACCGGAAACGCACGGCAGCCCAATTCAAGTGGCGCTCCGCGAGTCCGCTTCCACCGCCGGAGCAGAGGATCCCGGTCGTCGTGGCGCTCGCCGTCGGTGAGAAGGCCTGCACGAAGTGCGGAAAGTTGCTCCCGTTGACGGAATTCGGGATCAGGAACAAGAAGACGGGCAGACGCAGGACGCACTGCCGAATCTGCGTCGCTGCGGCGAGCCGTGACCACTATCGACGCAGTCGCGCAGCCTACCTGGAGCGCAATCGAAAACGCACGCGGTCCGCCAGCCCGAAGCGAAGCTTCCGGCTCGATTACCTAAGCACGCATCCCTGTGTCGACTGCGGGGAGACGGATCCCGTGCTGCTCGACTTCGACCACCGTGCTGGAGAGACGAAGGTCGACGATGTTGCCCGCCTGATCTGGGATAGGAAGTGGGTCGCCGTAGCCGAGGAGATCGCGAAGTGCGATGTTCGGTGCGTCCGTTGTCACCGCAGAAAGACCGCGCGTGAATTCGGCTGGAGCAAACTCGATGAAACTTCTACGATGTACGTCTACGCGGGTGTGGCGTAGTGGTAACGTGCAACTTTCCCAAAGTTGCGTCGCGGGTCCGATTCCCGCCACCCGCTCCGATCACGAGGCCGGCAACGATGCCGGCCTTCGTCTTCGATAGTGGAGGTGCGTGCCATCAAAGACGATCTCGCTTCGGCCAACGTCAATCGCTCGTACACGCTCTCGGGCATGAGCATCGCGATCTTCACGTTCATGCTCATCTTTCTATACCCGAGGTACGCGAGCGGCGATGTCAACCCGGTGCTCTTCCAAGCGACGTTGATCGTGATGAGCGTCGCGACCTTTTCGTACGTGTTCGCGTCGTTCTACTACTACGGCTCATCGCTCACCGACCGGATCGATGAGGCCGAACGGCACCGGGCTTCTTATCTGGGCGATCGCTTCTGGTTGCTCGGGACCAGCCTGCTGTTCCTGGATCCGAGCTTGATCCTGTTCTCGGTGCGGCTCGCACTCGTCGGGTCGATCTGGCTCGCGCTCTGGCTGGTGTACATGCTGTTCGTGCTGCGCAACTTTCCCCGCGTCCGGACCGCGCGTCGACGCTGAGCCTTCGGTCGTGACCCGCGCAGCGTATCGAGCCCTCTGGCACGTCAGCGACGATCCGGACATCGAGATCTTCCACCCGCATCGCGCGCCGACCGCGCAGGTCGACGACGAGCTCGTGTGGGCGATCGACGAAGAGCACATCCCGGCGTACTGGTTCCCGCGCGACTGCCCGCGCGCGACGTTCTGGATCGGTGAGCGAACGACGGACGAGGACGCGGCCTGGCTGAACGGCGCCCGGCGCGTCCACGTCATCGAGTGGGACTGGTGGGAGCGATTCCGAACGGCGCGCCTGTGGCTGTATCTCATGCCGGCGGCCCCTTTCACCGTGCACGACGCCGGGGCCGGCTACCACGTCTCCCGCGAGCCGGTCGCTCCTCTCGCGCGCGTCGAGCTCGACGACATGGTCCGCATGCACGCCGAGGCGGGCATCGAGCTCCGGGTGACGAATGAGCTCTGGCCACTCTGGGACCGTGTCGTCGCGTCAACGCTCGAGTTCAGCGGCATCCGGCTGCGCAACGCGCGGCCTCCTGCGAGGTCCTCTTCCTCCTACGCGCTGCTGCCGCGCTAGACCACTCAACGGACCCTCAACAGGGGACGGTATCGTGCGCCGCTAGACGCACGGGTGTAGCGTCGTTCTTGGAATTCAGATCGGACTGAATATCGTGAAATTGACCGCCAACGAGAGACGCTTCGTCGAGGACATGGGACGGCTCATGGTCGCGTGGAGCCTTCCCCGCACCACCGGCCGTGTCTACGGGTATCTGCTCCTGCGGCCGGAGCCCTCAACGCTGGATCAGATCGCCAAGGAGCTCGACGTCGCGAAGAGCGGCGTGAGCGTCGCCACCCGCCAGCTCGTGTCCTTCGGCATGGCGCAGGCGAAGGGCGAGCGCGGGAGCCGCCGCCTCCGCTTCGAGGCGATCTACGACCTCGCCGGGCTCCTCGCGGCGCGCGAAGCGCAGACCCGGCTGTTCATGGAACGGCTCCGCGAAGGGGCGCGCGCGGCGAGCTCGACCGCCGCGCGAAGGCGCATCACCGGAATGACCGACACGATCTCCGACGTCGTCGGGGAGCTCACGACCCTCGCACGGCGAGGCGGGCGGAAGGGACGGCGGACATGACGAACGCGATCGAGACGAAGGATCTGACGAAGGACTACGGGAGCGGACGCGGGATCTTCGACCTCGATCTCGCCGTCGCGGAAGGCGAGGTCTTCGGCTTCCTCGGCCCGAACGGCGCGGGGAAGACGACGACGATCAAGCTCCTCATGGGTATGACGCACGCGACGCGCGGCGGCGCGTCGGTGTTCGGGCTCGACGCCGAGCGCGACGCCGTGGCGGTGAAGAAGCGGGTCGGCTACGTCCCGGGCGAGCTGCCGCAATTCGGCGGATGGCGCGGCGCCGAGATCGTCGCGTACCTCGCCGGCCTTCGCGGCGGGCTCGATGCGAACGAGGTCGAGAACGTCGCGAAGCGGCTCGACCTCGATCTGGGCCGCAAATACCGCGAGTACTCGCACGGGAACAAGCAGAAGCTCGCGCTCCTCCTCGCGTTCGCGGCGAAACCGGCGCTCCTGATCCTCGACGAGCCGACGAGTGGACTCGACCCGCTCCACCAGCAGGAGTTCTACGGACTCGTGCGCGATGCAAGGGCTCGTGGCGCGACGTTCTTCGTGTCATCGCACGTGCTGTCCGAGGTCGAGCAGATCTGCGACCGCGTCGGCATCGTTCGTGAGGGGCGCCTCGTGACGATCGGGCCGATCGGGGAGCTCATCGGCATGCGTGCCCACCGCGTCGAGATCGAGCTGGCCGACGCGGCCGCGGCCGCGCGCGTCGCGACCGTTCCCGGCTTCGAGCAGCCGAAGGTCGAGGACGCGGTGGTGTCCGGCATGTATCGCGGCTCGTTCGAGCCGCTCCTGGCCGCGCTGGCGAGGGAGCGCGTCGTCAGCCTCGTGAGCCGGGAGCCGTCGCTCGAGGAGATCTTCCTGAGCTACTACCGATGAGCGGCGGCCGATGACGCTCTTCCGGCTCGGGCTGCGCTCGCACCGGACGGGCATCGTGGTGATGTCGCTCATGGGCGCGCTCGCGGGCGCGCTCAACGCCGCGGCGTTCGTGCAGCTCGCCGGCACGACGGCCGCCGAGCGCGCCGCATTTGGCCGCGAGATGGAGATCCTGGGAAAGCAGCTCGCGTTCCTGCTGCCAGATCCAGTCCAGCTGGACACGCTCGCGGGCTATCTCACGTGGCGCGCCTTCGGTTTCCTCGGGCTGATCTTCGCGATCTGGGCAGTGCTGGCGTCGTCGGGCATCGGCCGCGGTGAAGAGGAGAAGGGCCTCACCGAGCACTGGCTCGCGACCGGCGTGTCACGCGTGCGCTGGCTGCTCACTCGCGGTCTGACGTTCGCGTTCGCGGCTGCCGCGGCGCTCGGCGTCACGCTCGGGGCGACCGCTGTCACCGCCGCCGCGTCGGGCGAGCCGCTCCCGCTCGGCCCCCTCGCGCTCGAGGGAGTCATCCGGCTCGGGCTCACGCTGGCGGCGTTCGGCATCGGCCTCCTCATCGCTCAGCTCGTGTTCACACGGCGGGCGGCGGGCGCGATCGGCGCGATCGTCATCGTCGCGCTGTACGAGCTCGATGCCGCCGGGCGGGCCGGCATGGATATCGGACTGCTCGCGGGCTTTTCGCCGTTCTCTCTCGCGGCGCGGAGCGCGCCGTTACTGCAGCGGGGCGTGGACGCCGGCGCGACGATCGCGCTCTACGGCGTCGCCGCCGTGCTCCTCGCACTGTGCATGGTCGCGTTCCTCCGACGTGACATCGGCGGCGCGCTCTTCCGGTTCGGATCGGGCGGGACCGGTCGCGCCGTGCGCCGGCCCTCCGCCGATCCACTGCTCCGCTTCCCGGTGCTCGCGCTCGTCGACCAGCAGCGCTGGTGGCTCATCGGCTGGACGGCGGGCCTCGTCGCGCTCGCGTACTTCCTCACGTCGCTCGCGCGCACGATCGTCGACAGCATGCTCGGCATCGCGTCGCTCCGCGTGTACTTCGATCGTCTCGGTGTCGCCGCGTACTCGGACTTCGTCGGCGTCCTCTGGTTCGGAACGGGGCTCTTCATCCTCTCCGCGCTCACCGTCGCGCAGATCAATGGTTGGGCGGCGGACGACGGCGAGGGACGCCTCGAGGCCGCGCTCGCGAACGGGGCGTCCCGCGGACGGATCGTCGTCGAGCGGATCGCCGCGCTCCTCGTCATCGTCGGGGTCGTGGCGGCAGTGAGCGCGTCCGTCGTGTACGCGACCGCGAGGGCACTCGAGATCACGCTCCCCGGCGACCGGATGGCGCTCGCGACGGCGCTCGAGCTTCCCGTCGTGTTCGCCTTCGCCGGGATCGGTGCCGCGCTCGTCGGCTGGCGCCCGCGTGCGGCGGTCCTCGTCCTCGGCGCGGTCGCGGTCGTGTCGTACTTCCTTCAGCAGTTCGGGGCGGTCTTCAACTGGCCGGACTGGGTCGGCCGGCTCTCGATCTACCAGCTCTACGGGAATCCGCTGTCGCGCGACGACTGGCCGGGAATCGCGACCCTCGTGGCCATCGGCGTCGCCGGCACGGCCGTCGCCCTCGTCGCGATGCGGCGGAGGGATGTCGGGAGCTGACCGAACCGTTATTGCGCCAGTCGTGGCTCGCTTTGGACGGTCTGATGTTTTGGTAACCGCTGCGCGATGAGCGCGCCGGCGATCTGCGCGCCGATCCCGATGGCGATCGCGGCCTCGAGCGAGATCGGCACCACCGCGCCGCCGATGGCCGAGCCGATCGGGAAGCCGGCGAAGTTCAGCGCCATCGAGACCGCGAACGCGCGGCCCATCCACGCGGGATCGGTGCGGCGCTGGCGGACCGTGAACAGCGTCACGTCGAACGGCCCCGTGGCGAGGCCGAGCACGACCATCGCGAGCGCGACGAGCAGCGCGCTGCCGCTGCCGAAGAGCGCGATCGAGAACGCGACCGCCTGGCCGAGCATCGCGGCCGCGAGGAGGAGCGACTCGCGGCCGAGGGTCGAGATGCGCCCCATCGCGAGGACCGCGAAGAAGCCCACGACGCCGAGGAGGGCGAAGAGGCTGCCGACGTACGCGGCGTCGCCGCCGAGCCGCTCGAGGACGAGCACCGGCAGCGCGATGAAGAAGATCCCCCATCCCACGTTGGCGACGCTGACGCTCATGGCCAGCGAGCGCAGCGACGGATTGCGCGTGGTGTACACGAGACCGTCCCAAGCGTCGTGCAGGAGCGCGCCGCTCTCGGAGCGCGGCGATGGGTCCCGGATGCCGATGGCCGCGACCGTGGCGAGGCCGAACAGCACGCCGGTCGCGATGAGCGCGGCGGGCGCGCCGAGCGTCGCGACGAGTGCGCCGGCCAGCGCCGGGCCGAAGATGCTCGCGACGACGTAGCCGTTGCTGTCGACGGCGTTCGCGCGCTCCCAGAGCTGCTTCGGGACGAGGATCGGGAACAGCGTCCGCACGCCCGTGTTCGACAGCGGTCCGGTGATCGACGTGACGACCACGATCGCGAGGAGCGCCGGGACGGGGAGCGCATCCGCAAGCGCGAGCGCAGCGATGAGGATCAACGACAGACCCTCGACCGCGTAGTCGATGACCACGAGCCGCGTCCGCCCGTGCCGGTCCAGGAGCGCCCCCGAGATCGGACTGGCGACGAGGCCGGGAGCGATCGAGAGGAAGGTCACCAGCCCGGCGACGGTGGCCGATCCGTACCGCTCGAGCGCGAACAGCACGAGGACGAGCGCGACCATCTGCCCCGCGATGCGCGCGAGCATCATGCTGCCGACCAGGCGCGGCAGTCCGGGGATCTCGAAGAGCGCGCGGTAGGACACGGGCTGCGTCGTCACGGCCTTCTGAGGCTACCGAGCGCGCACGCCTCATGCAGACGTGTCGCGCGACACAGTCGGAGGTGAGCCATGCCACAGAAGGCCTGGACCGAGAAACGCGAGCGCCAGTACGAGCACATCAAGGCGAACGAGAAGGAGCGCGGGCGGTCTGAAGACACCGCCGAGCGCATCGCCGCGGCGACCGTGAACAAGACGCGCACCGCGAAGGGTGAGACGAAGGAGCGGCAGCCCGCGTCGAAGCGCCGGGCGGCGCAGCGCTCGATGCGCGCGACGAGCGCGCGTAACTCGAGAAGGCGCCGTTCGTGACGATCCTGTAACGACAGAAAACAAGAGCCGCCTCCCGTGCGTCCTTCTTATGTGGGTGTTCGGTCGCTCCGCGTGGCTCTCTCGTTCGCGCTCGCGATCCCGCTGACGCTGACCGGGCCGGCCGAGCAGGCGCCGCTCGTTGCAGCGGCGGAGTGCACGCCACGCGTCGGGCCGAGCATCCCGCCACCGTCGAGCGTCCCGTCGGGGATCCCCGGCCTCCACGCCTACTGGTACGGGCAGACGGGATATCCGACGCTGTGCCCGGGTCAGACCTCGCGCGCGGTCGTCGCGTTCTACAACTCCGGGAGCGAGGGCTGGGCGATCGCGACGGACTACACCGCGGTCCACCTCGGAACCTCTGGGCCGGAGCCCGGCCTTAACAACGCGAGCGTCCTCGGTGGCAATTCGACGCACGGAACTGTGCAAACGCGATGGGTCGACTACCACCGAGTCGCCGGCCAGCCAGTCCCGTGGATCGGTCCGAACCAGGTCGCGTGGTTCCAGTTCACGGTGAAGGCGCCAACGACGCCGGGCAGCTACAGGCTCTACCTGCGGCCGCTCATCGAGGGTCGCCAGTGGCTCGAAGACTTTGGCGTCTATTGGCAGGTCACGGTGATCCCGACGTCGACGGCACCGGTCCGAGTGACCGTCCAGAGCATCGAGGAGTCGGCCTTCACCGCAGGCGGCACGCGTTACGCGTACGACCGCAACGACACTTTCGAGTACGGCGACGCCACCGTGACCTACGACGAGTTCAGGTCCGCGCTCTCCGCCGGCGATGTCGTCGACCTCCGATACGAGTCCTCTGCGGCCGAGTCATCGGGCTTCAACCTCGTGGACGACCCGCCGAACGGTGCGCCGACCGTGGTGGCGCAGGGCGGCAAGTCCGACAGCGCGGCGCCGACCGAGGACATCAAGGTCACGCTCACGCCACCGGTCTCAGCCGGTACCCAGCCGCGGACATACAACCTGCAGCGCGCGGTCGTGCCCGCGGGTAGCACGACGTGCATCGCGACATCGGGGTCGTACGTGAATGACACCCTCGTGCAGTCAGGCTCGCCCTACGTCGACCCCGACCTGGCCGCGGGCACGTACTGCTACCGGGCGACGAGCTCGGGCATGTTCGGGTACAGCGCACCGGTGAGGATCCCCACCGGGCAGTAGCCTGCGCGGCGATGGACGTCGCGCGCGGTCGGGACTGGAACCCGCCGAAAAGATGGCGCCGTGTGAGCGTCATCGATTCGCATGCCGCGGGCGAACCGCTGCGGATCGTGACCGCGGGAGTCGATCCGATCCGAGGCGACACGATCGTCGCGAAGCGGGCCTGGGCGCGCGAGCACCTCGACGACCTTCGGCGCGGGCTCATGTTCGAGCCACGCGGCCACGCCGACATGTACGGCGCGATCGTGACCGAGCCCGTCACGGCCGACGGCGACCTCGGCGTGCTCTTCATGCACAACGAAGGGTGGAGCACGATGTGCGGCCACGGGATCATCGCGCTCACCACCGTCGCGATCGAGACCGGCATGCTCGCGCCCGCCGACGTCGTGCGCATCGACGCGCCCGCCGGGCGCATCACCGCGCGGCCGAAGCGCGACGGCGATCGCGTGGTCTCTGTCGCATTCGAGAACGTGCCGTCCTTCGCGCTCGATCTCGACGCGGTGGTCGAGGTCCCCGGACTCGGCCGCATCCGTTACGACATCGCGTTCGGCGGCGCGTTCTACGCCTACGTCGACGTCGCGCAGCTCGGGCTCGACATCTCCGCGAAGGACTACCGCGGCCTCATCGATGCAGGCTGGCGCATCAAGAAGGCGGTCATGGCCACGCGGCCCATCCCCCACCCGTTCGAGCCGGAGCTGTCCTTCCTCTACGGGACGATCATCGGCGGCGCGGCGAAGGATCCCGGCGGCAACGCGCGCAACGTGTGCGTCTTCGCGGACGGCGAGGTGGATCGCTCACCGACCGGGACAGGGGTGTCCGGCAGGCTGGCCCTCGAATGGGCGCGCGGAAAGCTGAAGACAGGAAAGCCCTTCGTCGTCGAGAGCCTTATCGGCACGCGCTTCACGGGCCGCGTGCTGCGCGAGACGACCTTCGGACCGCACCGCGCGGTCATCCCTGAAGTCGAGGGTCAGGCCTGGATCAGCGGCCGCGGCGAGCTGTGGTTCGACCCCGATGACCCGCTGAGCGCGGGGTTCATCCTCCGCTGACGACCCGGCGGCGGATCCTCTCGGTGAGCCAACCCGTGGCGACGCCGAGTACCAGCCCGGCTCCCACAGTCCCGAAGACGAGCTCGTCGAGGCCGTACGTGCTTCGCGCCGCGAGACCCTCGACGAGTACGGAGAGCTGGAACGGCAGGACACCAACGAACATCGGAACGTTGAGCGGGAACGTGAGCTCTGCCGGCGACGGCACGAGGCCGCGGAACATCGCAAGGAACAGGACTACCGCGACACAGCCCCACACCAGACCGGCGCCCAGACTCACGGCGAGGACGCGACGCGACACGGGCCCATTGTGCGGATGCCCGCGTCTTACGAGCGAGACTGGGACGGGGAGCAGCTCCGCTTCGAGTCCGCTCGTGGATCGCGTCGCGCGGATCCCTAGACGAAGAAGGGCGTCATCTCGCGTCGCTCGACGAGCGTGTTCATCTCGCCGTCCGACGGTCGCGGGCCGCCGCGCGCCGCGGCGTCGAGGACCTTCGGTAGGAGGCCGAGGTCGCCGACGGTGTTCAGGAAGAGCCCAGGGCGCGCGAGCACCCAGCGGACCGCGAGGTCGATGTCGGACTGCTCGGTGAGCGGCTCGTACCACGTCGTCGGCGTCGCGGGCCGTTCGGTCCGCCACGGGCCGAGCGTGATCGCCTTGATCGTCTGCATCGCGACGCCGCGCTGCTCGCAGAGTGCTATGAGAAGCTCCGCGTCGCGCGCGTAGTCGCCCCGCATCTGCGTGAAGTTGTATGGGAAGAGCACGCTGTCGAATGGGAAGCGCTCGAGGCTGCGCCGATGCTGGCGCGTGACGGTCACGCCGTGGCCGGTGACGCCGATGAAGCGCACGAGGCCCGCGTCGCGCGCCTCCGTGGCCGCGCGCAGTGCGCCGTCCTTCGAGAACGCCATCTCCCACTCGTCCTCCGCGACGAGGTTGTGCAGCTGGATGAGATCGACGTACGCGACGCCAAGGCGCTTCAGTGAGAGGCGGATCTCGTCGCGCGCCTCGGCGTACGTGCGCTTACCGGTCTTCGTCGCGACGAAGAAGTGGTCGCGGTCGTAGCGCTTCAACCAGGGCGCGATGCGAAGCTCCGCAGCGCCGTACGACGCGGCGACGTCGATGTGATCGATGTCGTGCGAGGTCAGGAGGTCGAGCGCCTCATCGGCGGCGTCCTGCGTCGCGCGTGAGAGCGCGGCCGCGCCGAAGATGGTGCGGCGACTCTGGTACCCGGTCTTGCCGAACGGGATGCGGGGGATCACATGGTCAAGTATGCGGTCCTCGTGCGGCG
>JBIOUD010000211.1:0-19183 GCA_044866725.1 Candidatus Limnocylindria bacterium | reverse complement strand
GCCCGAGAGGAGTGGGGCCACGAGCGGGAGGAGCGCCTTCAGGTCGGTGGACAGATCCACGTCCATATACGCGACGACCGTGGCGTCGCTCCCGAGCCACGCGGCACGCAGTGCCCGGCCACGGCCCTTCGCGTCCAGGTGCAGCACCCGCACGCCCGGCACCTCGGCCGAAAGGCGCTGCGCGAGCGCGAGCGTCCCGTCCTTGCTGGCGTTGTCCGCGATCGTGATGACCGCGCTGAAGGGGAACTCCGCGTCGAGGTAGGCCCGCAGGCGTCGGACGCTCGGCCCGAGGTCGCGCTCCTCGTTGTAGACCGGGATGACGAAGTCGACGAGCGCGGGGCCGGACGTGCGTGCTGGCGCGTGCACGACAACATCCTCAGGCATCCCCGGGCGAAATGTGCGTCGGCCGCGTCGCGGCGGCTAGCTCTTCGGCGGCACCTGCGGGTCGTCGGGGAGCGAGTCGATGAACTCTTTGAAGATCGTGAGGTCCTTGTCCTCCTCGCTCTCGGCGAGGATCGCGGAGCGGTCGAGGACCGACTCGGCGACGAGGATGCGCGCGTCGCAGCGGACCGCCAGGGCGATCGCGTCGGACGGACGGCAGTCGATCTCGAGCTCCTTGCCGCCCAGCTGCATGAAGAGGCTCCCGTGGAAGATGCCGCCGCCCGTGTCGTCGGAGACGAGCTCCTTCACGACGATGCGCGTGATCTCGGCGCCCAGCTTCGTGAGGATGTCCATCATCAGGTCGTGCGTCAGCGGACGCTCGCTGGCGACGCCGGCGATGCGCGTCGCGATGCTGTGCGCCTGATCGGGTCCGATCCAGATCGGAAGCAGACGATTCGCGTCCTTCTGCTGCAGGAGAACGACATGCTGCCCGGTGAGCACGTGCACGCGGACCGACTCGACCGTGCATGGCACGAGCATCGCTACAGGCTACCCCCACCCGACCTTCGTGCGACGCGATGACGATCGCCCACGCAGCAGCGGCATCAGCAACATGCCTGCCAGGAAGCCGAACACGTGGGCGAAGTACGCGATGTGCCGCGCCTCCGGGACCGCGAACCGCAGATCCGCGAATCCCTCGATCACCTGCGTGAGGATGAAGAGGCCGATGACGATGATCGCGGGAAGGTCGATGACGGTGATGAAGATCCCGAGGAACACGAGGGTCGCGATCCGCGCGGTCGGGAACAGGAGCAGGTACGCACCGAGCACACCGGCGATCGCGCCGGAGGCGCCGATGAGCGGACCCGATGTGAAGAGCGCTTGTCCGAGCGCCGCGACGAGGCCGCATGCGAAATAGAAGACGAGGAACGCCACGCTCCCAAGTGCGTTCTCGACGTTATCGCCGAAGATCCAGAGGTAGAGCATGTTCCCGATGATGTGCAGCCAACCGCCATGGATGAACAGGTGCGTCACCAGCGTCACGAAGCGCAGCGGCGTCTCGATCCCCAGATTCCCGGGCACGAGGACAGCGCTGAAGCTCTCCGGATCGAATGACCATGACCGGTAAAAGCTCTCGAGCGCGCCCGGAGTGCGCGAGAGGTAGAGCACGTAGATCCAGACCGCGACGTTGATGCCGAGCAGGAGGCGGGTGACGATCGGATAGCCGCGCGCGGGCGTGCGATCTTGGAGCGGGATCACGCCGGCGCGTTCCTACTTATCGAGTGGGGTCGCGACGACCTTCGAGCCGTGCGTCGTGTAGATCACGCGTCCGACCTCCGAGACGTAGAAGCCCGACGCCTGCGGCAGCGTGGTCGGGATCTTCACGCGCAGGAGCTCACGGCCGTCGCGGGTCATCTGCACGACCTGTCGGCCGGCCGCATCGAGGACGTAGATGTTCGTCTGCCCCCCGACGGCCTGGATCGCGGTCGGACGCAGCGGCTCGCCCGTCCACCGCGGGGTGAAGTCGATCCTCGCGGCCGTCGTCACGAGCGGGTTGCGGCGGAACCGGACGATCTCGTTCGTATTGGTCACGATCCACACGTCACCGTCGACCGCGAGGGAGAGCGCGGCGTTCGCGGCGAGCGGGGTGCCGAGGTACGCGAGCGCCTTTCCGAAGGTCGCGCCGTTCGTCGACTCATGCTTCCACAGCTGACCGCTGGCGCTGTCGAGCACATAGAGGTTCTGCGTGAACACCGCGATGCCGGTGACGGACTTCCAGGTCGCGCTGTCGGCGGGTGTCGAGTCCAGGACCTGATCGCCCTCGGCGCGCCAGAGCTTCCGCGCGTCATCCATCCCGTAGATCACGTCCGCCTCATACGTCACGAACGCCGGCGCACCGACGCCCCTCGTGCCCCTCTGCATCACGACGCCGGTCTGCAGCGGATCGCCGAACACGCGCCAGAGCCGGCCGCTGCCGGCATCGGCGACGTAGAGCCCGTTCACGTTGCCGATGATCTGGCCTGCCTTCGCGCCCGAGGCGATCCGGCCGAGATCGACGATCACCCCGTCGAGGCGGTCGACGAGGGCCTCCGCGTCCGCGCGGAGCGAGGCGATCTGCTGGCTGTTCGCGTGCGGCGAGCCAGCGGCCTCGTCCAGCCTCGCGTTCGCCTGCGCGATCTTCACCCGCGCGCCGTCGGGATCAGGCGGCTTGCGATCCGCGAGGCGATGGGCTGACGCGAGCGCGTCCTGCGCGTTGAAGATCGCGAGGTCGTACTCGCGCTGCGCGCTGTTCGCTTGGTAATCCCGATACGCGAGCGCGCCGACCGACCCCGCGACGACGATCAGCAGGAGCGCGAGGGTCGTCACCGCGCGTCGCTGCCTCCGCGAGCGGTCGCGCGCGACCTCGGCCCGGCGCGGCAACTGCGTCGAGCGGCGCGGCATCAGCTCCAAGCCGACAGCGACGCTCTTCGTCGCGGCGGATGCGACCGGCGTGGCTGCCCCACGGAGAAGCCCGCCGATGCGCGGACGCAGCCGCCAGAGCGCGTCGAGGCGCGAACGGATCGACTCGGCGATGACGACCTCCGACGGCGCGGGGATGAGCGCGGGCTCGGGCGCGACGCGCTGCGCGGCGCCGGAGGACTGCGTGATCTCCACGAAGATCGCGCCGTCGCTCCCGACGACCCCATCGGCCACGGCGCGGTTGTGCACGTGATCCGCGGCCGCGCGCGGATGGAGCGTGACCGCGGCGCTCCGAAGCATCTCGGCGCCGAGACCCTCGATGAGCGCCCCGCTCGCGATGATGAGCGTGTCCCCCGCCTCGATCGTCTGACGCCAGACCTTCGGGACGAGATCGGGGTCGGCCCCGAGGGACGCGGCCTCACGAGTCGTCGTGCGATGGACGAAGTCGGCGAGCTCGCCTGGCTCGTCGCCGGGGAGGAAGAGCCGCGCGCGCCGCACGAGGAAGACCTGCGCGCGGCCGATGCGCGCGCCGTAGATCTCGTTGTTCACCACCACCGCGCACGCGAGGTGGAGCGTCGCGCCGCCGCGCTGATCCTTCAGCTTCTGCGCGGCGCGCCGATCGGCCTGACGAAGCGCTCGCCGCAGCGACACCTCGATCCCAGCGGAGAGGTCGTAGAAGTACTCGCTCCGCGTGAGATCGGCGACCTCGCGTGCGACCTGAAGGCCGGCGTTCCCTCCGCCGGCGACCTCGCAAAGCAGGAACAGGCGGCCTTTCGTGCGCAGCTGCGCGCCGGTGTCGGGCTCATGGATGACGACGACGTCCGACTTGCTCGCTCGGACGTCCGACGTGCTGCCGACGGTGGTGGAGAAGGAGGCTGCGGGCACTCCCGCGAGTCTCCCAGATATCAGGCGCGCGGTGTGGAGGAAGGCACCGTCCGAATGCGGGTGATGTCGCTCCGCGGCGCGCGCTGCCGCAGCGCCGCGACGAGCTCGCGTTCGCGCAGGCGCATCTCGCCGGCCCACTGCGCGCTCGGGACGGCCACGACGAGCGTCGCGCCGTCCGCGCGTACCGCCCTTGTTTCCCGCGCGTCGTTACCGAGCACGCTCGCTGCGGCCTCGGCCCAGACCCTGACCGCGTCGGCGCGCGCGACGTCCCGGTCCATCCCAAGGACGCGCAGCGCGCGGTCGACCGCGCGGCCGATCGGCTTCATGCCTGCCCCACTTCGCCGCGCCGCACCGGGACGATGGTCGCCTTTTCACGAAGGACGTCCGGCAGCGCCCCGGACGATGCCGCCGTGAGCAGAGCTTGTGCGTCTTTTGGGATCGCGGCGGCGAGCGCCTCGCGCCTGCCCGGGTCGAGCTCCGAGAGCACGTCGTCGAGAAGGAACACCGGCGGCTCGCCGACGCGGGCCGTGAGCCAGGCGGCCTCGGCCATCTTCAGCGAGAGGACCGCGCTGCGGTGCTCGCCGCGGGACGCGAACGACGGCAGCGCGCGGCCGTTCGCGGTCACGAGGAGATCGTCGCGATGCGGGCCGACGAGCGTCGTGCCCTGCCACCGCTCGCGCTCGCGCTTCTCGACGAGGAGCCGTTCGTATGCCCGCGCGCGCTCCTCGATCGATGTCCCACTGACCTGCCCGCCGTAGGCGATGTCGAGGGCGGCCGTGCCGCTGAAGCGCGCGGTCGCGGCGCCGAACGCGGGCCGCAGCTCGTCGACCAAGGCCGCGCGGCGCAGCGAGATGCTCGACGAGAGCCGAACGAGCTCGCGATCCCAGAACGCGATCTCGTCCTCCGACAGGTCCATGGTCTCGCGCGCCGCTCGCAGGAGCGCATTCCGTTGCTCGAGCACGCGCTGGAGCTCGCGCGTCTCGCGGCGATGCGCGCGTTCGATCTGCGACAGCATCGCGTCGAGGTAGCGGCGGCGCGCGCCCGGCGCGGCGCCGAGCAGCTCGACGTCCTCGGGGAAGAACGCGACCACGACGAGCTCGCCGGCGACGTCATCAGCCCGCTTGCCCGCGCCATCGAGGAGATAGCGGCGCGGCCGCCGGCGCTCGCCCTCTGGCGGCGCGAACAGGACGAGCTCGATCCTCCGATGCCCTTCGGCGCGATCGACCTCGACTCGCGCGCGGCTGGTCGTCGCGCCCCAGCGGACGAGCTCGGTGTCATCGTGCGCGCGCGGAGAATCGCCACGAGCCGCGAGGTGGATCGCCTCGAGGAGGTTCGTCTTCCCCGCGCCGTTCTGGCCGATGAATGCGGTGACTCCGTGCGCCAGGACGACTTCCAGATCGCCGTAAGAGCGGAAATCCTCGAGCGCGAGGTCTGTGACGCGCATGGTGGTTTTAGGCCGTGCTGCGAATCGGCATGATGTTTTAGGCCGGGATGCGGAGCGGCATCACCACGTGAAGATAGCTGTCGTCGCCGACGATCTTGATCACGCCCGGCGCGAGCGGCCCGCCGAGCTCGAGGCGCACCTCGGGCGCGGTGACGCTGCCGAGCGCATCGGCGATGAACCGTGAGTTGAAGGCGATCGTGGTGGTCTGCCCATCCACCGTCGCGTCGACCTTGGCGGTGTTGTCACCGACCTCGGCTGCGTTCGCGCTGATGATGAGCGGCGGGTTTGCGCTCGGGTCCACCTGGAAGCGGAGCATGTTCGCCGAGTCGCGCGCGAACAACGACGCGAGGCGTGTGGCCTGGAGCAGATCTTCGCGCTGCGCGACGATATTCGTGGCCGCCTTGCCCGAGGGGATGACCTGCCGGTAGTTCGGGAACTGACCCTCGATCACGCGAGAGACGAGGTCGGCCTCCTCCGTGTGGAAGATGACCTGGCTGCCGTTCGGCGTGATGAAGATCTCGACGGGGTCATCTGTGTCGTCGATGATCCGCTGCACTTCCTGAAGGCTCCGGGCCGGAATGATGACCTCGAGCTTCGATTCGACACGGCCGAGGAGTGAGCCGGTCCGCACGGAGAGACGGTAGGGATCTGCCGCGGCCATCGTGATCTTGTCGCCCTCGAACGTCGTGAGCACGCCCGTGAGCACCGGACGCGAGTCGTCCGTCGTCGCGACGAAGGCGACTTCGCCGATCATCCGGCGGAGCACGGATTTCGCGAGCTTGGTGGTCGGCTTGTCCGGCGCGACAGGGATAGTCGGGAACTCGAGTGCTTCGAGGCCTTTGAAGTTCGCCTCGTACGGGCCGCTCTTCAGATGGACCGTTTTCGTCCGCACGTTGAGCGAGAGCTCCGCGGGTCCCGGCGGCAACGAATTCACGAAGTCGGTAAAGAGCTTCGCCGGTACGGTGATCGCGCCCTCATCGTCGACCTTCGCCGGCACCCACACGTTGATGCCCACCTCGAGATTGGTCGCGGTGAGCTTCAGGCGGCCGTTTTCGGTCTGCAGGAGCACGTTGCTCAGGATCGGCAGGCTGCCGCGCGTCGAGACCGCGCGGCCGGCGATCTGGAGACCTCGCGCGAGGTTCTCCTGGAGAGAAGTGACTTTCACGCGTGTCTCCCGTCCATCCCCAAGGTTTTCTTTTAAGAACCAGTAGTCACTAGCAGTAGTGGTGTGGACTATGCGTCTTCCGACATCCTGATGCTTCGATTCCGGTGACCTGCCTCGCTCGGGACGCCTGCTCGCTTGCTGCGACCTCGTGTGGACCCACGCGCGTCCCGTTGGGGATGGCGCTGGATGACTGCAAGTTCATTGTCCGCTCATCGGACATATGCGTGTGTTCGGCACGCACTTGAGGGCCCTCTGTCCACAAATGGGTGCGCTTATCCACACATTCGGTGGCCTTATCCACAAGCGACGAGCCGCTGGAAACCCGCGATTTTTCTTGGGTTTTGTCGCGGTCCGCGGATCGACGCGCCTAGTCGGTGTACAGCATCTCCCGCAGCGCTCCGACGTCGCGCCGGAAGTCGTCGTTCTCGGCCATCTCGCGCTCGATCTTCTCGCAGCCGTGGAGCACGGTGGAGTGGTCGCGGCCGCCGAGGGCCTCGCCGATGCGGAGGAGCGGCGCCTCGGTCTCCTCGCGCATGAGGTACATCGCGATCTGCCGGGGCAGGACGACCTGCTTGTCGCGCGCCTTCCCGCGCAGCTGCTCTGCTGGGACGCCGTAGTAGCGCGCGACGGTCTCGACGATCTTCGCCGGCGAGAGGGTCTTCTGTCGCGGGTTGTAGAGGATGTTCTGCAGGATCTCCTGCGCGAGCTGGGTCGTGACCGGTACGGCCTGCAGAGTGGCGTACGCGACGATCCGCGTCAGCGCGCCCTCGAGCTCGCGAACGTTCGACACGATGCGCTGCGCGAGGAAGTCGATGACCGGCGGCGGCACTGGGATCGATTGCACCTCCGCCTTCGCGCGCAGGATCGCGATGCGCGTCTCCAGGTCCGGGCTTGAGATGTCCGCGATAAGACCCCACTCGAAGCGTGAACGGAGCCGGTCCTCGAGCCGCTCGATGGCCTTCGGTGGGCGATCGCTCGACAGGACGATCTGCTTGCCCTCCTCGTGGATCGAGTTGAACGTGTGGAAGAACTCTTCCTGTGTCCCCTCTTTTCCGGTGAGGAACTGGATGTCGTCGATGAGGAGGACGTCGATGCGCCGGTAGCGCTCGCGGAACTCCTCGCTCTTCTGCCCGCGGATCGAATTGATGAACTCGTTGGTGAATTTCTCGCTCGTCGCGTACGCGACGCGCTTCTTCGGGTGCCGGCTGATGACCGCGTGCCCGATCGCGTGCATGAGGTGCGTCTTCCCGAGCCCGGAACCGCCGTAGATGAACAGCGGGTTGTAGGAGTGGCCGGGACGCTCCGCGACGGACAGCGCTGCCGCGTGCGGCAGGCGATTGTTGGAGCCCACGACGAACGTCGAGAACGTGTATCGGGGGTTGAGAAGCTGACCAATGGAAGCTTCTCGCGCCTTTTCCGCGGATGTGCCGAGCGCGCCCGAGCCCGTACTTTGCCCCCCGCCAGCGGTCTGCGCGCCTGCCTGCGTGTTCACCGAGGCCACCGGGCGGTCGTACCGCACCGACGCGGCGGTCATGTTCACAAAGCGCACGTCGACGGTGCGTCCGACGAGGCGCTGGAGGGTCTCGCGGACCTGCGCGCGGTACTTGTTCTCGAGCCATTCGCGCGCGAACGCGTTCGGCACGCCGATCATGAAGACATCGTCCTCTTCGGAGATGACCGCGGTGTCTTTGAACCAGGTCTCGTAGTTGCCCTTCGTCAGCGTGAGCTGCATCTCGCCGAGGGCGGCCGACCACAACTGTTTCAGGTTCATCGGCTCGCCTTCTCTCCGCTCGACCACGACGATGGACGCTCCCCACAAATCGCGATGCGCGAGTCACCACACCGATGGAAGACGAGTGCCGAGTCAGTCCGCTGGAAGCCGCCGAACAGTACCACCGCACAGAAACGCCGAGCAACCATCGACGAGCGCACGTGCGTGCGCGCCTATACACTGAACACACAACACCTGACCGATCCGACACTTGACATTCCACTCACCACCTTTCTGGGGAGAAGGGATCCAACGTGAAGCGCACCTATCAGCCGAAAAAGCGTCGTCGCGCGCGAGTCCACGGATTTCGCGCGCGCATGAAGACGACGGGCGGCCGCAAAGTGCTCGCAGCCCGTCGCGCTCGCGGCCGCAAGCGCATCACCGTCGTCTGAGCCCTCACGACGTGAAGCCCGCCGCGCGACTGCGGCGATCCTCTGACATCAAATCTGTGCGCGCGACCGGCCGTGCATTACGCCGCGACACGTTCACGGCGCGCGTGGCCCATTCCGATGCGGACGCACCGCGCCTTGCGGTGCTCGCGCCGCGCTCCGTCGGGACCGCCGTGAAACGCAATCGCGCGCGACGGCGCATTCGGGAGGCTTTTCGCCGCGCGTTCGCCTCCGCGAGCGGCGACAAGAGCATCGATCTCGTGATCACGGTGCGGCCCGACGCGGCGAAGGTGGAATTCCCGGCCATCGAGGCGGACGTCCGCTCGGCCCTTGCGGAGCTTGGGCGATGAAGGCGCTGATACTGGCGGCGCTCAGGTTCTACAAGCGCAGGATCAGCCCGCAGCTGCCTCCCGCCTGCCGCTATACGCCGACGTGCTCGGAGTACGCCATCGAAGCCATCGAGCGCCGCGGCGTCATCGTCGGCGGACTTCTCGCGACCAAGCGCGTGCTGTCGTGCAACCCGTTCAGCCGGGGTGGCTACGACCCGGTGCGTGAGGCTTGAGCGCAGTGACGGACATTTGGAACAACTTCCTCGTCCACCCGCTCATGGCGCTCGCGCTGCTCATGTATTCGGCGGTCAAGGACTTTGGCCTCGCGATCATCCTCGTCACGATCCTCATCCGGCTCGTCGTCTACCCGCTGTATCGCACGCAGATCCGCTCGCAGCGCGCGATGCAGGAGCTCGCCCCGGCGATGAACGAGCTCAAGCGCAAGTACGGCAAGGATCGCCAGCGCTTCGCCGAAGAGCAGATGAAGCTCTACAAGGAGCACGGCGTGAATCCGGCGGCGGGCTGTCTCCCGCTGCTGCTTCAACTGCCGATCCTGTTCGCGCTGTATTCGGCGCTACTGCAGCTTGGCTGCGGCCTGGGCAGCACCGGCGGGGCGAACTGCACCGGCCTCACCCACGAGGCCGCGCAGAGCCTCCTCGGTCCCCTCGCGTCCTTCGTCGCGAACCCCGTCTCCGAGGGAGGCACGCTCGACACGACGGCGAACTGGCTTCCGTGGCTCACCGGTGGGCTGCAGCACCCCGATCACCTCTTCATCCTTCCGGTCCTCGCGGGTCTGTTCCAGCTCATCGCGTCGGTCATGGCGATGCCGGCGAAGCAGGTCGCGAGCGACGACCCCAACCAGCGGATGTTCCAGTCGATGGCGTACACGTTCCCGCTCATGACGGTCGTGCTCGGCGCGCAGTTCCCCGCCGGCCTCACGCTCTACTGGATCGCGACGACGCTGTTCCAGATCGTGCAGCAGTACTTCGTGAGCGGCTGGGGCCAGCTCACCAGATGGCTTCCGTTCCTGCGGAACGTGCCGACGCCCGCCGACAAGGTGATGAAGCGTGAGACCGCCGAGATCGTTCGCGAGGGCCAGCGTGACCTCGAGGGCAAGGGCGGCAGCGCCGCGAGCGGCAACGGCGACGAGAACGGTGTGGACGAGAACGGCAATGGCGACGAAGCGGCCGCGACCGGACGCGGTCAGGGCCGGCGGCGCGGCCGGCGGAGGGGGAGGCGATGAGCCCACTGCGTGGCGAGGAGTTCACGGGTCGCACCGTCGAGGAGGCGATCGAGCGCGGCCTGCGCCAGCTCGGGCGCAAGCGGACCGACGTCGACATCGAGGTGCTCGAGAAGGGCAAGCCAGCGAACGTGCTGGGCATGGGTGGCGAGGACGCGCGCGTCCTGCTCTCGTTCCAGGAGGACGCCGTCAGCGAGCCCGAGCCCGCGGAGGACGAGGCCGAGATCCCACGACGCACCGACGCGGGCCGCGCCCCCAGGCAGACGGATGAGGAGGAGGCGCCGCCGGTCAATCCGGAGGAGCTCGCTCTCGGTGCCACGGTGCTGCGCGAGATCCTCGACAAAATGGGCGTCGACGCGGAGATCGCGTACGGCGAGCAGACCGAGAGCGACGGACTCGAGGTGCTCGGCGCGGACCTCGGCGCGCTCATCGGTCGGGGTGGCGAGAACCTCGTCGCTCTCCAGCAGGTCGTGAGCGCGATCACCTCGAAGAAGGTGAGCCACTCGGTGCACGTGGGCATCGACATCGAGGGGTACCGCAAAAAGCGCGAGGACCAGCTGAGGGAGATGGCGGCGCGCGTGGCGGCGCGGGTGAAGGCGACCGGGTCGGCGGTGACGCTCGAGCCGATGCTCGCCTACGAGCGCCGCGTCGTGCACCTCGTCGTGCAGCAGACCGAGGGCGTGCGGACCGAGTCCGTCGGCATCGAGCCGAACCGGCGCGTCGTCATCTCGTCGACGGCGCCCGGCGCGCGCGGCGCGTTCCGGCCGCGCCCCGCGGGCGGCTTTCGGCCGCGGCCCGGCGGGAGCTACGGCGGCGGTGGCTACGGGGGTCCGCGCCGGACCTTCGGTGGCCCGCGGCCCGGTGGCTACCGGCCCAGACCAGACCGCTAGCGCGTAACGGGAGCGCGGCGACCGAGCGTCGACGAACGGCGCGGGTCGTTCGGTAGCACTCCCGTGGAGTCCTTCGCCGCGAGTGGTGACGGGCGCCTCGGTCGGCCGTTAGGGTCACGCAGTGACGAACCCCAACTGGCTGCCTTCGCGCGTCCGCCACAACTTCCAGCTCGACGTCTTCGCCGCGATCGGTGGCGGCACGTTCGTCGCGGTGCTCGTCGCGTTCATGCCCGTCGTCGTGCGGCGTCTCGGCGGGACGCCGACGGACGTGGCGATCGTCGTCGGCGCGCCGTTCATCGGCCATCTCCTCGCGCCGTTCTTCACCTACCTCCTCGCGCACATCGCGCCGGTGAAGGTCGTGGCCGGCACGGTCACGCTCGCGCGGCTCTTCTTCCTCGTCGGGATCTTCTTCTCGACGACGCCGATCATGTTCGCGCTCACGACCGTCGTCTTCTGGGTCGTGACGATCTCGAACGTCGCCGCGTACACGGCGCTCATGCGCGGGATCTACCCGAGCAGCGAGCGCGCGCACGTGATGGGCAAGGTGCGCGTCGGCGGCGCGCTCGCCGGCATCATCGCCGCCGCGCTCGCCGGCATGCTCATCGACTCGGTCCCGGTGCAGTGGGTGTTCGCGGGCGCGGCCCTCATCTCGCTCCCAGGCGCGATCACGTTCTTCAGGATCGAGTACCAGACCGAGGGCGGTGGCTTCGGGACGCGCCGCCCGATGACCGAGATCGTGCGCGACGTATGGCACGACCATCGCTACCGGCGGCTCATGCTCTCGTTCCTCATCTTCGGCTGGGGCAACCTCATGAACTTCGCGGTGTTCCCGATCATGCTCGTCGACCGTTTCGACGCGCCCAACACGTTCGTCGGCATCCTCTCAGCGACCCAGTCGCTCACGATGGTGGGCGCGTACGTGATCGTCGGCCGGCTCATCGACAAGGGCTCATCGCTGCGGCAGACGCTCATCGGAACGCTGCTCGTGCTCCTCGTGCCGATCGGCTACCTCGCGGCGCCGGTGTACTGGGCGCTGCTGCCGATCGCCATCATCGCCGGCGTCTCGCAGGCGAGCGGGGAGCTCACCTACCACACGAACATCGTGCAGATGGCACCCGAGGGCCGGATCGCCGATTACGCCGCCGTGCAGTCGCTGCTCCTCGGCGTTCGCGGCTCGCTTGCTCCCTTCGTCGCGTCCGCGCTGCTCGGCATCCTCTCCGCGCAGTTCGTGCTCGTGATCGGGCTCGCGTTCATGGCCGTTGGCACGCTGGTGATGGTCGGCGCTGTCCGCGAACCCGCCGCGCCGGCGCGGGAGATCGTGCAGCCGGGCGTCGCCTAGTTCGGGGCCACCGCGGTACCCTCTCCCCGTGGACGGCCACGTGCAGACCACCCTCGAGCGCCTGGACGCGCTCATGAATCGCCTCGTCGAGGCCGATCAGACGGGCAACCAGCTCGATCCGCAGGCGATCGCGAAGGAGCTCGGCGAGATCCGCGCGTCGCTCATGCGCGGACGCGCTGTCGTGCCGCGCGCAAAGGGCGGCGAACGCCACTTCCGCTGCGACGCGTGCGGGACGATCGTTCATGGGGCGAACGCGCCGGCCGCCTGTCCGACGTGCCGCAAGACCGTGTTCTACGAAGCGGATCTCGAGACGACGGCCGTCGACGCGGGACCGGGTTAGGCCGCCCGGAGCGGGATGCCGTTCGCGCGCATCGCGTTCGCGAAGCGCTCAGCGATGATGCGGTAACCCTCGTCCGACGGATGGAAGCCGTCTCCGGACACGGTGATCGTCGAAACGAGCGGAGCGCTTCCGGTGAAGAGGTCGACCGCGAACACGCGGCCCGGCGCGCTCTGCGCGATCTGTGAGATCACGGTGTTGTATGCGGTGATCTGCTGGAAGAGCAGGTTCTTGTCGACATCCTTGTAGGCCGGGACGCCGCGCACGTCGGGCACGTTGCCGATGAAGATCTTCGCGTCCGTCTTCGAGACGAGGCCGCTCACGATCGCACCGAGCGCATCGCGGTACGACGCCGGCTCGATCGTCGCGTTCATGTCGTTCACCGCGAGCCAGATCGACACGACCGTCGGCCGCTGCGCGATCGCTCCAGGGAGCTGCGCGTCCTTCGCCTGGATCGCCACCGATCCGGAGACGCCGAGGTTCACGAACGCGCTGCCCTGCGGCAGCAGCGCGGCGACGCGCGCCGGCCACGAACCGGTCGTCGGATCCGTCGCTCCGACGCCGACCGTGTCCGACGCGCCGATGGCGACGTAGCGCACGGCCGACGCAGGTGCCGCGGTGGGGGTCGCTGTGGGAGCGGTCGTGGGCGCAACGGTAGCGGGCGTGGAGCGAGCGGGCGTCGCGCTCGGTCGAGCCTGCTGCGGCGAGCCGCACGCAGCCAGCGCGAGGAGCGCGAGAGGGAACACCACGAGGACGCGCATCGTTAGAATTGATGGTGCCTGACGAAGGCCACGGGGATGCGTGGTTTCGACAGGGTCGGCGACGAGATCGCTGCGAGCCGAGGATGTCGCTTCACCCTCGTTAATCCGAGCGGCAGCCAGACAACTGGCAACACTTCGTACGCTCTCGCTGCTTAAACAGTGAGCGTTCTCCCAGCCCCCTCTCCGCGGGCTGGGAAGGACGACAACAGCGGAGATGCGGCCCGCCGAACGACCGGTAGGCGGGAATAAGTCCACCGGCCTGGAGCGATCCGGGAGCGCGTCGGTGCGCGCCCGGGTCCTCGAGAAAAGAAATCGCCGACCACGCTCGTAGACGCGGTCCCGGCAATGGCCTTGGACGGGGAGTTCGACCCTCCCCCATCTCCACAGGACCTAGGAGCCCTGCGCAGATCCGCAGATCTGCAGCAGGGCGACGACGGTCATGCGACGGCCGCGTCGAACGTCGCCCTGCGCACGCCGATGTTGATTCGGTACACACCGGCCGCGCGAGATCCGAGAAGCTTCGCGGGACCCACGCCCGTTCTCGGCCGTCTCCCCGTCGAACTCATCGCTCCTCACGATGGTCGCGAAGTTCGGCCAGTTCTTCTCCGCGTCGCACGACAGGTACGTCCCGTTCCCCAAGGTGAAGACGTCGGCGTCCGGATACGTCTCGGCGATGTACCGCAGGATCGCGCCCTTCATCCATGTACGGGTCTTCTCGTCGCATCGCCGGTTCAGGCGAACTTCGCGCGGGTGCGCTTCCTCGTCTCCGGCAACATGCCACGGGACTTCGCCCACGCGTGCCACTCGGGGACCGGGTGCTTCACCGTCCACAGGAAGTGATAGATGCCGCTCGGCCCGAGGAACTTGAAGCGTTTGCGCAGGTCCTTCTCGAGCGCGTCGTAGTCCTCGAACGAGCGAAGGTACTTCTTGAACCCGCCCTCACGCTCCAGCGCCACGAGCACACCGGCGTTGTGCACGACCGCGGCGATCTTCGGTCGGCTTCGGATCACGCGCTCGTCCTTCGCGATCGCGTCGACGTCGCGGTCGCTCATGCGCGCGACCCGCTCGGCCTTGAAGCCTTTGAAGGCCTTCTGGATGCCGGGCCACTTCGCGTCGACGACGCGCCAGCTGATGCCCGCCTGGAAGACCGGCTTCGACATGTGCTCGAGGTAGTCGTCGAGCGTCTTCGCCGTGTGCTGCGGCGGCGGCCCCTCCACGGAACGAGCATAGGCTTGCGCCGTGTTCGCGGTGATCGTCGAGAAAGGCACGAAACGAGTGTTCGCGAGCGCGGCGGACTGGCCGGGCTGGGCGCGCAGCGGGAAGACCGAAGCAGAGGCTCTCGAGCGTCTCGCGACGTACGGACCGCGCTATGCGAAGGCCGTCAAGGCCGTGACGCCGAAGCTCGTGCCGCCGAAGGACTCGTCCGCGTTCGAGGTCGTGCAACGGCTGAGTGGTGGAGCGGGGACGGACTTCGGCGTCCCGTCGTCCGTCGCGCGCGCCGACGATGCGGACCTGACGAAGGGCGACCTCACGCGCTATCTCGCGATCCTCGAAGGGAGCTGGGCAGCCTTCGATCGCGCGGCACGCGCGGCTCAAGGCAAGACGCTGCGTCTGGGACCACGCGGCGGCGGCCGAGGCGTCGAGAAGATGACCGCGCACGTGCTCGAGGCAGAGGTCGCGTACCTATCGAAGCTCGGCTCGCGAGCGCCGAAGGTCGCTGGCGCGGAGCACATGCGAGCGGTTCGACGGTCGGTCGTCGCCGCGTTCGAGGCGCGCGCGCTCGGCAAGCCGCTCGACGACCCGGCGAACACGAAGACGCTGTGGACACCGCGGTACTTCGCGCGCCGGTCAGCGTGGCACGCGCTCGATCACGCCTGGGAGATCGAGGACCGAGTCGTTCGCTGAGCAGCGTCAGCGAGCTCACCGCGGCACCGGCCGTGCTGTCCAGATCGACGGAGGTGCGACGTGGGAATGGATCCGAAGCAGCTGCGCGCCCTCGACGATGGAGAGGGCAGCGAAGAAGATCAGCCACGCGACACGTCGCGTGAGGCGGCTCGCGAGCCGGTGTCGACCGAGCGGGCGCGTCGCGCGCTCAGTGCTCGGCGGGAGCACAGCAAGGGCGATGGGAATCTCCCCACGCCCGAGCCGACGACAGCGATCGGCGAGGACGTGGAAGACCGCACCCCGCGCGATCTTCCAAAGGCCGACGACGACCGGAGCGCACCGAAGGGCAACACGCCGATCGGTCAGGCGGAGCGGAACCCCGCGCTCGAGGTCCGAGATGACTTCCGGCCGGAGCCGGATCAGGAGCCGAGCGGCTTCGAGAAGGCGGCACGCGCGGCCCTCGCCGCGCCGCGGAGGTCCACGCGGCCCGCTCGCCCGACCGCGCGCCGCTCGTCGGCCGCGAAGCGCGATGCCGTGAAGAAGATCGCGAAGCCGAGCCGGCGTCCCGCTCGAGGGAAGACCGCCGCGTCGAAGGCGCCGAAGGCCGCGACGAAGAACGCGAGGCGTGCGGCGCTCGCGCGGCGACCGCAGCCTGGCCCCAAGCGCACCGGCACGGCTGGGCGCGGCGGCGCGGTGAGCCGGCGAACGCGCGGTAAGACGCGTTCAGGACGGCGCGGCTAGAGGGGACGGTTCGCGGGCGACCCCTCGATGACGTGCACCTCGTCGGCACCGACGTCGAGATGGTCGGCCGGGATCTCGAGCGCTCGCTCATCGGACCCCTGCCGCACGACGATCGCGCGTAGCTCGCCGGTCATGTCATCGATCCGGAGCTCGTCGACAGTGCCGACCTTCTCGCCCGTGGCGTCCTTCACGGCCATGCCTTTCCGGATCATCGGACGGCGGGGCTCGGCAGCGTTCGTCGCTTGACGCTCGTCCACGACCGTCGGAAAGAGGAACGCGTCGGCGCCGTAGGCATGCTCTGTGGGAATGAGCCAGCCGTACGGCGGTGGGGCGTAAGCGCGCTCGTCGTAGTGGTCCATCCGATCGAGCTCGTCCTTCGTGAGATCGACGACGAGCTCGTCGCCCTCCGGCGTGGCGCGCTCGAGCACGTCGCGCGAGACGACGACGTCGTGTCCGACGAGCCCGCCGGTGCTGACGACGAACTCGCGCACCGCGTTCTGGTCGGGATCCCAGACCACCTTCTGCACCTTGCCGGCGCGGTGGCCGTCCCTCGTTCTCACTGTCGCGCCGAGGTGAATGCGCATCACGGCACCTCCTACGCCGGCCCCCCGCAGAGTCGGTGCCAGCGGTCCGTCGGTCGTCCGGCGAGCGATGGATAGAACGTCCGCGAGCGTCGCGAACGATACGGACCGAGGCCTTGCCGTCGCCGGGACGCACCGATATTGTTTTGGCTACCGAACTATTCGGTCACCGAAAGGACCGTGCACGATGTCGCCATCCCGCGCGCCGACCGATGAAGAGCTCGCGCTCGCCGAGAGCATGTTCGGTATGTTCCAGCTGCTCCGCTCGGTCGCGCAGCGCGCCGCGCAGTCCGTCGACCTCGGCTCGGGCGAGCGCGCTCGGCTCCTGTGGGGACTCAAGACCGGTGCGTGCCGCGCTGGACAGCTCGCGCTGCAGGCGAAGATCTCGCCGTCGACGATCACCGAGATCGTCGAGGGCCTCGAGCGAGACGGCTTCGTGCGTCGCGAGGGGGACCCCGATGATCGCCGCGCCGTGCGGGTCGCACTGACGGCGGAAGGCCGCCGTCACCTCCAGCGTTTCGAGCATGCCGCCGCAGTGGCTCTCGGCGAGAGCCTCGCGTCCCTGACGGTCGCGCAGCGCGCCCGCATCCGCGCGGCATTCAGCGACCTGCGGCAGGCCGTCCCGGCCGCCGATGCCAACCAGAAGGAGACTGCGAATGCCCGGTGAGATGACACGTAACGCGCGCATCCTGGCGACGATCGGCGTCGCGCTCGCGATGTTCCTCGCGGCGCTCGACCAGACGATCGTCGGGACGGCGCTTCCGCGGATCATCGCGGAGCTCAACGGGCTCGAGTTCTACGCCTGGGTCGCGACGTCGTACATGGTCGCGTCCACGACGATGACCCCGATCTCCGGGAAACTCGGCGACCTGTTCGGACGCAAGCCGGTCCTGCTCGTCGGCATCATCGGGTTCGTGCTGGCCTCGGCCCTGTGCGGCCAGGCACAGGACATGACCGAGCTCGTGCTCTTCCGCGGCATCCAGGGCCTCTTCGGTGGCGTGCTGTTCGCCAGCGTCTTCGCCGCGGTCGCCGACCTCTTCGATCCGAAGACGCGGGCTCGCGTGCAGGGTGTCTTCGGCGGCATCTTCGGCATCGCGTCGGTCGTCGGTCCCGTCGTCGGTGGCTACCTCACGGACAGCGCCGGCTGGCGGTGGGTCTTCTACGTGAACGTCCCGGTCGGCCTCGTCGCGCTCGCCGTCGTGTTCATGACGATGCCGAGCGTCGTCCACAAGGCGTCGTGGCGAGACATCGACTTCGCGGGCGCGTTCGCGCTCGCGGGAACGCTCGTACCGCTGCTCGTCGGGTTCTCGATCACCCGTGATCACGACTTCAACTCGCCCGAGGTGCTCGGGCTCCTCGCCATCGCCGCGATCATGGGCGTCATCTTCTTCGTCATCGAGCAGCGCGGCGAGCACCCCATCGTGCCGTTCGGCCTCTGGCAGAACCGCACCTTCGCGGTCTCGATGATCACAGGGTTCTTCGTGTCGTTCGGGATGTTCGGCGCGATCCTCTACGTGCCGCTCATCTATCAGGGCGTGCTCGGGATCAACGCCACGAACGCAGGGCTGCTCGTGACACCGATGATGCTCGGGCTCGTCGTCTCGAGCCTCATCACCGGCCAGATCATCACGCGCATCGACCGGTATCGCCTTGTCGGCACGGTCGGAGTGCTCGTGATGATGGCCGGCCTGTTCCTCCTCGCTCAGGTCAGGGTCGGCACGTCGGAGATCGAGGTCGTCCGCGACCTCCTGTTCGTGGGCATGGGCCTCGGCGTGACGTTCCCGCTCTACATCAACGCGACCCAGAGCGCGGTCGCCCGGCAATATCTCGGCGTCGTCTCGAGCCAGATCCAGTTCTGGCGCAACATCGGTGGCACGATCGGCGTGTCGATCCTGGGCGCCGTGCTCTCGCATCAGCTCCCGGTGAACATCCGCGGCGCGATCGATGGACTGGATCTTCCGCCACAAGCGGCTGCCGCGATCCCCGCGGGGAGCAGTCCCCAGGCGATCTTCGATCCAGCGAACATCGCCGCGACGCGCGCGAACCTGCCCGCCCAGTTCCAAGAGCTCTTCGACCAGGTCATCGCCGCGGTCCGCGGCGCGCTGGCGCTCACGATCCACGATGTGTTCATCTACGCGACCGCGATCGTGGCCATCGCCGCCGTCGCGTCGCTCTTCCTCACCGAGGTCCCGATCCGCGGGCACAGCCCGCGCGAGCGCGCCGACGGTGAGCGTGAGGCGGCCCCGGCGTTCGGCGGTTAGCTAGGACGAGCGAGGGGCACGGCGCCTGATCGCCGCGTCCATCTCGCGTGTCGCCTCGCGCTCCTTGATGACCTGGCGCTTCTCGTAGCGACGTTTGCCCTTGCCGAGCCCGAGCTCGACCTTCGCGCGTCCGCTCTTGGTGTACATCCGCAACGGCACGATCGTGTAGCCCTGCTGCGCCGCGCCGCGCGCGAGGAAGTCGATCTCGCGCTTGTGGAGGAGCAGCTTCCGCGGCCGCGTCGGCTCGTGGTTCGCGTACCCGCTGTGCGTCCAGGGCGAGATGTGGACGCCGCGCAGCCAGAGCTCGCCCTTCTCGATCCTCGCG
>JBIOUD010000210.1:0-23744 GCA_044866725.1 Candidatus Limnocylindria bacterium | reverse complement strand
CGAGATGCGCGCGTGAACCGTCTCTACGAGGGCACGACCCAGATCCAGAAGCTGATCATCGGGCGCTTCACGACGGGCATCGACGCGATCGGTTAGCGGCTACTTCTGGCGGCGCTCGTAGAGCGATGCGAGAGCGTCGATCTCGCCGAGATGGCGGTGCGATCCGAGCGCGAGCCCAAGGACCTGCGTGTAGCGCGTGCCGCCGCCGCCGCCCTCTCCGACCTGCAGGATGCGCTGAAGGGATGCTTCGTCCTCTGCCGCGAGCGCGCTCTGCGTCGAGTCCGTCGACGCCGTGTGGTACGCGGCGAGGTCTTCGGCGGAGAGATGCGGCACGGCGAGCATCTCCTCGACCGAGTAGCCGGTGATGAGCCCGAGCCCGTCGGGCGGTTTCCCGCGCGGGTCGTACCCCGTCCGATCCATCCAGCCGTCGCGGAACCAGTGCTGGTCTTCGATCGTCCCGCCGACGAGCGCGACGGTGCCGAAGAGATCCCACCAGCGCGTGTAGTGCCACACGGTCACGCCGATGCTGTTGCTCTCGCGGTGGGGCTGCCAGTAGAGCGCGTCCTCTGGAATTCGCTTCAAACGCGCGAGCGTGCCGCGCTGCAGTCTCGTGACGAGCTCGCGGAGGAACGCCGGCGCATCCGCCGGTAGCCCGTCGCTCATGCGAAACGAGGTTATCCGAGCTCGACCATCGGCCCGATCACTTCTACCTCGGTATGCTCGCTGACATCCCATGGAATGGTCAGACGGCGCGGAGAACCTGCTCACCGCGCTGAGCAAGATGGTGCCCGAATCGCTGCGCATGCTCGCGCGCATGTCGGCGAAGGACGAGGCCGAAGCCCTCGCGTCGGAGCGCGGCGCGTCGGACGTCGACGTCGACGACGCGATGCGCGGGTGGATCCGCGTGACGCCTCCGGATCAGCGGAACGGGCTCATCGCCGTCATCGATAGCCTCGGCCTCGAGCCGGAGCGCTACGCGGACGACCTCGAGAACGCTGAGGGTTGGGACGATGAGGACGAGGACGACGAAGACGACGACTTCGACGAGGACGAGGAAGACGGCTGACTAACCGTCCGGCGTGAGCACGGTCGTCGCGGCGGGATAGGTCCCGAGGATCTCGATCCACTCGCAGCACGTCTTCATGAGCGCGAGCGCCTCACGACCAGGCGAGAGCGCGGGATCGCCTTCGAAGTCGAGGTAGAAGACGTAGTCCCAGGCCGCGGCACGTGACGGTCGCGACTCGATCTTCGTGAGCTGCAGACCGGCGGTCGCGAACGGCTGAAGGGAGCGCGTGAGCGCGCCGGGAATGTTCTTCGTCGTGTACACGATGCTCGTCTTCGCCGGTCCACCGAGGTGGACGGCCGCGACACGGCGCGGGGCGGCTCCGTCGCCGCGACGCGCGAGCGCGAAGAACCGCGTGTAGTTGTCGGCGCTCGTCTCGATGCCTTTCGCGAGCACGGTGAGGCCGTACTTTTCGGCGGCGCGCCCGCTCGCGATGGCGGCGACGGTCGGATCCTTCCGCTGCGCGACCTCCATCGCCGCGCCGGCGGTGTCGTACGCGCCCTCGGGCTGGATGCCATGCGTCCGGAGGAAGTCGTCGGACTGCGCGAGCGCCTGGGGGTGTGAGCGAGCGACCTTGATGCGATCGAGCGACGCGCCCGGCACGCCGAGGAGCGAGTGGCGAACTCGGACGATCGCCTCGGCGACGATCGCCGCGTCACGGTGCTCGCGGAGGAGGTCGTACACGTCGACGACGGCGCCGGCGTGCGTGTTCTCGACGGGCACGACCGCCGCGGCGACGCGGGCCTCCTCGAGCTCCGCGAAGACTTCGGCGAACGTCCGGCACGCGACGAGGGAGGCTTCCGGGAAGATCGCCGCAGCGGCAGCTTCCGAGAACGCGCCGGCCAGGCCCTGGTACGCGACGTTCACGACGTCGATTCCATGCGGTTCTTGTAATAGAAGCCGAGGACCACGAGGAGGTCGAGGTCGGGACGGGCGAAGGCATCGGCACGGATCCGCAGATCGCAGCCGCCGAGGAACGAGCGACCTTCCAGCTCGACGAGGGGTTCCTGCTGCTCGTCGCGCCACGCCCAGCGCGACCGCAGAAGGCTCGTCGCGTCCAACGAGAGTGGCTCGCCTGACTCGAGACGCCCCCCAGGCCTGCCGAAGAACCGCGGCTTGAAGACGATCGCGGTGTCCGCGTTCCGCTGCGGATCGAGGAGGATCTTCGGGCGGAAGAGGAAGCCGACCTGCCAGATCTCCCAGCTGTGCGCGAGGGTCTGCGCACTCGCCGCGGCGAGGCCGGTCATTCGCTGGCTGATCGTCCCGAAGACGTCCGTCTTGTCGCGCAGCTCGTACTCGACTCCGAGCAGCGACTTCGAGACCCAGCGGAGCGTGCGGCCGTGCGCATCCTTCAACGCGAGCACGCGCCAACCTTATGGACGGCGCGGGCCCGCGTCGAGGCCCGTTCTAGACGGCCTTCTCCCCGAGCTTCTCGTCGAACTTCGAGCCGAGCCGCGAGGCACCCATGGCATCGCCCATGACCTGGTGGTACGGCACGCCGGTGAAGAGGTGGTGGCTGCGCGTCGGGATGTCGTCGCCGACCTGCCACTCCTTCTTCTGCAGCTCGATATAGGCCTGCTGCTCCTCGTCGCGCAGCCCCTGAAGGAGCTTCGCGAAGCCGTAGCCGTAGGCGTGCTGCGCCGCGAGCGTGATGAAGAGGAACTTGTAGCCGAGCTCGCCGAGCTCGGCGAAGGTGATCGGGTCCTGGTCGTTGAACCACTTGAAGGACGACGACCAGTTGAAGGCGAAGCGCGCCTCCGGGAAGCGGCGCCGCACTTCGGACGCGAACTTCTCCGTCGGCCCGCGGTCGGACGTCGGGAACTCGCACCACACGAGGTCGGGCATGCCCGAGTCGAGGTAGCGGAGCGCGCGGTCGATCGCCAGGTCGATGCCTCGCGTCTTCTCGGGCGCGTCCACCGCCGAGACCGCGTCGGTGCGCGCGATGACGACGAAGTCCTTGCGCCCGAGGTCGTCGGCGACCGCCCGCATCATCCGCAGCTTGCCGACCATCTCGTCCGCGCTGATGAGCGCCTTGCCCGCGATGTGGCCGCAGCGCTTCGGGAGGACCTGATCCTCGATGTGCGCGGCGGCGACGCCGGCGTTCACGAAGAGGTCGGTCGTGCGCTGGACGTTGAACAGGTTGCCGTAGCCGCCGTCCATGTCGACGACGACGGGCGGGATCTCGAGGTGCTTCGGCGCGACGCCCTTCTCGGGCTCGCCGAGCGCCATGGTGAGTTGGAACTTCCGCAGTGCCGAGACCGTGCGCCGTGCGCCATCCGCGATCTCGGGACCGGTGTAGAGATCCATGTCCGTCGTCCCGAGGTGGCCGATCGCGAATGAGTAGCCGCTGAAGTAGACGGACTTGAAGCCGTAGTACATGCAGAGCTCCGCGCCGTGCGGGTCGTACACGCCCGGCCCGAAGACGAACGGCTCCGTCTCAAGGAGACGGCGCATCCGTGTCGCGGGGTCGTCCCACCGCGACGCGGGCACCGTGAAGCCCTCAGGAAGAAGCGGTGTCGGCGCGAGCTTCATGCCGGCGGGCGCCGCCTGCAGGGTCATGACTCGTGCGCCACCTGGCACGACTTGTCCGGGCACTCGCAGTCGAGCGCCTTGCGCATGAGCGCCGCGCTTTCCTTCTGCGACTCGATGCGCTCTTCGATCTCTGTCACTTCAGTTGCCTCCATGGCCGTCACGTTCTGTGTGTCCATGCGACCGATGAGTCGCACTCTCTGTGCCAAACTGCCTATCAGGCAAATCCATTGTTTTGATGTGCGTTATAAATGCCAGTGATATGCCGCAGGACCCGATGCTGTACGCGCACCTCGAGTCATTCGTCGAGGTGGCCCGTCGCGGGAACGTGAGTCGCGCCGCTGAGGCGCTCTTCCTCACGCAGCCCGCGATCACCGCCCGGCTGAAGTCCCTGGAGGGCAGCCTGGGAGTCGAGCTCTTCGTGCGGAGCTCTCGGGGCATGAAGCTGTCCGACGCGGGCCGCGCCTTCCTCCCCTACGCGGAACGGACGATCGCGGCGTTCGACGAGGGGCGGCAACTCGTCGCGAACCTTCGCGAGGGAACGATGGGCGCACTCGTCATCGCCGCTGCGCCAGCCGTCAGCACGTATGTGCTGCCGGAGATCCTGCGCGCGTTCCGCGGCAGCTTCCCCCGCGTCCGCCTCGGCGTCCGCACCGGTCACACCGAGGAGGTGCTCGAGATGGTGCTGCGCGCCGAGGCGCACATCGGCATCGGGCGCCCGATCCGCCATCCGGACGTCGACCTTGTGCCGGTGCTCGACGATGAGATGCTGCTCGTCGTCTCGGCTCGGCACCCGTTCGCGCGCCGCGGCAAGGTACGGATGGATGAGCTCGCCGCGGAGCGGCTCATCCTCTTCGACCGCACGTCGAGCTATCACGAGCTCACGTCGAGCCTGTTCCGTCAGGCCGGCGTCGTGCCCGCGTCCACGCTCGAGCTCGACAACGTCGAGGCTGCGAAGAAGATGGTCCAGCAGGGCCTCGGCGTCGCGCTGCTGCCGCGCATGGCGCTCGCGACGGAGCTCAAGTCGAGGTCATTGCGACCGGTGAAGATCGTCGGTGCGGAATCGCTGCGCCGACCGATCGTGGCCCTGCGACGCAGGGATGCCGGAGAGCCCATCGGACCGGTCGCGGGGTTCCTCGAGACGCTTCACGAGGTCCTCGGCTAGGGCTCGCTACTCCTCATCCCTCGTCCGATAAAGGCCCAGGCTCCCGGCGCAGTCCCGATCGGTCCCGATCTCTCCGACCATCTCGAACGTCGCGGCCACGCCGTTCACGTTGAGGGGGTGTTCGTCGGTCCTCGACGGGGTGGCTTTCGGATCGAACGTCTTCGGCGAGATCGTCGGAAGCACGCCGCGCGCGACGTATGACTGGGCCGCGCCGGCGACGTTGACGAGCGCCACGCTGCCGCATGGCAGTTGCGGCGGCGGGAACACGCGGAGCTTCACGAGCGCGAACGGGGTCTCACGCAGGACGGAGAGCTGGAACCTGCCGTTCGACTCGGTCACGGTCTCGGCGATCGGCTTTGGCGCTGGATCCTGCTGGCCAGCCGTCGCAGCGAACACTTGGATGGTCATGCCGCCGACGGGCTCGCCGTCCGTCATGCTGACGGCGCGGCCGCTCAGCTTCACGAAGTCCGCCGACGCACTCGCGCTCAACGCTGCGAATTGAACGAGCGTCGCGAGCAGCACAGCCGCGATCCCCCACCTCACCCGCATCACCGGGAGTCTACGTACGGCGCACCTCGGTGCGGGATCGGTCGGGTCGCTAATCGGCGGGAAGATGGCTGCGTTCTCGCCGCGCAAGTGCGGCGCCGATCGTCTCGGGCGCAGCCTCCATCGCCATCGTCCACGTCTCGCGCGCGTCGACGCGCGCGCCCATCTCGAGGAGAGCGATGCCGCCGAGGTAGCCGACGAACGCGCGGTCGTGCGCGGCGAGCTTCACGCGCAGCGCGCTCGCGCGGTCGAGCGCACCTCTCGCGCGGGACGTCTCACCGGCACGCGCCGCGGCGATCGCCTCGAGCACGTCGGCCATCGCGTCACCAGCCGGCGTCGAGCGTAGGTCGGCGTCGTGCGCCACCTCCTCGGCGAGGGTCCGGCCCTTCTGCCGGTCGCCGCCCACGGCGGCGAGCTCGCTCCAGGTGAGCGCGAGACGCGTCATCGGATCGTTCGGCGCCAGGGCGGCGACGCGCCTCGCGTCGCCGGCGCGGTTGAGCGCGGCGTACGCCGCGACGAGCTTCGGCGCCACGCGACCCGTGCCGAGCTTCTTCATCGCGCGCTCGTACAGCGACGCCGCGGAGAGAGGGTCGCCGGTCGCGTAGAGCACGTCGGCGGCGACGTCCTGCACGATCGGGAGCTGCGGATAGCGGGCGAGGATCGGCGCGACGAGCTCGCGCGCGCGCTCGACCTCGCCCCGGTCGAGGGCCTCCTCGGCATCGATGAGCGTCTCGGTGACGCGCCCCAGGCGCAGCTGGTAGCGGACGAACCAGAAGAGGAGACCGAACGCGGCGAGCGCGGCGATGACTGGTAGGAGTACAACGAGGTTATCCACGCTTCAGCTCGCCGGCCGCGCGTGAGCGGAGACGTTCTCCACCGTACTGTCGCGGTTATCCACGAGCGATGTCTGCCCGTAATGCCCTACGTGTTCTCTAACAGTCCACCGGCGATGACCATGCGCTGCACCTCGCTCGTGCCCTCGTAGATGCGGGTGATGCGCGCGTCGCGGTACGCGCGCTCGATCCAGAGCTCGCGCATGTAGCCCATGCCGCCGTGGATCTGCACCGCCGCGTCGGCGACGCGACCGAGCATCTCCGTCGCGAAGAGCTTCGTCATGGCGGCGCGCTGCGTGATGCGCTCGCCGCGGTCGGCGCGCGCCGCGCAGTCGTAGACCATGAGCCGCGCCGCGTGGATCTCGGTCGCGGCGTCCGCGAGCATCCACTGGATCGCCTGGTTCGCGGCGATCGGCTTGCCGAACTGCTTTCGCTCCTTCGCGTACCCGACGCACGCGTCGAGAAGGCGCTGCGCGATGCCCATCGAGTGCGCGGCGAGACCGAGCCGCCCCATGTCGAGCGTGCCGAGGGCGATCTTGAAGCCCTGGCCCTCCGTGCCGACGCGGTTCTGCACGGGGACCTTCATGCCTTCGAAGTACAGCTGCGCGGTGGTCGATCCGTGCAGGCCCATCTTCTCGTCGTTCGGTCCGATCTTCAGTCCCGGCGTGTCCCGCTCGACGGCGAAGGCGGTGATGCCCTTGCTGCCCTGCGTCGGGTCGACGTTCGCGAAGATCACGAAGAGGTCCGCGATCGGAGCGTTCGTGATGAACGTCTTCGCGCCGTCGATGACGTAGCAGTCACCGTCGCGTTTCGCTTGCGTCTTCAGACTGCCCGCGTCGCTGCCGGCGCCCGGCTCGGAGAGGCCGTACGCGCCGACCTTCCGTCCGGCGAAGACGTCCGGGAGGAACCGCGTGCGGAGCTCGTCGGGTCCACCGATCTCGATCGCCGTCCCGCAGAGACCCGCGCTGCCGCCGACGACGTTCCAGAGCGCCGCGTTCACGCGACCGGCCTGCTCGATCGCGACGCAGTAGCCGAGCTTGCCGAAGCCCTGGCCACCCCACTGCTCGTCGTGGCCGATGCCGAAGAGTCCCGCCCCGCCCATCGCGGTGATGAGCTCGCGCGGGATGGCGTCTGTCTCCTCGATCTCCTTCTCGTGCGGCGCGAGCGTCTCGTCGACGAACTTGCGCACCGAGGTCTGGAGAAGCTTCAGCTCTTCGGGCAGCTCAAGATCCACGTTTCGCGCTCTCCAAGACCATTCTCAGTCCCTCCGGCATGCGCTGCGCCCGCAGCGTCTCCTCGCGCCCGATGACGACCTGGACCGTGTTCACGTCCGCGCAGTGCAGACCATCGGCGCGATCGATCGCGTACTCGAAGGACCACGACGAGTGCCGGATCTCCCCGACGCGCACCTTGATGTCGAACTCCTCGTCGAACCGCAGCGGCGCGCGGTACTTGAGATGCGCCTCGCCGATCGTGAAGTCGACGCCACGGTCGAGGAAGTCCTTGGTGTAGTCGATGCCGAGGTGGCGCAGATACGCGACACGTCCGACCTCGGCGTAGAGGAGGTAGTTCGCGTAATAGACGACCTGCTGCATGTCCGTCTCGCCAAAACGCACGCGCTGACGATGCGCGAAGGAGAACGCCTCCATGCTCGGCAGGTTACCGGCTTGGCACGGAGCCTGCTCGATCCTCGGGCATGGCTATACGACACGATGACCATCCCACCGAACGCGTTGAGCGGGTCGAGCGCATCGAGCATCTGCACGACAGCCCGGCAGTGACGACGACACCAACGTCGAACGTCAACGTCGGCGGCGGGACCGCGAGCGCTCCCGTCTGGACCGTGACCAGCGTCGTGACTCTTCTCTTCACGGTGCTCGAGGTCCTCTTGCTCCTCCGCTTCATCTTCAAGATCGCCGGAGCGAATGCGAACCAGCCGCTCGTGTCGGCGCTGTATGGCGTGACCGAGCCGCTCGTCCGTCCGTTCCAGGGCATCTTCCCGGAGCCGAGCGGGCCGCCGATCCTCGACATCGCGGCACTCCTTGCGATCGTCTTCCTGTTCCTCGTCGGCGCGCTGCTCGTCGCGCTCGTGCGCGCCATCACCGCGCCCCGTTCGGCCTAGAGCACGTCGGGCGGGAGCACGGGCGACCGTGCTCCCGTCGCGTCTCGTTCCGCTGACGTCGCGAATATCGGCACGCGTCCTGCTTTGGATGCGGCTGCGGCGCGATGCGGTGGGCTTGCCCGAACGGGCGAGCCCACCGTTCCTATCTCGGGATGTCGGCGGGCGCCACGTGAGTCACCGCGCCAATGCTCGGATGTCCTCGACCGCGGCGGGGTTCTCGAGCGCGGACAGGTCACCGAGATCCGACTTCCCGAGGTAGGCCCCACGGATGACGCGCCTCAGGATCTTCGCGTTGCGCGTCTTCGGCAGCTGCGCGACGAACCGCACCGCCTCGGGGCGCAGCGGCTTGCCGAGCAGCTCCGCGATCTTGTCCTTGATCTCGCCGGCGAGGGCGTCACTCCCCTCCCGCCCCGGGCGAAGCACGCAGAAGACAACGATGCCTTCGCCCTTGATCTCATGCGGCACGCCGACGGCGGCTGCCTCGCTCACCGCCGAGTGCGCGACGGCGGCCGACTCGACTTCGGCCGGCCCCACGCGCTTCCCGGCGACTTTCAGCGTGTCGTCACTGCGGCCTTCGATATACCAGTAGCCCTCGTCGTCGACTCGCGCCCAGTCGCCGTGGACCCAGACACCGGACCAGCGGCCCCAATACGTCGAGAGATACCGACTCTCGGCATCGCGACTGTCGTTCCAGAACCCGCGAGTCATTCCGGGCCACGGTCTGCGTATGACGAGCTCGCCCACGGCGCCGCGGACCGATCGGCCACTCTCGTCGACGACGTCGGCATCCATGCCAGGACACGGCCCGATGAACGAGCCGGGCTGGATCGGCGTCCATGTGGTGCACCCGACGATCCCGCCAGCGACCTCGGTGCCGCCGGAGTAATTGATGATCGGGCAGCGCGACTCGCCGGCGTTCTTGAAGTACCACCACCACGGATCGGGATTCCACGGCTCGCCGGTCGACCCAAGGACGAACAGCGACGAGCGGTCGTGCGTTTTCACCGGGTCCTCCCCGCTCCGCATCAGCCCGCGGATCGCGGTCGGCGAGATGCCGAGGTGGGTGATGCGGTGGCGCTCGACCATGGACCACACGCGCGAGGCGTCGGGGAAGTCGGGCGTGCCGTCGTACACCACGATCGTCGCGCCGAGCATGAGCCCGCCGGCGATGAGCCACGGCCCCATCATCCATCCGATGTCCGTCATCCAGAGGATGACGTCGCCGTCCTGCAGGTCGAAGCAGTGCGCGAGATCCTGCGCGGCCTTCACCGGAAAGCCCCCATGCACGTGGACCGCGCCCTTCGGCTTGCCCGTCGTGCCCGAGGTGTAGATGACCATGAACGGATCCTCAGCCGACGTGTCCGCGGGCTCCCACTCCGCCGTCCCGGGGCCGGCGGCGACCTCGGCCCACGTGACGTCGCGGGGCGCGTGCGCGTAGCCAGCCCCGACGCGGTCCGCGACGATGACGTGACGCACGCTCGGCGCGGCGTCGGCCGCCGCGTCGGCGGTGCGCTTCATCGGGACGATCCCGCCACGACGGTAGAAGCCGTCCGAGGTGATGAGCGCGACCGCCTCGCAGTCGCGGAGCCGGCCGGCGATGGCGTCCGCGGCGTACCCCGAGAAGATCGGGATGTACACACCCCCGATATAGCCGACCGCGAGCACGGCGACGACGCACTCGTAGGTCATCGGCATGAAGATCCCGATGCGATCGCCCGGCCCGAGGCCGAGGCGCCGCAGGCCGCGCGCGAACGCGACGACGTCGGCCCGTAACTGGCCGTACGAGATGCGCCGCACCGCGCCTTCCTCGCCCTCGGCGATGACGGCGATGCGGTCCGGCCCGAGTCGCATCCGCAGCGCGGTGTTCACGTAGTTCATCCGGCCGCCGGTCCACCACGTGGTCCAGGGGATGCCGCGCGAGTCGTCGAACACGCGGTCGTACTTCTTCGTCCAGACGAGTCCGAGGTCGTGGTCGGTCGCGCGCCAGAACGCGTCAAGATCGGTCTGCGACCAGCGCAGGAGCGACGTGTAATCCGGATGACCATGCGCGTGAGCGAACGCTTTCAGGCGGCTCCGATTGAGGTACGCCGTGCTCGGGGTCCATGCGGGCATGGACGAAACGCTAGCGCAGGCGATCTGGGGGTCGCTCGGGGTCCATGGCCCAGTCGAAGTGCAGCCACACGACGCGCGAGTAGCGGAAGATGAACGGCACCAGGGCGAGGTAGACGGCGTCGCCGATGAGCAGTGCCGGCACGGCGTCGAGCCCACCGAACGCCATGAGCCCGACGACGATCGCGCCGAGGACCGGCACCGCGAGCACGTACGACACGACCATCGCGCCGGTGAAGTAGCCGGGCTCGCGCTCGAAGACGAGGCCGCAACTCGGGCACTTTTCGTTCATCGAGAGGAACCCGCGCCACACGCGCCCCTCCAGACAGCGTGGGCAGCGAAGTCCCACGACGGCCGCGACGCGGCGCACTAGAAGTACTCGAGCAGGATCGCCGCGATGATGATCGACACGGCCGCGAGGACGATGAAGATCAGCGGCACGATGTAGAAGAGCACGACCGCGATCACGAGGATGCGGATCGACTTCTCGCCACTGACGCCGTAGTGCACCTGGATCGCGCGGTGCGCGATCACGCCGAGCCAGATGAGGCAGATCCACCCGATCGCGCCGGCGATGCGCGCGGGCGCCGTGTCACCGGAGCCCAGCACGAGCGTCGCGATGCTCGCGGGCACGAGCGTGAGCGCGGTCGCGTACGCGAAGACGATGAGCAGCGGCAGGTAGGGGCGACGGATGCCCGCGAGGCGCGCGGACGCGTGGATCGCGCTCGACCCGAGAAGCCACACGAACAGCGGGCTGATCGCGGTCGCGACGATGATCGCGTCGAAGGAACGCTGCACGAGGTAGAGGACGACCGCGGTCCGCTCCGGTCCCAGCTGGTCGATCATCGCCTGCACCCACGTTTGGCGGGTCCCCGCGAAGAAGAGCGCATCCATGTCGATCGTCTCGGCCACGCGCGCGGCGGACATCGCCGACACCAGGCTGGCGATCGCCATGAGCACGAACGCGAGGAGCGCACTGCCGCGCTCGAGCACCAACGCGACCGCGGCCCGCGGCGCGAACGCGAAGTCGACGAGCCGCGTGAGCGTCACCATGCTGCGATCACCGCCTCCTTGATGGCGCGGTCCGTCATCGTGTCGATGGTGCGCCGCTCGTTGCCGGTCCACACCGGTGGATCGGCGTCGTGCAGCTCGGGTGGGATCTGGGCGCCGAGCATGATCAGGTACTCGATCGACCAGCTGCGGCGCACCGCGTCCAGGGCGTAGCCGCCGCCGCCCATCGCCGTCCAGGTGTACGGGCTCTCGGCGAACCAGCGAACGATGTGCTCGCGCGCGCGTGTCGAGAGCTGGAGGTTCGTGAGGGGGTCGGTGAAGTGCGGGTCGATGCCGTGCTGCGTGACGAGCACGTCCGGCCGAAAGCGATCGACCAGTCGCGGGACGACCTCATCGAACGCGCGGATATAGGCCACGTCGTCGGTGTACGCGGGGAGCGCCACGTTGATGCTGTAGCCCGCGCCCTTGCCCCGCCCGCGCTCGTCGGCCGTACCCGTGCCGGGGAAGAACGGGCGGCCGAGCTCCGGGATCACGCCGTACTGGTGCAGGCTGATCGTCAGCACCTGGTCCGACTCGTAGAACGCCTTCTGCACGCCGTCGCCGTGGTGCGCGTCGATGTCGACGTACGCGACCTTCATCCCGCGATCGGCGAGCGTCGCGCAGACGATCGCGGGGTCGTTGTAGATGCAGAAGCCCGAGGCGTTGCGGCGCATCGCGTGATGGAGCCCACCCGAGAAGTTCACGGCGACGCGCACGTTGCCCGAGACCGACTCCTCCATCGCCACGAGCGATCCGCCGGTGGTGAGGAGGCTGACCTCGTGCATCCCCTTGAACGCTGGCGTGTCACCGTAGGCGCTGAGGCCCCACTGATCGTAGTCATCACGGGTCGGCGAGGCCGACGCCCGCATCACGGCGTCGACGTACTCGCGCGCGTGGATGCGCTCGATCTCGTGTCGCGTCGCGGCCCGCGGCGCGAGCACCTTCGCTCCCGGCGCGTCGAACGCGCCGAGCCCGCGCAGCGTCTCGTAGACGCCGACGAGACGTTTCGGCTTGAGCGGATGGTCGTCGCGATAGACGTGCGAGGCGATGGTCGGATCCCAGACGAAGGCCGCGCCCGTCGGCCGGCTCATCGCGCCCGCTCCGTCGCGGGGATGCGATCGAGTGTGAGCCAGTCGAACGCGTACGCGTGTCGCGCGTCCGCGTCGTGGTGCCGTTCCTCGACGACGCGCCATTCGCGTGGCTCGTACGAGAAGTGGGTGTCGCCGTCGCTCTTGGCATCGACCCTGGTGAGGTAGATGCGATCGGCCTTCGCGCGGAACAGATCGAAGATCTGCGCGCCGCCGAACACGATGATCTCCGGCGCGTCGCCGGCCAGCGCGAGGGCCTGCTCCGGCGTCGACGCGACGAGCACGCCCTCGGGTCGGAACGACGGATCTCGCGTCAGCACGATGTTCGTGCGGTTGGGCAGCGGACGTCCGATCGAGTCGTACGTCTTCCGGCCCATGATCAGCGGCTTGCCGGTCGTGAGCGTCCGTACGTACCGCAGATCGTCGGAGAGGTGCCACGGGAGCCGGCCGTCCTTTCCGATCACGTTGTTCCGATCGACGGCGACGACGAACGCGATCCGGCTCATACCGCCATCTTCGCCTCGATCGGCGGATGGAACTGGTACTGCTCGAGGCGGGCGACGCCGTCCAGCAGCGGACCGGGCTTCTCGCCGGCACGCGCGCGCTCGACGATGTCGTGATAGCGCGCGACCACGTCGTCGAGGTCGCGGAGCGACGGGTCGAGCGCGAGCCGCGGCGACGGGAAGGGCTCGCGCGCGAGCTGCTGCCGCACCGGCTCGATGTGGTCGCGGTAGATGTGCGCGTCGGCGAGCACGTGGATGAATTCGTCGGGGAGGAGGCCGGTGAACTGCGCGACGAGGTGCAGCAGCACCGCGTACTGCGCCATGTTGAACGGCACGCCGAGGAACAGATCGCAGGAGCGCTGGTACATCATCAGCGACAGGCGGCCCTCCGCCACGAAGAACTGGAACAACGCGTGGCACGCGGGCAGCGACGTCTCGTCGAGCTCTCCGGGGTTCCACGCGGTGACGAGGTGACGTCTGCTTGATGGATCGCTCTTCAGGCGCGCGACGACGGTCCGCAGCTGATCGACGTGAGTGCCATCTGGCGCGATCCAATCGCGCCACTGCTGGCCGTAATTGCGGCCGGCGTCGCCGTCGAAGCGCGCTTTCGGCGTCCAGTACGGCGCGTACGCGTTCCCATCCCAGATGCGCACGCCGAGGGCATGCAGCTCCCTCACATCGGACGACCCCGCGAGGAACCAGAGAAGCTCGCCGAGCACGGAGCGGAACGCGAGCCGCTTCGTCGTGACCGCGGGGAAGCCCTCGGACATGCGGAAGCGCATGACCTCGCCGAAGATCGCGCGCGTGCCCGTGCCGGTGCGGTCGTCGCGGTCGACGCCGGTCTCGAGGGCTTTGCGAAGGATGTCGAGGTACTGCCGCACGCGCCTAGTTTGAGGGCTTGTAGACCCGTCCTCCGACCCTCATCCACCGGACCGTGCCGGCCGCGTCGGTGAGGAACTCGCCGCGCGTGTCCTTGAGCGGTCCCTCGAGCAGCGTGAACTGCGTCTCCGACGTGAACGCGACGCGGGAGGGCGGCGGATCCTGCGGCGGCGGGTCGTTCTTCAGCTTGTTGTGCGAGAAAGACCGGTAGATGAGGCCGGTGTCCGAGATGTCGAGCTGCGCGTCCGACAGCTCGGCCGTGTAACGCCTGGCGAGCTGCGCGTAGCGCGCGGCCGGGAGCTCGATGTAGGCGGGGGTCGGCGCCTCGAAGCCGAGGTACTCCTTCTGCCACCACTTCGTCACCTCGGTGTGCAGCAGGCCGCCCCGCACCGAGTTCGTCTGCACCGCGATCGCTGCCTTCCGGTCGGGCGCGATCATGAGCACGCCCTGCTGCCCGATCGCGACGCCGCCGTGGTACTGCAGGCGGAAGCCGCCCTGATCGCGCAGGAACCACGCGATGCCGACCTTGCGGTCAAGGTCCGCGTCGGCCTGCGGCGTGCGCATGAGCTCGAGCGTCGCCCGCGACATGAGGCGCTCGCCGCTCGGCGACGTGCCGTCGCCCATGTGGAAGCGCGCGTACGCGAGAAGATCACGGACCGTGGAGACGACGCCCCCGACCGGCGTCGCCGCGCGCGGGAAGGCCCACGGCGTCACGACCCTCGGGACCTCGTCGCGGATCTGATGGCCGACGGACGTTCGGTGGACGATCGCCTCGCCGGCGTTGAACACGCTGTGGTCCATGCCGAGCGGCTTGAAGAGGAGCTCGCGCGTGGCCTGCTCGTACGTCTTCCCGGTCACGACCTCGATGAGACGACCGAGAACGACGAACGAGCTGTTCGAGTAATGCCAGACCTCGCCAAGCGGCGTGAGCTGCTCGAGCTCGATCATGGCCTCGAGGTACTTCGCGAGCGCGTCGTCGCCGTTGCCGAAGTCGCGGAACGAATCGCCGAGCCAGCCGCCGGTGTGGGTCACGAGGTGCTTCACCGTCGCGCCCGCGGCCGCGGACTCGTCCTTCAGCTTGAACGACGGGATGTAGCGGCGGACCGGCGCGGTGAGATCGAGCTTGCCCTGCTCGACGAGTCGCATGATGACCGTCGCCGTGATCGTCTTCGTGATCGAAGCGATCTGGAAGAGCGTGTCGCCGTTCACGTCGAGCGGGTGGTCGACGTTCGTCACTCCCCAGCCACCGAGCTCCTCCTCACCGTCGTTCCAAATGCCGACCGCGATGCCGGGCACGTGATACGCGGACATGCCGTCACGGATGAGGGAATCGAGGCGGGGGTCCATGCGTGGAAGCGTACTCAGTCTGGAGAAGGGCCGAAGGCCCTTACTGCGGCGTCGTGCCGACGATCGCGACGCAGCCAGAACGGAAGAGCACCTGGCGGACGACGAGCGGGAACGAGGCGGCCTGCTCGTTCGCGGTCTTCTCGATCTGTCCCTTCACCTGATCGAGGAGCCCGCCGGGAAGCGGCCCCGCGGTCAGGCTGCGCACGCGGAACGCGAGCTTCCCATTCACCGGGCCCATCGCGATCTCCGCGCTCGCGCTCTGCTCGCCGATCGGCGTCGTCGCGCCGCCCGAGAGGTGGACGCCCGCGCCGTCGAGCGTGATCTTCACGTCCTTGATCGTGATCGGCAGGCTCGCGCCCTGCTCGGCAATGAGCTTCGTCACGGCGGCCGCGACGTCCGCCTCGTTCACGACGAGCGATACCGGAACGCTCTTGTTCGTGCGGACGAAGGCGTCGAACTGCGCGTACCGCTCGTCGAGCGTGCCGCCGGAGAAGACGCGGCCGGTCGCCTGCGCACCGCACACGCTCGTGACGAGCTCCGCGGCCTCGAACGCGCTCACGGTCTGCGGCGTCGCCGCACCGTAGGTGAACCCACTGCGAACGAGGTCGCCGACCGCGAACGTGCGCGTGAACGTCTGCGTCGCCTCGACGGTCGTGCCGCGGAGCGCCTCGACCTTTAGGGTCGCCCCCGCTGCGGCGGCGGAGGTCATCGTCACGCCATAGCGGCCGGCGACGGGCTCGCGGATCGTGACGACGTTCCCGTTCACGAGGCAGCCCGGGATCTCGGCCTTGTTGCCGGCCGATCCGCACGTCGCACCCGTCGGAGCGGTGAGCGCGTAGCCGATGCCGGCCGACGACGTGACGCGCAACGTCGGCGACGGCGGGATCGGTGTCGCGGCGGCGGGCGCCGGCTGGTTCGTCGCGATGCTCACCTGCGTGCCTGCCGGCACCGCGACGGTGCCACCTGCGTTCGCGGTGACCGCGAGCTCGCCTTCGTCGGTCTTGTACGTCACCTGGAACGTGCCATCGGCGTTCTGCACGACGATCACCTCGAACGAGGTGCCGCGCACGACCGCCGTCGAAGTCGGGGTCTTGATCTCGAACTTCGAGTCGGGGGTCTTCAGCTTCTGCACCGACGACCAGCTGCGGCCGAGGGTCTGCTCGATCGTCGCCTGGATGCCGCCGTTGTCGAGGCGGTTCAGCGTCGTCACCTTCACTTCCGAACCCGTCTCGACGGTCATCGTCGACGCGTCGAAGAACGTGAGAACGGCGCGACCGGCCGTCGAGCTCTTCACGACGTCGCCGTTCGCGAGAAGGTCACCATCGAGCGCGGGGCTGAAGTCGCCGGTGCCGCCGCGCTGCGAGGTGATGTCGGTGTTGAGGATCGACAGCGTCGCCGCGACCGCGGCGCTGAGCGCGTTGCCGCGCGGGAGGTAGAGGTACACGCCGCCTCCGACGAGGACAAGCAGCAGAAGGAGAAGGATGAACCGCTTCAACTCACCAACACCCGCCCAGAGAACGAAGGCTAGCAGAGGAGCGACCGCTGACCGAGTCGCACTATGGTGTCAGCGGCGCGTGCTCTCCCACTCGTCGCGCACGATCTCGCCAAGCCACACGTCGTGCCACTTCCCGCGCGCGAAGAAGTGCTGCCTGTGCGTGCCCGCGGTGCGATACCCGTTCTTCTCGAGAGCACGCTTGCTCGCTTCGTTCTCGACGAACACCTCGGTCATGAGCTTGCGCAGGTTCAGCTGCTCGAATGCGTAGGCGGTGCGGAGGCGCATGACCTCGGTCGCGATGCCGCTGCCCCACTTGTGCTTCGCGCCGATAACGATCCCGGTCGTCGCGTGCGCGTTCGGCCAGTCGATCGCGTGGATGCCGGTCGCGCCGACGGTCTCGCCGTCGGCGTCGATCATCCAGAAGACGTCGGTCTTCGACTCGCCGACCGACTTCAGGAACGCGATCTCGTGGTAGAGCGCGACGGCCATCCGCCGGCCGAGGAATCGCGTGACCTCCATGTCCGCGAACCATGGGACGAAACGCGGCGGGTCCGCGTCGTCCGCGGGTCGCAGGCTGACGCGCTCGCCCTTCAACACGGGTCCGAACATAGCGACCTAGAGTAGCCAGAGATGGAGCTGCGCTTCCTGGGCGCCGCGTCGACCGTGACGGGCTCGCAGTTCCTCCTCACGACGAAGCGCGCAAAGATCCTGGTCGACTGCGGCATGTTCCAAGGCAATCCGCACGAGACCGAGCACAACCGCGCGCCGCTCGCCTACGACGCCGCATCGATCGACGCGCTCCTGCTGACGCACGCACATCTCGATCACTGCGGGCTGATCCCGCACGTCGTGAAGCAAGGGATGCGCGCGCCGATCTTCGCGACCGCGGGAACGGTGGAGCTGGCGGCGGTCGTGCTCCTCGACTCGGGAAAGCTGCAGGAGGAGTTCGCGAAGCGCGGCGAGCGCCGCGGCGCGCCACGGCCCGCGTCGGGGGACGAAGAGGAACAGGCCGCCGAGACGCGCACCGAGCGCCGCGATACGCGCGACGTGGAACGGGCGATCCGCGAGCAGCAGCCCGCGGCGACGACGGCGATCGAGGACCCGCTGTACACCGCCGCTGAGGCGCAGGCGTCGCTGCGCTTCTTCCACGGGATCGGCTACGGCACCGAGGTCGACGTCGCACCCGGCGTGAAGGCGACGTTCCTCGACGCGGGGCACATCCTCGGCTCGGCGATCATCCGCGTCGTCGCGAACGACGGTGATGGCGACCGGATCATCGTCTTCTCGGGTGACATCGGGCGGCCACGCACGCCGATCATCCGCGACCCGACCGTGGTGACCGACGCGGACTACGTCCTCATGGAGGCGACGTACGGCGGTCGCGAGCACGGGCCGCAGGAGGAAGCGGTGCGCACACTCGCCGAGGTCGTGCGCGCGGTCGCGGACGCGACGGGAGTCCTGGTCGTGCCGTCGTTCGCCATCGGCCGCACGCAGGAGATCGTCTTCGCGCTGGACCGGCTGCTGTCCGAGAAGAAGATCCCGCGGCTGCCGCTCTTCCTCGACTCGCCGATGGCGTCGAAAGCGACCGACATCTACAAGCGTCACCGCGAGTACTTCGACGCGGAGACCCGTGCGCTGCTCGCGCGCAACGACGACCCGCTCGACTACCCGGGCGCGCGCGTCACGAACGACTCGAGCGACTCGAAGAAGATCCGCTCATCGCCGAGGCCGTACATGGTCGTCGCGTCGAACGGGATGCTCACCGGCGGCCGCGTGCTTCACCACCTGAAGGACATCGTCGAAGACCCGGCGGGGACGCTGCTCTTCGTCGGTTATCAGGGGCAGGGCACTCTGGGCGCGCACCTCCAGGCGGGGGCGCGCGAGATCAAGCTCGATGGCCAGGTGCACGAGGTCCGCTGCCGCGTCGTCTCGATCTCGGGGTTCTCGGCGCACGCCGACGAGTCCGAGCTGCTGGACTGGGTCGGCAACTTCAAGCGCGGGAAACGCCAGCCCAAGCGCATCTTCATCGTGCACGGCGACCCGCCGGCCGAGGCCGCGCTGGAGCCGAAGGTGCGCGCGCTCGGGTTCGACGTGCACGTCCCGGCGTGGCGCGAGACGGTGACGCTCGACTAGGAGTTGTCCCGCGCGAAATCTGACGCGGAGGATGGGCGTCGTGAGGATGCTTTGGGCGTGTTGAGCCTGGTCCTCGCGATCCTCATGACGACAGCGACGGCCTCAACGCCGGCGGAGGACCTCACCGCGCGCCTGCTTTCCGAGCTCCGACAGTGCGACCTCGCCACGATCGCCCAAACGGGACCTCGCCTCGATCTGCTGCTCGCCCTCGCGGACGGCCGCTCCGGGATCGAGATCGCCGACATCTTGAACGCCTCGCGAGCGTGCCTTGGCCGGGCGTCGTCGCTGGGCAGTGGCGCGGATGAGGTCGTCTTCATCGGCGCGGCGAGCCCCTTCGCGAGCGCACGCGGCGCGGTCCTCTGGGTGGACCGCGGTTACTGGCGCATCGCGTCGGCGCCGCTCGGCTACGCGCCCGGGCCTATCGCTCCGACGGTCCATGCGGACGGTCGGGAGTACCTCATCGCCATCAACAGCGGAGGGTCGGCTGGAACGATCGGCCTCGCGGCTGTGCTCATCTCCGGCGCGACGGCGCGTACGACGCTGAGCTTCGCACCACGCGCAGAGATACGCGGTTCGCGATTGCTGAGCGACGGCCGCCTCCTCGTGGAGGGCCGTGCCACCGGCGACCGCGCGCTCACCTGGTGGAGTCACGCCGGTTGGCCCGGCGGCGCGCAATGGCTCTTCGAGCGTCGGGCCGACGGATGGGTGCTCGTCGCGGAGCGCCAGACCGTGCATCCGTATTTGCTGCTCATGGGCCTCGTCGGCGGATTGCGCGACGGCGATGCGGCCACGATGTCTCGCTTCGCGTCGGGCGACGTCGTGGCGCAGGCACTCGCGCTGCCGCCACCCGGTCGCGGGTTGGTCGCGCTCTACGCGACCTACGCCGACAACGTCGTGGACAGCGAGCTCGCGCGGCGCGAGGCGGGAAGCTGGGACGCGCTGCCGGACGACGAGCGGGTCGCCCTCGGCTCCGCGCATCTCGTTCGCACGATCACGTGGGGGCCAGGCTCGCCGCTCTTCGGCGTGCAATTCGATCGCGACGCCTCGGGCTGGCGCATCACGTCGATCGGCCTCGTACCGGCCGGCCCTGACATCCACCTCGTGCCCTAAGCCAGACCGGGCCTCCGCGAGAGCGCTGCTTCTAACAGCACCTCGTCGCCGCGTTTGTCGACGACGTCGAGCTTCGCGCGGATGCGCGTGAGGTGCACGCGCAGCGTGTTCGGTGAGACGGTGAGCCGCTTCGCGAGCGCCTCGCGATCGAGGCGCTTCCCCTCACGCGAGAGCTGCTCCATCTCGCGCAGGATCCCGATCTCGCGCCAGGTGAGCCCGATCGCGCGCAGTCCGAAGGTCGCCTCGTCGAGCGCCGACGCGCCAGCGCCCTCGCCGGCATCGGCCTTCGCGCGACCCTGCGCCGATTCGGCGCGCGCGCGGATGGCGCGACCGAGCGTCCTCGCCTGCGCGTCGCGCTCGGCGGAGCGGCCGAGCCACTCCGCGACGTCGGGGAGGTAGTAGGCGAAGCCCTCTCCGCCGCGCGTGCCGATGTCGCGCACCAGCTGCACCGCGCGCCCCGCGCCGCCGCCGCGCACGATCGTCTCGCGCCAGAACGCGGCGTGGACGGCCGCGCCGATCGCCCAGTGGTCCATGCCGCGCGCCTCGAACTCGCGCGTCGCCTGCTCGAGCATCCGCACGCCGCCGCGCGGGTCGCCCTTCTGCGCCTTCACGATCGCGCGCACGAAGTCGCGGAACTGCTCGTCCTCGGGCATGCCTTTGCCGACGCGAGTGAGGATGAGATCGGCGACCTCGGTCTCGCCGCGCAGGAGGGCGATGTGGCCCTGGTCCTCGGCGGCGCCCGTCGCGCTCTGTCGCGCGAGGCGCTCGCCCTCGGTGAGCTCGCCGCGCTCGAGCTTCGCGCGTCCGAGGCAGAGGAGCGTGTGCCGCCAGAGCGACGAGCCGTACTGGCGGAGCTCGGCCTCGGCCTTCGTGAAGTGGTCGGCGGCGCTCTCGAGCTTTCCCGCGAACCAGTCGACGAAGCCGACCGTGTACGCGGCCCATGCCGCCTCCGCCGGATCGTTGAGACGGGCCGCGTGCTTCATGGTCGCGTCCGCCGCGGCGCGCGCGCCGACATAGTCGCCCGAGTGCGAAAGGAGGTGCGCGAGCTGTCGCTGCACACGCGTCGTGACGAGGTCGCGGCCGCGCCCCTTCGGCGCCGCGGCGAGCGCGTCCTCGGCGCGCCGCGCGTCCTGCAGCGCCTGCCGGACCTCGTTCCCGGCGGTGTTCACGATCGACGAGCCCAGGTGCAGCTCCGCGAGGATGAGCGGGTCGCCCGCGGCGGGGCCCTGCGCGAACGCGCTGTAGCGGAGGAAGTCGTCACGCCGGACCAGGTAATACGAGAGGTGCACGAGGTCCACGGCGATGCGCGCCTGGAGGAGCGGGTCCTTCACCAGTGGGAAGACCGCGGAGAGCTCGGCCCACGCGAGGTCGAAGGACTCGAGGTACTTCAGGCAGCGGGCCCGAAGGACGCGACGCTCAAGCGACTGACGTCCGGTCGAGAGCTCTGGAAGAAGCCGTTCGGCGTCGGCGCGCGAGAGCGGCGCGAGCGCCGTCTCCCGCAGGGACTCCACACACGTATTACGCCACGACTAAGAGTTGCTGTTCGATGATGCGGGCGGGCGAGCGAGCGCCGTCGCGTCAGTTGGCGAGCACGGGAGCCGTCTCGGGCTCGGCACTCCGCCGCTGCACGAAGACGATGAGCGCGAGGCCAATGAGGCCGATGAGGCCGGAGACGAAGACAAGCCCGTTCGTGACGGCGGCGACCATCTCGCGCAGCACGTCGTGCATCACGGTGGTGAGCGAGGGCGCCCAGTAGGGCGGGATGCCCGCGACGCCCTCGGTCCAGCGTTGTTCGAACACCGCGGTCGTATTGAAGGTGCTCGCGAAGATGAGACCGCCAAGGAGCGCGAACAGGACGCCCCACGTCCGCAGCGCGACGCGTGCGGTCGTCCCCGAAAGGGCGGTTGCGAGAAGGAACAGCACGATCGGCGCGATGGGCGCGAGGAGCACGACCCGTCGCAGCATCTGGAGTGTGCTCAGGAACTGGGGATCGAGCGACGCCGCCATGGACTGCTGATCGGGCAGCTGCGCGATGAGCCCGTTCAGCGTCGCCTCGACATCCGGCCGGATCTGGGCGATGACGGCCTCGGTCGGCCGGCAGGCCGGGACGTCGGTCTTGCTCCGTGCGATGGCCACCTGCGTCTCGGCGTCGGTGCACGGGCGCTGGGCGCGCAGCAGCGTGAGATAGGTCTCCGCCGCCGCGCCACCGGCGAGTCGCGCCTTCAGTGGCGCGAGCGGGATGACGACCGGCTCCGTCGAACCAGACGTCGCGGCGAAGAACGAGCGGAAGAAGCCCTCGACCGCGGGCCGCAGATCCTCGGGCGCGAGAAGATCGCTCATGAGCGCGCGCAGCTGCGCCTCGTCGAGTGCCGCGAGCGCGGCGGGCGCGCCGCCGGGCACGCTTTCGGCGGCGTCGGCCTGCTCTCGCCCCTCGTAGTGGAGGCTCAGGTAGAGCTGTTCGGCTGCCGCATCGGGCAGCCGCTGGAGCGCCTGCGATCGGTCGAGCGCGCCAACGTACGTGTCCGACGAGAAGATCACGAGCCCGATAGCGAACAGCGGGATCGCGACGACGGCGAGCGGAAGGCCGAGCAAGACGAGGCAGACCGCCAGGCCGCGGGCCATGCAACCCATGGCGAGGAGGCTAGCGCTCGATATCTACCTGGCCGGTGGGAACTTGGGAGCAAGCTCGGCGACGTGCTCGTGCGCGTGGCGCGCCTGATACGCGGCGACGTGCGCCGCATCGACCTCGCCCCACTCGCCGTGCACGCCGAGCCGCGCGCGGTTCGCGGGCGTCGCGAGCAGCCGCACGATCTCGCCGTGCGCGGCCTGCACGCGCCTACTCAGCTCCATCGGATCGCGCTCGTTGTTGCGCGCCTCCGCGTGGACTCTGTCCTGATCGACGGAGGCGAGGCGCGGTTTGTGCTCGCCGACGATGCGACGCACGCGCTCGGCGAAGACGTCGGCCATGTCGGCGACGTGGCCGATGACCTCGAGCGCGGTCCACTGGTCGAACTTGGCCGCCCGCAGCTGGTCGGCGGTCGCGGTGCGCGTGATGCGCGCGAGCGTCGAGGCATCGTCCGCCAAGGTGAACGCGGTGTCGTCGTCGTACCGGAGCCGCTCCACGATGGACACGCTACTGCGAAGCCGAAGGCGAAGCAGCAGGACGGTCACTCGACATGTCGAGTGACCACCTACGCGACCGGCGAGCGCGGCGCGAAGCGGCCGGTGCCAGCCGCTGCGCGGATCTCGCGGCGGTCGTACGCGACCTGACCGCGGAGGATCACGATGCGCGGCCATCCGGTGACGTCCCACCCTTCGTACGGGTCGTAGTCGCAGGCCGAGTGCATCTCGGCCGCACGGACGGTGCGCTTCTCCGTGGGGTCGAGGATCACGAGATCGGCATCCTTCCCCGCCGCGATCTCACCTTTCGTCTCCAGGCCGGCGATGCGTGCCGGCGTCGTCGCGAGGACGTCGACGAGGCGCTCGACCGTGAGCCGCTCCTTGCGCACTCCCTCTGAGTAGAGCATCGGAAGGAGCGTCTCGAGGTTCGCGACGCCGGGCGGGATCTTGTCGAACGTCAGGCCGGGCGCGAGCTTCGCGATCCGCCGGTGCGGGTAGTGATCCGTCCCGACCGCGTCGCAGGTCCCGTCGGCGAGCGCGCGCCAGGCCGCATACAGGTCGGCCTTCTCGCGCAGCGGCGGCTGGCCGATGTAGAGCGGCGCCTCGGGAGTCGTGAACAGCTCGCGCGTGAGGTGCAGGTAGAGCGGGCGCG
>JBIOUD010000209.1:0-7246 GCA_044866725.1 Candidatus Limnocylindria bacterium | reverse complement strand
GGCAGGTCCGAGCGATGAGCGTCTTCCAGCCCACCGTGAACTTCGTGCGCAGCGCGACGGCCGCTGCGCTCTTCGTCGTCGGCGCGAACTGGATCATCGGCGGCGAGCTGAGCCTCGGGACGCTCGTCGCGTTCTGGCAGCTCCTGCAGAACTTCTTCCAGCCGATCCTGGAGCTCTCCGAGCGATACAACATCATGCAGGCGGCGATGGCGTCGTCGGAGCGCGTCTTCCGTCTCCTCGACACGCGCTCGAACATCGTCGACCCCGACCACCCGGTGGAGCTGCCGCACGTTCGCGGCGAGATCGGTTTCCGCGGCGTTTCCTTCGCCTACAACGAAGGCGACTGGGTCCTCCGAGACGTCGACTTCACGATCACGGCGGGTGAGAGCGTCGCGATCGTCGGCGCCACGGGCGCGGGGAAGACGTCGATCATCAGCCTCATCTCGCGCTTCTACGACGTGCAGAAGGGCAAGATCACGCTCGACGGCATCGACCTCCGGCAGCTGCGGCAGACCGACGTGCGACGTCACGTGGGCGTGGTGCTGCAGGACCCGTTCATTTTCGCCGGCACGATCGCCTCGAACATCCGGCTGAACGAGGCCAGCATCACCGACGAGCAGGTCCGGGCGGCCGCGCGGTTCGTGAACGCCGACAAGTTCATCGACAAGCTGCCCCACGGGTACGACGAAGTCGTCACCGAGCGTGGCTCGACGCTCTCCGTCGGCCAGAAGCAGCTACTCGCGTTCGCGCGCGCGATCGCGTTCAACCCCGAGATCATGCTCGTGCTCGACGAGGCGACGAGTTCGGTCGACACGGAGACCGAGCACCTCATCCAGGACGCGCTCGCGAAGCTCATGTCGGGGCGAACGTCGATCATCATCGCCCACCGTCTCTCGACCATCCAGAACGTCGACCGGATCATCGTCCTCCACAAGGGACGGGTCGTGGAAATGGGCTCGCACAAGGATCTGCTCGCGCAACGGGGCGTGTATCACCGGCTGTATGAGCTGCAGTACCGCGCGCACGAGACGGCGCCCCGGTGAGCCAGCCGTAGTGCTGGCGATGATCGTGCGGATGGTCTTGTCGACGGCGTTCCCGCCTCACGTCGTGCGGCGGATCGAACGCAACGTCGAGGCCGCGGTCGGCATCTTCGTCGTCACTCTGTTCCTCGTGCTCGGCATCGCGTTCGGCGATGTTCGGGTCGTCGCACTGATGCTCGGAGTGACCGCGGTCATCGCGCTGTACGTCTTTCGGCGGCGCCTTCAGATCAGCGGAATGGCGCTGCAAGCGATCCTCATCCTGGTGATCGCTGGGGCTTTCGTGTGGCTGCGCTTCTACCTCCAAGCGCCGCCCGGCTAGCGGGTCAGCGGTAGTCGAGAGACCGGGCGCTAGCATCGCGTTCGTGCGACGCACGTTCCTCGCCCTCGTCGCGGCCCTCGTCCTAACGTGCGCGCCGGCAGCCGGACCGAACACCCCGCAAGGTTCGCCGGCGAGCGGCAGCGCCGCCGCGACGGCCCTCGCCGCCGACCGCATCCAGCTCCTCCATACCGACGACATCCACGGGCGGCTCGACTACGAGACGATCGCCAGTGGGGTGTCGTCGTTCCAGCAGGGCGGCCTCGCCATGATGGCCACGCAGGTGAAGGCGCTCCGCGCCCGCGCCGCGCAGCGGACGCTCCTCGTCGATGGCGGCGACACCTGGCAGGGCACGTTCATCAGCAACTCGAACAAAGGCGAGGCCGTGACGAAGGCGATGAGCCTGATGGGCTACGACGCGATGACCGTGGGCAATCACGACTTCGACTGGGGACCGCAGGTGCTCGCGCAGCGCGCCAGCGAGGCGAGCTTCCCGTTCCTCGCCGCGAACGTCGTCGAGACCGCGAGCGGGAAGGTCCCGTCCTACCTGAAGCCGTACGTCGTGAAGGACCTTGGGATCGCGAAGGTCGGCATCCTCGGCATCACCAACCCCGCGTCGAACACCATCGTGAAAGCGACGAGCGTCGCCGGGCTCCGGTTCGGTCCCGCGACGCAGGTCGAGCCGTTCCTCACCGAGCTCAGACAGCGCGCCGACATCATCGTCGTCGTCGCGCACATCGGATCGACCGACGCCGCGCTTCTCGCGAAACAGGTGCAGGGCATCGACGTCATCGTCGCGGCACACGATCACGCGTCGCTCCAGACCGCACGGGTCGAAGGGAAGACGACGATCGTGAACGCGGGCGCGTACACGCAGTTCCTCGGCCGCCTCGAGATCATCGTCGACCCGGTCACGCACAAGATGACGGATGCGGTGCGATCCAATGCGGTCATCGCCATCGCGGCATCGCAGTCGCTCCGACCCGATGCCGAGATCGCGGCGATCGTGGAGTCGCGGCGGACCGAGGCCGCGAAATACACCGAGCGTGTCGTCGGGACGCTGAAGAACGACCTCGATAACCCGCGCGATGAGAACGGGATCGGCAACATGATCGGCGACGCGTTCGTCGAATACGGCCGCGCACAGGGGTGGAAGACAGACGTCGCGATCTACAACGCCGCGGGGATCCGCGCGCCGATGAAGGCCGGTCCCGTGACGTACGGCCAGCTCTATGCGGTGCTGCCGTTCGAGAACTCGATCGTGAGCGTCGACCTCACTGGGGCGCAGCTCAAGGAGGTCCTCGAAGATGCGTCGGGACGCGCCGGCCGGCTGCAGATCGGCGGCGGCAAGTGGTCGTATCGCTTCAGCAACCCCGGAGGCGATCGCGTGCTCGAGGCGACGATCGGCGGGCTCCCACTCGATCCGGCGCGCGTCTATCACGTCGCGACGATCGATTACCTGCTCCTCGGCGGCGACGGTCACACCTGGTTCGCGAAAGGAACGAACGTGATCTACGGCGACATCGAGGTGGACGCCGTCGCCGCGTACATGACCGCGCGCTCGCCGCTCGACCCGAAGGTCGAAGGCCGGATCACACAGCGATAACGTCCGAAGACGCAGCGCAGCGCGTACGCGTCGCCGTCGACGCCGCCCGTACCGCGGCGTCGGTCCTCGTCGGGCGCTGGACGCGCCGCGACGCGGGACTCGCCACGAAGACGACGAGCACGGACGTCGTGCTCGAAGCCGATCGCGCCGCCGAGGGCGAGATCGTGAAGATCCTCCGCGCGTCGTATCCGAACGACGAGATCGTGGCCGAGGAGGGGACCGGGTCCGGCGAGAAGAAGCCGGGCTTCACCTGGTACGTGGATCCGCTCGACGGCACGGTGAACTACCTCTACGGCATCCCGCACTACGCGGTGGCGATCGCGTGCGAGGACGCCCGCGGGCTGCTCGCCGCGGTCGTGTACGACCCGTCGCGCGACGAGCTCTTCACCGCGACGCGCGGCGGCGGCGCGTGGCTGCACAGCGAGCGGCTGCGCGTGCGCGGCCCGGACTACCTTGGAAACAGCCTCGTGGCGACGGGCTTCGCGTACTCCGCCGCGGCGCGCATCGAGCAGGCACGCATCCTCACCGGCGTTCTTCCGTTCGTTCGCGACATCCGCCGATTCGGCTCCGCCCAGCTCGACCTCGCCTGGGTGGCGGCGGGCCGCTACGACGGCTACTGGGAGTCGGTCGACAAGCCGTGGGACTGGAAGGCCGGCGCGCTCCTCGTCCTGGAAGCAGGCGGACTCGTGACGCAGCTCACGCAGGCGAAGGCCGGTCAGCCGCACATCGTCGCGAGCGCGCCCGCGGTCCACGACGATCTCGTCAACGTGCTGCGTGTCGCGACGAAGCTCTAGGCACCACCTGCGCCGCAGCACTGGCCCGAAAACTCTCTAGACTTGACCTCGATGGCGATCGAAGAGCGGCCCGCCGAGAGCAGCAAGGGCGTCCCGATCGACTTCGAGGAAGACGTCATCCAGCGGCGGCCGCACTCCGACCAGGTCGGCATCGGGTCCGAGGACCCGAGCAGCCGCAGGCCGTTCCTCGCGAACGACGACAACGTCGTCTTCACGACCGTCGCCAACCTCGTCAACTGGGCGCGCTCGCGCAGCCCGTGGCCGCTCGGGTACGGATTGGCGTGCTGCGCGATCGAGATGTTCGCCAGTGTGGCGCCACAGCACGACCTCTCGCGGTTCGGCGCGGAGGTCTTCCGTTCGAGCCCGCGGCAGGCCGACGTGATGATCGTCGCGGGCACGGTCACCCATAAGATGGCGCCCCGCCTGCGCCGCCTCTACGAGCAGATGCCCGAGCCGAAGTGGGTCATCGCGATGGGCAACTGCGCGTCGTCGGGTGGCGAGTTCTGGGACTCGTACGCGACGCTCCAGGGCGTCGACACCGTCGTCCCCGTGGACGTCTACGTGCCGGGTTGCCCGCCGCGGCCCGAGGCGCTGACCGAAGGTGTCGTGCGTCTTCGCGAGAAGATCGCAAGAGGCGGTTGACCCTGAGCACCGAGGCGGAGATCCGCCAGATCAGCGAGGGCGCGCAGATCACGCTCCCGGTGATCGAGACCGACGAGGGACTCGAGACCGAAGAGCTCATCCTCAACATGGGCCCGCAGCATCCGTCGACGCACGGCGTCCTGCGACTCGTGCTCAAGCTCTCGGGCGAGAAGGTCATCGAGTGCATCCCGGTCATGGGGTACCTGCACCGCGGTCTCGAGAAGATCTTCGAGTGGCGCACCTACCACCAGGGCATTCGCTACGCGGATCAGTCCGACTACGTCTCGAACATGCTGAACGAGCACGCCTACGCCGGTGCGATGGAGGCGATCGGGGGGATCGACGTGCCCCCGAGGGCCGAGTACATCCGCGTGATCGTCGACGAGATGAGCCGCTGCGCCTCGCACCTCATCTGGCTCGGGACGTACGGCCTGGACGTCGGCGCGAGCACCCCGTTCCTCTGGTGCCTCCGCGACCGCGAGGAGATCCTCGACATGTTCGAGGAGCTCTGCGGCTCGCGGATGAACTTCAACTACTACCGTCCCGGCGGCCTGCTCTATGACCTGCCGCAGGGGTGGCTGCAGAAGCTCGAGCGCTTCCTCGATCGCTTCGAGCAGAACATCACGCGCGACTACATGGAGGTCCTCGAGGGTAACGAGATCTTCCTCGAGCGGACGATCGGCGTCGGCCGCCTGCCCGCCGACGTCGCGCTCGCGTACGGCGTGACCGGACCGATGCTGCGCGGCTCCGGCGTGAACTGGGACCTCCGCTCCGACCGTCCGTACTCCATCTACCCCGAGCTGAAGTCGATGAAAGCGGCCGTCTTCCCTGACGGCGACGCCTACGCGCGCTTCAAGGTGCGCGTCGGTGAGATGCGCCTCGCGATCGCGCTCATCCGCGAGTGCATCGCGAATCTTCCGGGTGGCGCCGTGCGGGCCCGGCTCGGCCATGTGTGGAAATGCCCGAAGGGCGAGAGCTATTACACCGTCGAGGGCGCGAAGGGCGAGGTCGGCATCTACATGATCAGTGACGGCAAGAGCCCGAACCCGTTCCGCGCGAAGATGCGCGGGCCTTCCTTCCACAACCTGCAGGTCGCGCCGTGGCTGCTGAAGGGCCGCCTCGTCGCGGACGTCGTCGCGATCCTCGGCTCGATGGACTTCGTGCTCGGAGAGGTTGACAGGTGAACGAGCGACGACGCGGTCAGGGGCAGGGGCCCCTGTTTAGCGCGCGAAGCGCGCGTCCGCGAGGAGCGAGGGCCACCAGCCGTGAGCGTGGCACGCGCCGCAGGCGCGAGCTGGAGCTGGACCGCTAGATGTTCGGTGGCATCGGCGGCGGCATGATCCGCACGCTGCAGCACCTCTTCGCGGCGAAGCTCGTCACGCGCAAGTACCCGTACGAGAAGCGCGAGCTGCCCGAGCGTTCGCGCGGCCTCATCGCGCTGCTCCTCGAGCCGGAGACGAGCATCTTCAAGTGCGAGTCGTGCCTCATGTGCGAGAAGGCCTGCCCGCCGCGCGCCATCTCGATCTCGTACAAGTTCCGCAACGGCTTCCGCCGCCGGCCGCTCCTCGCGCCGCGCGCGTCGTACTACCGGATCCGCATGGTGCAGACGGCGCCCTACGGTGACCGCCGCCCGATGTCCACCGCGGTCGTGACGGTACCGGCCGAGGAAGAGGACCGGCTCGATCTCGCGAAGGTCGACCGCATCATCCGCGACACGCCCGCGGGTCTCGACCGCATGCATCGCGTCCTCTACCTCACGAACGAGGCGTACGGCTACCTGCCATGGACCGCCGCCGAGCACATCGCGAACGAATTCGGAAAGACGATGACCGACGTGTACACCGCGGCGTCGATCCTCCCCAACTTCAAGGGCGCGCCCGACGGCCGCGGCACGGCGATCGCGCGAGGCGGCCGCCGCTACACCGGGAACACCGGCGTCGCCGGCGCGTGGCCGGAGACTTCGCCGGCGCCTGCGCACGACGAGCTTCACGAAGATGAGGTCCACCATGTGATGGAGCCGACGTTTGCCGACTAGCACCGCGGCAAGCCTGCTCGAGGGCCGCGCCGACGGCGGCGTCGAGAAGGCCCGGGGCCTCGGGCCCGACGAGGTCATCGCGCTCATCGAGCGGAGCGGCCTCCGCGGGCGCGGCGGCGGTGGCTATCCGCTCGCGAAGAAGATGGCCGCGGTGCGCGCGAGCGCGGCACAGACCGAGCGCGCGCCGCTCGTCATCGCGAACGCCTACGACGCCGATCCGGGCAGCCCGATCTCGCGGACGATGATCGAACGGAGCCCGGCGAACGTGCTGCAGGGCGTCGCGATCGCGGCGCACGCGGTCGGCGCGGTCGAGGCGCTCATCTACATGCATCCTGAAGCAGAGCGCGCGCGCGACGTCATGACGCAGGACATCGAGAAGCGACGCGAGGGGCTCGGTGCGCTCCAGGTCAGCGTCGCGATCGGACCCGGCGGGTTCATGGGTGGCGAGGAGAGCGCGCTCATGAACGTGCTCGAGTCGAGGCGCGCGATGGCGCGCCAGCGTCCGCCGTATCCCGCGGTGCGCGGCGTGAACGAACGCCCGACGCTCATCTCAAGCGCGGAGACGATCGCGTGGCTGCCACAGGTCGTCGCGGACGGCGCCAAGGCGGACACGAAGCTCGTGTCCGTAACCGGGGCGGTCCGCAACCCCGGCGTGTACGAGCTCGCGCTCGGCACGACGCTCGGTGCGATCCTCGAGAAGGCCGGCGGCGCGAGCGGCCCGCTCAAGGCGATCCACGTCGGCGGGCCGACCGGCGGGATCCTCGCGGCGTCCAAGGCGAGCGTGAAGCTGACATTCGAGGATCTGAAGGCCGC
>JBIOUD010000208.1:0-13259 GCA_044866725.1 Candidatus Limnocylindria bacterium | reverse complement strand
GTCGCCGGAAGCGGTGAAAGAGCAGCCGGCGACGCGAGGGCCGGTTCGCGGCGGTGGTCGCGCGCGTCCGCCACGGTCGAGCTCGAGCTCGGGCCCGATGGTCTTCCTTCTTGTTGTGGCGCTCGCGATCGTCGGGCTCGTCCTCGTCGGGAGGCCACTCGCCGAGAACGCGTTCGTCGCCTACGTGACCGAGCACGACACGCTTCTCAGGCAGGACTTCGTGCGGACGATCGTGTCGGGACACGTGAGCGGCCAGGTCGACCGGCCGAAGGACGCCACGGCGGAGACGCGTCCGTTCGTGATCGCGCGCGGCGAGAACGCCGGTGAGATCGCCCGCCGCCTCCAGAGCGACGGCATCGTGACTTCGGCGCTCGCCTTTGAGTTCGTGCTCTATGAGAACGAGAAACAGGAAGCGCTGCAGTCGGGCACGTACCAGGTGTCGCCCGCGTTCACGCCGCGCGAGCTCGCGCGGCTCTTCGAGAAAGCCCCCGGCGACCAGGCGCTGCTGCGTCTCATCGAGGGGTGGCGCCTCACGGAGATCGCGACCGCGGTCGAGAAGGCGTTCCCGAAGATCACGAAGGACGCGTTCATCGCGGCGGCGGTGGTCGGCGATCGGAAGAACAGCGTCCTCGCCGGTCTCGACCCCAAGGCGTCGCTCGAGGGGTTCCTCTTCCCGGACACGTACTTCCTCAAGCCGGACGCGACGGCCGCGCAGATCGTGGACATCCTGCTCGCGCAGTTCGAACAGCGCGCCGGTGCGACGCTCCGGACCGCGGCCGCGTCTCGGAAGATGACCGTCTACGACCTGGTGAAGCTCGCGTCCATCGTCGAGCGCGAGGCTCGTGATCGCTCCGAGAGCGCGACGATCGCCGGCGTCTATCAGAACCGCCTCGACATCGGCATGAAGCTCGACGCCGATCCGACGATCCAGTACGGGAAGGGCGACTGGGCCGAGCTCTCGCTCGATGACCTGAGGCTCAACTCGCCGTACAACACCTACCTGAACGCGGGCCTCCCGCCGACGCCGATCTGCGCGCCCGGGCAGTCCGCGCTCGAGGGGGCGGCTCATCCCGAGCAGCACGACTACCTCTACTTCGTCGCGAAGAGCGACGGGACCGGACAGCACGCGTTCGCCAAGACGCTCGAGGAGCACGAGGCCAATCGTGTCAAGTACGGGAACAAATGAGTGAGGTCTTCCTCCTCGGCCACCCGGTAAGCCACTCGCTCTCGCCCGCGATCCACAACGCGGCGTTCAAGGCTCTCGGCTTGCCGCATCGGTACTCGCTGCGCGACGTGACCGCGGACAAGTTCGGTGAGGTCGTCGGGTCGCTGCGGGGCGAGACCGCACTCGGTGCGAACATCACCATCCCGCACAAGCTCGCCGCGCTGCGACTCGTCGACGAGGTCGCCGACGAAGCGCGCGCTATCGGCGCCGTCAACACGATCGTTCGCCGCGGCACGCGACTCGTCGGTCACAACACCGATGCGTACGGCTTCGACCGTGCGATGAGTTCGATCGAAGGGACGCGGCGCGTGCTGCTGCTCGGCGCGGGTGGTGCCGCACGGGCGTGTCTCCACGTCCTGCTCCGGCTCGGCCATGATGTGTGGATCGCGAACCGCACCCGGGCGCGGGCCGAGGAGCTCGCCGCGGCGTTCGAGTCGTCGGGCCGGCGCGCGACGGTCGTCGACTGGGCTCGTCGATCGGTCGAGACCGACGTCGCGGTGAACGCGACGTCGCTCGGGCTGCATGGCGAGGATCCGCTCGGCGACCTGCCGCTTCCCGGCGTCGTCGTGGACATCGTGGCCATCGCCGGCGGGACGCCGCTCGTCAGACGGGCGCGCCAGGCCCAAGATGTGACCGTTGTGGATGGGTCGGAGATGCTCCTCCATCAGGCGGTCCGCGCGTTCGAGCTCTGGACCGGCGTTCCGGCGCCGATCGAAGTGATGCGCGCCGCGCTGCCGCGTTCATGAGGCTTCTCACCGCCGGCGAGTCGCATGGCACCGGCCTCGTCGCGATCGTCGACGGCGTGCCCGCGCTCCTCCCGCTCAGCGCGAACGACATCGACCCCGATCTCCGTCGCCGGCAGCTGGGCTACGGTCGCGGCGCGCGGCAGCGGATCGAACGGGACACCGTGACGATCACCGGTGGCGTTCGCCATGGGCGGACGACGGGCGCACCGGTCGCGCTTCAGATCGCGAACCGCGACGCCGTGAACTGGGAACGGGTGATGAGCGTCGAGCCGGTCGCGGATCCACCGACGCCCGTCACGAAGCTGCGTCCGGGTCACGCCGATCTCGCGGGCGCGCTGAAGTACGGACACGACGACGTGCGCGACGTCATCGAACGCTCGAGCGCGCGCGAGACCGCCGCGCGCGTGGCGGCCGGCGCGGTCGCGAAGGTCGTGCTCCGCGCCGTGGGCATCGAGGTACGCAGCGAGACCCGCTCGATCGGTGGCATCGAGAGCACGCCGCGCTTCGACCGCGATGCGGTCGAAGCGAGCGAGGTGCGCTGCGCGGACGAGGGACGGTCGAAGGAGATGATCGCGGCGATCGCGAAGGCGCGCGAAGACGGCGACACGCTCGGCGGCATCGTCGCCCTCCGCGCGAGCGGACTGGTGCCCGGGCTCGGTTCAGTGGCGCAGTGGGACCGCCGACTCGATGGGCGCATCGCTCAAGCGCTCATGTCGATCCAGAGCGCGAAGGGCGTCCAGCTCGGCGATGCCTTCGCCGCGGCGCGCGAGCGAGGGAGCGCGGTGCACGACCCGATCGCCGTGCGCGACGGACGTTTCACGCGCGATCGCAACCGGGCGGGCGGGCTCGAGGGCGGGATGACGAACGGCGAGGATGTCCTCGTGGACGTCGCGTTCAAGCCGATCTCGACGCTCATGAAGCCGCTCGCGTCGGCCGACCTTCGGACCGGCGCGCCCGCGCCCGCGCACATCGAGCGCAGCGACGTCTGCGTCGTGCCGGCGGCAGGCGTCGTCGCGGAGGCGATGCTCGCCTTCGTGCTCGCCGACGCGCTCCTGGAGAAGTTCGGCTCCGACAACGCGGAGGACCTCGTCGCCGCGGTCGAGCGCTATCGCGGTCGTCTCGCACCGATCGACCAGCGCCGCTAGTCGTGTACCTCTTCCTCGTCGGTCCACCGGGAGTCGGCAAGACCACGCTCGCGCCGATCCTCGCCGCCCGTCTTGGTGGGCTGGTCAGCGAGATGGACGAGGCTGTCGCGCGTCGGACGCGTCAGAGCAACAAGGACACGATCGAGAAGGACGGCATCGAACGCTTCCGTGGTCTCGAGTCGCTGATCCTTGCGGAGCTGCCGCAGACGCCTGCGTGGATCGTCGTCGATACCGGTGGCGGGACGCCGATCCGCGAAGCGAACCGCCGCCGCATGCGCGAGCTCGGGCTCATCATCGGACTGCGTGCGTCGGTCGCGCGGGTGACGGCCGGAATCGCCGCCACGATGTCGAAGCGTCCCGACCAGCACCTGGCTCCGGCAGACAGGGCGCGGCACGCGCTCACCGATCCCGAGCGCGTCGCTGGATACGCCGATGTCGACGTCAGCATCGATGTGGAGGGTCTCTCGCCTGAGCAGAGCGCCGCCGCGATCGAGACATGGCTCACGGTCGTGCGCGGAGTTCGGATCGACGTCGGTGGCACGGACCCCTATCCCGTGCTCGTGCGCGCGGCGGTCGCGGATCACATCGGGCCCTACGTGCGCGCGCTTGGCTGGACCGGACGGCTCGCGGTGGTGACGGAGCCGGCGGTCGCACGCCACGCCGACCGCGCGCGAAGATCTCTGGAGCGCGCCGGGTTCGAGACGCGCGTCCTCCGCATGCCCTCGGGCGAGTCGGCGAAGTCGCTCGATGCGGTCGGCGGGCTCTGGCGCTCGCTCGCCGAAGCCGGGATCGGACGGGACGGCGGCGTCATCGCGGTCGGCGGCGGCGCTCTCGGCGACGCCGCGGGCTTCGCCGCCGCGACCTACATGCGCGGCGTCGGCCTCGTGCAGGTGCCGACGACGCTCCTCGCAATGGTGGACGCGTCGATCGGTGGCAAGACCGCCATCGACATCGCCGAAGGAAAGAACCTGGTGGGCGCGTTCCACCAGCCGCGGGCGGTCTTCAGTGACGTCGGGGCGGTCGCAACGCTCCCGCGACGGCAGCGATCGTCCGGCCTCGCGGAGGTCATCAAGTGCGCCTTCTTGGCGGACTTCGACTCCGTGGCGGTCGTCGGGCGCGCGATCCCCGGCGTACTGCGGGGCGAGATCGGCCCGACCCTCGTGTGCGTCACACTCGCGGCCGAGATGAAAGCAGGCATCGTGAGCGCGGACCCGCACGAGCAGGGCGTTCGCGCACTGCTGAACTTCGGCCACACCATGGGTCACGCCATCGAAGCAGGGAGCGGGTATCGGCACACGCACGGCGAGGCCGTGGCGCTTGGCATGGTCTACGCGGCCGCCCTCTCCGAGGCGCTCGACATGGTGAACCGCGAGCTACGGCCGGCGCTGGAGCGAGCGCTCGCGCTCGCGGCCCTGCCGACGCGGGTGCGCATCCCCGCGAAGGCATGGGGGCTGCTCGCGCGCGACAAGAAGGCGCGAGGTGGGAAGGTCCGCTGGATCCTGCCCCAGCGCGTCGGGAGGTTCGCGCTCGTGACGGACGTGCCCGACCGCGCCCTGCGCCGGGCCGCGCGCATCCTGGAGGGACGATGACTCGCTTCCTGCTGGTGAACGGCCCGAACCTCAACACCCTTGGCACGCGCGAGCCGGAGATCTACGGGACGACCACGCTGAACGAGGTCGTCGACCGGTGCCGTCGCATCGCCCGTGAGGCGAACGCCGAGCTCGTCGCGTTCCAATCGAACCACGAGGGTGCGCTCATCGACTTCCTGCAAGGGCACGCCGCTTCCGAAGGTGCGATCATCAATCCCGGCGGGCTCGCTCACACGTCCATCGTCCTGCGCGACGCCATCGCGGCGTGCACGTTCCCGGTGGTCGAGGTCCACATCAGCGACGTGACGAAGCGCGAGTCGTTCCGGCACCATAGCTATCTCAAGGACGTGACGGCGAATCAGATCGTCGGCTTGGGCGTCGTCGGCTACGAGGTCGCCCTACGCTGGCTCATCGAGGAGAACCAGAGGAAGTGATCAGCACCGGCGAGATCAAGCGCGGGCACACGATCGAGATCGACGGCCAGATCTACCAGGTGCTCGAGTTCCAGCACATCAAGATGGGCCGTGGGTCGGCGCAGCTCCGCATGAAGCTGCGGAACGTGCGCCGTGGGGACACGATCGAGAAGACGGTCCAGGCCGGCGAGCGCTTCCCGCGCGCGCGGCTCGACCACCGCGTCGTGCAGTTCATGTACACCGACGGCAACCTGTACCACTTCATGGACAGCAAGACCTACGAGCAGCTCGCGCTGAACGCGGACAAGCTCGGCGATGCGGTGGATTACCTGGTCGACGGCATGGAGGTCACGCTCAACGAGTACGAGGGCGAAGCGATCGGCGTCGACATGCCGGCCTCCGTCGTCATGACGGTCGTCTCGACCGACCACGGCATCAAGGGCGACACCGCGACCGGCGCGACCAAGCCCGCGACGATGTCGTCCGGCCTCAAGGTCAATGTCCCGCTCTTCGTGAACGCGGGAGACAAGATCAAGGTCGACACGCGATCCGGTGAATACCTCGAGCGCGCCTAGCCACATCCTTCGCGTCGGTCAGCTCGCGATCCGACTGGCCGAGCACATCCAGTCGGGCGACGAGTTCAAGGATCTGTGGATCGAGGGAGAGGTCGTCGAGGCGCGACCGTCGCCCGCGGGCCACGTGTACTTCACGCTCCGCGACAACGTCGGCCAGCTGCGCTGCGTCCTCTTCGCGACGCAGGCGGCGCAGATCCCGCTGACGCCGCGCGATGGCGCGAAGGTGCTCGTGCATGGGTGGGTCGAGTTCTACACGCGCGACGGCCGCTGCCAGATCCGCATCGACGACGTCCGCCCGGCGGGCGCGGGCGACGCGTACCTGCGCCTTGAGGCGCTGAAGCGTCGGCTCACAGCTGAGGGCCTCTTCGCGCTCGAGAAGAAGCGCAAGCTCCCGGTCGCACCGCGGCGAATTGGGGTGGTCACGAGTCCGATCGGCGCCGTGTGGCACGACATCCAGACGATCGTCGCGCGCCGCGACCCACGCGTGGAGCTCATCTTCGCCGCCGCGGCGGTCCAGGGCAGCGGCGCCGTCGAGTCGCTCATCGCGGCGCTCGACGGGCTCGCGCAGCTCCGCGATCTCGACGTCGTCATCGTCGCGCGCGGCGGCGGCGCGGCCGAGGATCTCGCGCCCTTCAACGATGAGGCGCTCGTCCGCGCGATCGCGCGCTTCGCGCGTCCGGTCGTGTCGGGCGTCGGGCATGAGACCGACGTGACGCTCTGCGACCTCGCGGCGGACATGCGCGCGCCGACACCGTCGGCGGCCGCGGAGCTCGTCGTGCCCGACGCGCGCGTCGGACAGGACGCAGCCGAGCGCTTCATGCGCCGCATCGGCGGGCGGATGCGAGAGGCGACGTCGACGCGCCGCCGCCGGCTCGTGGAGGCACGGCGGCTCATCGATCGCCGCGCGCCGGCGGCGAAGATCGCGGGCTACCGTCAGCGACTCGATGACGACCGACGCGCCTTCGACCGCGCGGTCGCGCGCCTCGTGCCCGCGCGACGGCAGCGGCTCGGTCACGTGAAGCGGCAGCTCGAGGCGCTCTCGCCGCTGAACGTGCTCGGCCGCGGGTACGCGATCGTCGAGGGCGAGGACGGCCGTGTTCGCACGAGAGCCGCACAGCTGCGCGCCGGCGAGCACGCGAGGGTCCGCATGAGCGATGGACGTGCCGCGGTGACGGTGGAAGGGATCGAGAAGAGTGCCTGAGGCGGAACCCACCATCGAGGAGGCGCTCAAGCGCCTCGAGGACATCGCCGACAAGCTGGAGGACCCGGAGCTCGACCTCGATGCGGCGGTTCGGCTGTATGAGGAAGGGCTGCGGCTCTACGAGCGCTGCGCGAAGCGGCTCGACGCGGCGGAGCTGCGCATCACGCAGCTGGCGGAGGCGCTGCAGAAGCAGGCGAAGGAGCGCGGCTAGACGGCGTCTGTCCGGATGCGCCGCAGGAACGGTTCGATGTTCTCGAGGAACTGCTCCGGCCGGTAGCCGTGGATGAGATGCCCGGTGCCCGGGATTCGCTTCACCGTGAGGTCCTTGATCGACTGCTTGAGTCGCCACTCGCCGGCGTCGTCGAGATTCGAGCCGAGCCGAGTCTCGCCCGCGATGACGAGCACGGGCACCTTCACGCGGGCGAGCCACTCCTTGATGAGATCGGGTGCGGACGCATCCGGTCCGTGCGTACGTGAATCGGCGAGCGCGGGATCGATCGAACGGAAGTACGTGACCATCCGCTCGGCCGCGTAGAAGCCGCGGCTCTCGCCATACGTGCGCTCGCCGCGCGGGCCTGGGGAGGCGAGCGGCCAGCGGTCGACGAAACGCTGGAACGTCTTCGCGTCGTCGACCTGACCGAGCGCGTCGCGGAGCGCTGCCCATTGCTGCGGATCCCAGCCCTTGCTGTAGGCCATCGGCGGGTCCTCGAGGACGAGGGCGGTCACGAGGCTTGGCTGCAGCGCCGCCGCGGCGATCGCGGCGAGCGCCCCGAGCGAATGACCGATGACGATCGTCGGTGCTTTCACGATCCCCGTGAGCATTCGGGCCGCGTCCTCACCGAACGCGCGCAGCGAGTAATCCGTCGCGCGACCGCTCTTCCCGTGACCGCGCTGGTCGTAGGCGATGGTGCGGTAACGCGTCGCGAGGCGCGGGAAGACGTTCTCCCAGTCCTCGGATCGCGACAGCGAGCCGTGGATGAGCAGCGCGGCCGGCTCGCCCTGGCCGGAGTCGTAGTGCGCGAGCGGCGGATCGCCTTTCAGCGTCCGCGTGCGTGGCAATCGTTTAGGCATCGGTCGCAGTATGCGAAATGCGGGAGAATCGGCGCTCGTGACCCGCCGCGTCCGCCTCGATCAGCTCCTCGTGCGCCGCTCGCTCGCTCCGAGCCGCGAGCGCGCGCAGGCGCTCATCCTGGCCGGGGCGGTGCGGGTGAACGGCGAGCGTATGAGCCGCACCGCCGACAGCGTGACCGAGGACGCCAGCATCACGCTCGACGCCGGACCGCGGTTCGTCTCGCGCGGGGGTGAGAAGCTCGACGCCGCGCTCGACGAGCTGTCGCTCGACGTCCGTGGCCGTGTCGCGCTCGACATCGGCTCCTCGACCGGCGGCTTCACCGACTGCCTCCTCCAGCGGGGCGCCGCCCGCGTGTACGCCGTGGACGTCGGCAAGGGTCAGCTCGAGTGGAAGCTGCGCAACGATCCGCGGGTCGTCGTGATGGAGGGGGTGAACGCGCGCGAGGGCGTCGACATCCCCGAGCGGGTCGACCTCATCGTGGCGGACGTGTCCTTCATCTCGCTGCGGCTCGCGCTGCCGCCGTCTTTCGCGCACCTGCGCGAGGGCGGCGACGTCGTCGCGCTCGTCAAGCCGCAGTTCGAGGCGGGCCGCGAGGCCGTCGGTCCCGGCGGCATCGTGCGCGAGGTCGCGCCCCGAGCCGACGCTGTCGTCGCCGTTGCGGAGCGGCTCGCGAAGGATGGCGTCCCCGTCATCGCCGTCGTGCCGTCGCGGCTCGCGGGTCGCGAGGGGAACCGCGAGATCTTCGTGCACGCCCGGCGCGGAGGAGACGAGCTCGACCCCGCGGCGCTGCGCGAGCAGGCGGAGCGCGCCGCGTCATGAAGGTCGCGGTGTGCGTCCGGCCGAACTTCGTCGACGCGGTTGGCGCGGCGAAGAGCGCTGTCGCGCGCGTGAAGGCGGCTGGCCACGACGTCGTCGAGATCGGCCTCGACCAGGTGCAAGACGGGCCGCTCCAGGGTGTCGACCTCGCAGCGGTGTTCGGCGGCGACGGCACGATGCTCCACGCCGCGCGCGCCCTCGCGCCGCGTGGCATTCCGCTGCTCGGCGTGAACATCGGCCACCTCGGGTTCCTCACGATCGCGACGACCACTGAGTTCGAGGCCGCGCTCGCGGACTTCGCGGCGGGGCGGTTCGAGGTCGAACAGCGCGCGATGCTCGATGCGAAGCTCACGCGCGCGGGCCAGGAGGTCGCTGTCGGGCTCGCGCTCAACGACGTCACCGTCGCGCGAGGCCAGCTCGTGCGGTCGATCCACGTGCAGGTCACGGTCGACGACGAGCCGCTCATCGTCTACTGGGCGGACGGCGTCATCACGGCGACCGCGACCGGCAGCACCGCGTACGCTTTCTCGGTCGGCGGCCCGCTTATCCTCCCGACCGCGGAGAACATCACCCTCGTGCCGATCGCGCCGCACCTCTCGTTCCCGAACGCGTTCGTGTTCGATCCCGATCAGCGCATCACGCTCGACGTCCAGGACGAGCCGGCGCGGCTCTCGATCGACGGGCAGGTGGAGCACGATGTGAAGGCCGGGGACCGCATCGAGGTGCGCCGGTCGCGCACGGTCGCGAAGCTCGTGCGTACCGCGCATGCCCGTCCGTTCCTCTCGCTGCTGCGACAGAAGATCCTCAAGGAGCCTGAAAAGTGACGCTCGACACGAACGCCGCAGTCGCCGCGATCCGCGAGCTCAGCCGGCAAACGCCAACGGTGGCCATCGTCCTTGGGAGCGGCCTCGGCGCGCTCGCTGACGAAGTCGAACATGCGGACCGCATCCCGTACGAGAAGATCCCCGGGTGGAAGCGGAGCACCGCGCCGGGCCATGCTGGTCAGCTCGTGATCGGTCAGCTCGCGGGAAAGACCGTCGCGGTGATGAAGGGGCGCCTCCACTACTACGAGGGGCACGACATGGAAGAGGTGGTCTTCCCGATCCGCGTGTTCAAGGCCTGGGGGATCGAGACGCTCATTCTCACGAATGCGTGTGGTGGCCTTAATCCCACTTACAAGGCAGGCGACCTGATGGTGTTGAACGACCACATCAACCTCTTCTTTGCCACGAACCCACTCCGCGGACCGAACGACGACAAGCTCGGGCCACGCTTCCCCGACATGGTGGGTACGTACACCGAGGAGCTCCGAAGGATGGCGCATGCCGTCGATCCCGACTTACGTGAGGGTATCTACGTCGGCGTCGCCGGCCCGAACTATGAGACGCCCGCCGAGCTGCGGATGATGCGTCGTCTCGGCGCGGACGCGGTCGGCATGAGCACCGTTCCCGAGATCCTTGTGGCGAGACACATGCGCATGCGCATCCTCGCGATCGCGACGGTGACCGACATGGCCACCGGGCTGCCTGGCCTCGTCGAGCACGTTACGCACGAAGAGGTCCTCGCCGTCGCGGATCGCGCGGGCAAGCGGCTGGGCACCGTCGTGAAGGGCGTCGTCGCGAAGCTCTGATGCGCGCGGTCGAGCTCATTGAGAGAAAACGCGACGGCGGACGGCTGACGCCCGAGGAGATCGACTTCCTCGTGCGGAGCTACACGAAGGGTCAGATCCCGGACTACCAGATCGCGGCGCTCCTCATGGCGATCGTCTGGCGCGGCATGGACGCGAAGGAGACCGCCGCGCTCACCGCGAGCATGGTCGGGTCGGGGGAGCGTCTCGACCTCTCGCGCTTCGGGCGCGTCGTGGACAAGCACTCGACCGGCGGCGTCGGCGACAAGACAACGCTGGTCGTCGCGCCGCTCGTCGCCGCGTGCGGCCTGCCGGTCGCGAAGATGAGCGGTCGCGGTCTCGGCTTCTCCGGCGGAACGCTCGACAAGCTGGAGTCGTTCGCGGGTTACCGCGTCGACCTCACGACCGCTGAGTTCCTCTCGCAGCTCGAGCGCGTGGGGATCGTCGTGACCGGCCAGACGAAGGACCTCGCGCCCGCCGACGGCCTCCTCTACGCGCTGCGGGACGCGACCGGGACGGTGCCATCGATCCCGCTCATCGCGTCGAGCGTGATGTCGAAGAAGATCGCAGCGGGCGCGCACGCCGTCGTGCTCGACGTGAAGGTCGGCAGCGGAGCGTTCATGAAAGACCGCGCCATGGCGACGACGCTCGCGCGCGCGATGGCCTCGATCGGGAAGGCGCACGGGCTCGCCGTCGTGTGCGAGCTCACCGACATGGAACAGCCGCTCGGGCGTGCGGTCGGGAACGCGCTCGAGGTCGCGGAAGCGATCGCGACGCTGCGGGGCCAGGGACCGGCGGATCTCACCGAGCTCGCGCTGGTCGCGGCGTCGGAGATGCTCGTCCTTGGCGGGCGCGCGATGACGAAGGCCGCTGCTCGCGCGAGGGCCGAGCGGGCCCTGCGCGACGGGAGCGGCCTGGCGAAGCTGCGCGACCTCGTGGCGGCGCAAGGTGGTGACCCGCGGATGGTGGACGAGCCATCGCGCCTCCCGCGAGCCTCGAAGGTCGAGGCGCTGCGCGCTCCGCGGACGGCGTATGTGCGCTCGCTCGATGCGGAGCAGATCGGCGTCGCCTCTGTCCGGCTCGGCGCCGGCCGCGAGAAGAAGGGCGATTCGATCGACCTTCGGACCGGCATCCTCCTCCACGCGAAGGTGGGGGATCGCGTCGAGCGCGGTGCGACCATCGCCGAGGTGCACGTCGCGGGCAGGCCCGGCGACAGTGCCGCGGTCGCGCAGATCAGGGAGGCCTTCAAGTGGAGCGCGACGCGCGTGCCGAAGCGCCGCCTGTTCATCGGTCGCGTCGCGAGCCGCTAGTTCCCTAGACTCGATACAGAGTGATCGGTGCTCGCCGCGGCATAGGTGGACCGGGCGGCCTCGACCCCCTGCTCCTTTTCGGTCTCATCATCCTCGCCTACGGCTTCATCCGCGGGACCCTCGTCTCACCGGTGCAGCGCGCATCCGAGGACCCCTTCGGGTTCATCGCGTTCATCGTCGCGATCATCCTCGGCATCACCGTCCACGAGTTCATGCACGCGTACGCGGCGCACCGTCTCGGCGACGACACCGGCCGGATGCTCGGGCGCATGAGCCTGAACCCGATGGCGCACCTCGATCCCTTCGGGACGCTCCTCCTCGTGCTCGCCGGTTTCGGGTACGGAAAGCCCGTCCCGTTCAACGAGTCACGGCTGCGGTCGGCGATCAGCGTGACGCTCGTCGCCCTCGCGGGGCCGCTCGCGAACCTCGCGCTCGCCGCACTCTGTGCCATTCCGATCCGGTTCGGCGCCGCCGACACGCTCGGGCCGCTCTACTTCGACATCCTCGCGGCGATCGTCCTCTGGAACTGCGTCCTCGCGATCTTCAACCTCGTGCCGATCCCGCCCCTCGATGGGGCGAACGTCATCTATGGGCTGCTCCCGCCGAGACAGCAGTACTCCTGGCGCACGTATCAGCAGTACGGGCCGTTCCTGCTCCTCTTCGTCCTGCTGTTCGCACCGCAGGTGCTCGGCACCCTCGTGTTCGGCCCCGCGAGCGCGATCGTGCGTCTCCTCCTCGGGTTCGGGTGAGCGCGATCGAGCGGATGATGCAGACGTGGCGCTACCTTGCCGCGCCAGGCGGTGACGAGCGTCACGCCGATCGCACAGCCGAGATCCTGCGTGCGCGTGGAGCAGACGCGGAGCTCGTGCTCGCGGGACAGCTTCACGATCGCGCGAAGCCAAAGGACACGCGCCTCTGGCATCGCATCGTCGGCGTGTTGCTGGACGCGGCTCCCGGTGTGAAGGCGCGTCTCGCTCGTGGCAGCGGGACGTTCGCGCTCTATCTGGATCACGCGCGTCGCGGGGCGGCGCTCGCCCGTGCCGAAGGACGGTCACCGCGCGTCGTGCGCCTCATCGAACGCCATCACGAGCGACCGCGCGAGGACGACGAACGCCTGCTCGCGATCGCGGACCGCGAGGCGATGCCCTGATGCTCGGTCACGAGGGTCCGAACGTCACGGTCGACGGCTTCGATGGCCCGCTCGAGATGCTGCTCGAGCTGGTCGAGGAGAAGCGGCTCGACATCCTCACCGTGCGCCTCGGCGATCTCGCCGACGCGTACCTGACGCGCGTACGCGCGCTCGACGCGCTCCCGGCTGACGAGGTGGCATCGTTCCTCGCGCTCGCGTCGCGCCTCGTGCTGCTCAAGGCGCGCAGCCTGCTGCCGTCCCTCGTCCCGATCGCCGAGGTGGACGAGGGCGAGACGGAGGAGGAGCTGCGGGCGCGGCTCCTGGAGTACGCGGTCGTGCGCGAACGCGCGACGGCGCTGGGCGACCGGCTGCGCAGCGGCGAGCGTGCCTTCCACCGTGAGGGCGGCACGG
>JBIOUD010000207.1:0-3565 GCA_044866725.1 Candidatus Limnocylindria bacterium | reverse complement strand
GGTTGAACGCGATGTCGTCATGGATCTGGCGTGGCGGGCTCTTCATGAAGTACGAGCTCGGAGCGACAAGCGTGCCCTTCAGGCCGCGATCGAGGCCCAGCTTCAGGCAGCGGATGGCGTCAGTGATGACACCGGCGCTGTTCGGCGAGTCCCACACCTCGAGCTTCACCTCTACGTTGAGCGGCACGTCACCGAACGTCGTGCCCTCCATCCGGATGTAGCACCACTTGCGGTCGAGCAGCCACGGCACGTAGTCGGACGGGCCGACGTGGACGTCATCCTCGGCCAGAGGGTAGTCCAGCATGCTCGTCACCGCGTTCGTCTTGCTGATCTTCTTCGACTCGAGGCGCTCGCGCTCCAGCATGTTGAGGAAGTCCGTGTTGCCACCGAAGTTCAGCTGGTAGGTGCGGTCGAGGCGCACGCCGCGGTCCATGAACAGCCGCGTCAGCACGCGGTGCGTGATCGTGGCGCCGACCTGGGACTTGATGTCGTCGCCGATGATCGGCAGGTTCTTCGCCGCGAAGCGCTTCTGCCAGTACGGCTCGCGCGCGATGAACACCGGGACGCAGTTGATGAACGCGCAGCCCGCCTCGAGCACCTGCTCCACGTACCACTTCGTGGCCTCCTCGCTGCCCACGGGGAGATACGAGACGACCACGTCCGTCTTGGTGTCGCGCAGGATCTGGACGATGTCGGCGGTCTCGCCCGGGGCCTTCGTGATGACCTTGGAGAGGTATTTCCCGATGCCGTCATGAGTCATACCCCGGCTGACCTTCACGCCGGTCCGCGGAACGTCCGCGAAGCGATAGGTGTTGTTGGGCTTCGCGTAGATCGCGTCGGACAGATCCTTGCCGACCTTGTTCTTGTCGACGTCGAACGCGGCGACGAACTCCACGTCGCGGATGTGGTAGCCGCCGAGGTCCACGTGCATGATCCCGGGGATCGGGTCCCCGGCCTTGGCGTCCCGGTAGTAATGCACGCCCTGGACGAGCGAGCTGGCGCAGTTGCCGACGCCGATGATCGCGACGCGGATCTTGCGACCGGCGGTGCGCCGGGTGGTGCGCTTCTTTGCTGGCATGTCGTGTTACTTCAACCTTTCTTTTCATTGAGCACGCTCGCCATGTGGGCGAGGCGCTGTATGACGGTGACGGTCGCGAGGAGCGCGGCGGCGGCGACGGCCACCGCGAAGAGGAGTGTCTGGCCGGTCACGGCCCAGGCCGCCACGCCGGCGAGATAGATCACGATGCGCGCTTCGCGCGGCGCGATGCCGACGGTCGCGCCCACGCCCAGCGACTCCGCCTTGGCGCGGATGTAGCTCACGAGGAAGGATGCGACGAGAAGCACCAGGCCATCGCCGTAGAGCACGGCGTCGGGAAGCGTCGCCCCGAGCTGGATCGCGGCGATGGCGAGCGCAGCGTCGGACAGACGATCCAGCGTCGAATCGAGAAAGGCGCCGAAGCGCGTGCCGCCGCCGGCGACCCGCGCGAGCTGGCCGTCGAGGGTGTCGCACAGCGTCCCGAGGAGGAGCACGGCCAGCGCCGCGGCGGGCTGGGCGGTGGCGAGCAGCATGGCGCCCAGCACCGTGAGGCCGAAGCCGATCACGGTCACCGTGTTCGCGCGGACGCCGAGCCCGTGCAGACGGTGCGCCGCCGGGGCGAGCGTGCCGCGGAGCGCACCGGCGACGCGTCGCGGGACGACGCTCACAGGATTCTCCGGTTGACGAGCGCTCGAAAGCTGCGCTCCTGCATCTCGGTGAAATGCTCGCGGTCGAACGAGCATCGCACCTCTCGTCCAACACGCTCGGTGCGCACGATGCCGGCGCGCGTGAGGCGGCGCAGATGCCACGACATGAGCGGCGCGCTTACGCGCAGACGGCGCACGAGCTCCGAGACCGGGAACTCGCCTTCGGTCGCCAGGATCTGGACGACGCGCAGGCGCGTGACGTCGCCCAACGCGCGGTGGTACGCCTTCAGCTCGCGGAGATATGACTGGCTGAGCATCGCTCCCCTTCACGGACGGTGACCGCCCGCGAAGTACCTTAAACGAAAGTTGAAATGTAGGCTAGCGTGCCGCCTCGCGACGAGGAGCGGCCGCCTCGGAGGTGAGGAATCCCTGCGCGAACGCGGCGCCGAGCGGCCATCCGGCCAGACGGATCGCCACCAGGAACCACGACAGGATGATCCCGCCACGCAGCAGACCGGCCACGCTCTCGAAGCGCGGGTCGGCCAGTCGGAGGACGTTCCCGATCGTACCCGCGATCAGCGTGATGATGATCGGGAGCGTCATGAAGGCGCCGAGCAGCGAGACGGCGCGATAATCCGCGCCCGCGCGCGCGGCATACGCGCCGCCGGCGAGCGCGCCGGCGAGGATGAGGGGCAGCGACACCAGCGCGGTCGCGAGGTCGGTGTCCCCGAGCAGCTGAGCGAAGAACGGCGCGGGCCAGACAACGCCCGCGATCGTGGCAGCGACATACGCGAATCCCGCAGCGCGGACCAGATGGTCGGGTGGCCGGAACGGGATCGGCGGCTGGAAGCCGCGGACGATGAGGCCGGCCGCGGCGCCGATGAGCAGCCCGCCGACGATGAGGGCGAGCGCGAACGGCGTCGCCGAGAACGCGTCGATGCCGCCGTCGGGCGCACGCCCGTTCGCTACGATCCCAAAGAGACGGTTCAGCACGAGCGCCGCATGCGCGGCGATGCCGAGCAGCGCGAGACGAAGGAACTGCGGGCGTGCGGCCGTGCCGAGCGAGAACGCGACGACCGCGGCCGCAACACCGACGACGATCCACTCGCCGCTGGGATCGAACCGCACGCCCACGAAGCGCAGGAGCCGGCCGATCGTCGCGACGAGGACGTTCGCGATCGCGCCGACGCCGATGGCGTACAGCAGCGTCACTTGCGCGCGGTGCTGAAGATCTCGGCGAGCTCTTTCACGGTCTTCTCCGACCTGCCCTGGCGGAAGGCATCCGCGACGCAGGTCTCCAGATGCTGCTCGAGCACCAGGGCGTCGACCCGCTCCAGCGCCTTCTCGATGGCCATGGTCTGCTTCAGCACGTCGACGCAGTACTTGTCCTCTTCGACCATGCGCTCCACCGCCTTGAGGTGGCCCGCGGCCGAGCGGAGTCGCGCGATGATGTCCTTGCGCGTCTCTTCGTTCACGACCGCATCCTAGCCCCAGGGGGAGGGGGTACGGGTGACAGAATCGGCCCATGGCTCCCCAGCAGCCGCTCGCGGCACGCATGCGCCCCCGCGATCTCGGCGAGTTCGTCGGTCAGGCGCACCTCGTCGGAGCGGAGCGCATGCTGCGGCGCGCGATCGATGCCGGGCAGGTCCCCTCGATGATCCTGTGGGGACCGCCGGGCACTGGAAAGACGACGCTCGCCGCGATCACGGCGCAGAAGGCGAAGGCGCGCTTCGTCGCGATCTCCGCGGTGTCGAGCGGCGTCGCTGAGCTGCGAAAGCTCATCGAGGAGTCCCGCAAGCTGCGCCAGCTGACCAGCCAGCGAACGGTCCTCTTCATCGACGAGATCCACCGGTTCAACAAGGCACAGCAGGACGCGCTGCTG
>JBIOUD010000206.1:0-16302 GCA_044866725.1 Candidatus Limnocylindria bacterium | reverse complement strand
GCCGTCGCTGCCGAGGATGCGCCAGTCTTCAACGCCCTTTGACTCGCGGAACTGCTTCGGGCTGATGTTCTCGGTCATGTGCTCTCCCTGTGCGTGCCATTTGTGCGACGGTCGTCGTCAGCTGAAGCAGGGTCCGCCCGCGATCTTCGTCCAGTCAAGCAGCTCGACCGCGAACCACGAGAGGTCAGCAGTCTGTACCTCGAGTCGGTACTCCTGCGGGCCGTCAGCGCGGCGCAGGTCGGCCAGCACCGCATCGCTGAGCAACATCCCGGCGACGAGGGGCGGCGCGACATCGGGGTGTCCGCACACGCGCGGCTCACCAGGCAGCGCACCACGAACTGCCCGCTGCCATGACCATCCTGTCGGCGACGCGGACGATTCGCATCTCGAGGATCGTGCCGGCACGGCCATCCTCCTGAAAGACCACGCGTTGAAGCTGAGGCACGTACATCCACCTCACTCGGACAAAACGTGGGTCGAAAGACACCGGCGAGGGCGTTGGGTCGACTTTTGCCGTCTGAACGGGCGACGGACTCACGGTCGGGCTCAGGCTCGGACTCGCGAGCGACTCGGTCGGCGTACTCGGGCCGCATGCGAAAAGTGCGACCGCGATGAGCGCACCGAAGGCGAGGCGCATTTAAATCCGCTTCCTGGCCCTCGCACGCGCCTCGTTCTCGCGCACACGCGACTTGACCATGCGCGTCACGAGCGAGGCCGGGATCGGTCGCTCGGGCGTGAAGTGGACTCCGCCCTTCGACTGCTCGAACGTCTTGAGCTGACCTGAGAACTTGCTGTTGATCGCGGCGCCCGCGAAGAAGCTCAGGTGATCCTTGAATGCCGCATATCCGACGAGGTATCCCTCGTGCTTGAACCCAGGCATGCCGTAACTGATGCCTTCGGCCGCGTTGGGGGCCGCGGCGCGGATGATGCGGCGCAGGGCCTGCAGCGCCTTGCGTTCCTTCGGAGTGAGCGCCGCCAGATACCCGTCGACAGTCTTTGGCGTCGCTCCGCTGGCCATGGCTCCTCCGATCCGTCGCGCTCACTCTTGAGCGGGTGGCGAGCGTCGAAACCCACACGCACAGGTCGCCGCTACGCGACGCGATACAAGACTCGTTCCTCTTCGATCAGTCTCAACTGAAGATCTGAAGGTGCCTTGAGCGGGAGACGGGTCTCGAACCCGCGACCTGCTGCTTGGAAGGCAGCCGCTCTAACCAACTGAGCTACTCCCGCGTTCGCGGGCCGCCGCCTGAAGCTGCGGTCGCGATGGCAGTTCGTGCAAACGATATCGCACTTCGCGACCTCTTCGAGCAATTTCCGGATCGTGACGTTACCGGCCATTCGCGACACGAAACCCGACTTCTGCGTTCCTTCGCGATGGTCGAATTCCATCGCGCACACAGGAAACGTGCCACTGCAGCTCATGCACGGCATCTGTCGGAGCCGTATCAGCACATCCATCTGCTCGCGCCTACGGCGATGCCACGCCTCGCGCCGCCGCGCGAGCTCGGGCGTCGCGGCCGGGACGCCTGACGGTCGAAAGGTGTACTGGAGGAGACCGCACTCGAGAGCAGCTGCCGTCCTGATCCGATGGCAGTTGGCGCAGACGACGTCACACTTCGCGACCTCAGCCTCAAGAACGGCGCGACTCTTTAGGTAGACGTTCTCGCTCGCGAGGCCAAAGGACTTCGTCGTCGGATCGCGATGGTCGAAGTCCATGACGTGCGGCGCGAAGATGCCGCCGCAGTCCATGCACGGGACTCGTCGGAGGTCTCTCAGCCATGCGAGCGTCGCCTGTTGGCGCTCCACGACGCGGGCCATCTCGCGTTCTCGATTGCGGGCGTAGTACTCGACGTTGTAAGCGCGATGGTCGAACGGCATCGGTCATCCATGTTAGAACAAGTGTTCTATAGGTCAAGCAAGTCGACGCGACACGACCAGGTGATGCTTCCAGCCTTCCGTGAGGCCCGATGACACGGCCAGCACCCTCCGTCGCAGCGTCATCCTCGTCGCCGCTGTAGCGATCGCCGGCCGCCGCGGAGCTCGTCATCGTCACTGGGAACGCCCGTCAGGTTCGTGCCGTGGATCGCGCTCGTCGCGCTCGGTTGCTGCGTGTGGCGACTGTGGCGTGGACCGAGCGCTCGCGAGCTCCGGGCCGCGCGGATCATCGCGGCCGCGTCGTCGGTCGCGGCACTCGTGGGGATTGCGCTCCACGTGACGGAGAACTACAAGGCCGGGCCGCTCGACGAGAACTACTCGCTCATCTGGGAGTCGACGAGTGAGCTCGAGCGCTGGTGGGCAGCGTTCAACAAGAGCCTCGGCCCCGCTCCGACGTTTCGCGCCGGCCGCGCTCATCCTCGTCTCGCCGCTCGTGATCGTCGCATCGCAGCGCCATCCCGCGCTCGCTCGATGCGCGCCCGACGGAGCGAGCGGGGCGCGAGTCGTCACTTACTCTTGTCATTCAGTGATGAGGGGTCCGGCTATCGCTCTGCTCGCGGCGCTCGTCGCGACGGCGTGCGGCGGCGAGGGAGTCCGTTTCCAGGCGCCGTCCTCGGAGCCCACGTCGACTGCGGCGCCCACGGCGCAGCCGACGGTCCCGGCGACGTTCGACCCCGCGGCCACGTGCACGAACTGCTGGCCGCTGAACGGCAAGCCTGTCGGCGATGGCTCGATCACGAAGCGTCCGCTCGTCGTGAAGATCGACAACGTGCCAGCCGCGCGCCCGCATTACGGGATCACGCAGGCGGACATGGTCATCGAGGAGCTCGTCGAGGGGTACGTAACGCGGCTCGCGGCGATCTACCAGTCGCAGGATCCGCAGACCATCGGCGGCGTGCGCTCGGCACGCCTCGCGGACCGCTCGCTCACGACAATGGTGCGCGGCGCACTCGTCTACTCGGGCACGTCGGACTACGCGTGGTCGCTCATCAGCCAGGACGCCGCGAGCGGCCGGTATGTCGAGCTCTCGGCCGACCACAGCGGCGGCTACTACCGTGTCGCGTTCCGCGCGTCGCCGTACAACATGTTCACGAGCGCCACGGCGCAGCGTGACTCGCTCGGGAAGCTCGGCAGATCGACGGTGAACGACGTCCCGAAGTGGCCGTTCCTCGCCGCGATCGACCACGCGCCGACGATCGCGGGGATGAACGGCGGCATCGCGGCGACCGAGCTCACGATCCCCTACCGCGAGGACACGAGCACGGTGACATACAAGTACGACGCCGCGACGAAGACCTACGCGCGCTGGCAGAACGCCGCCGGCAAGTCGGTGCGCGACGTCGATGCCGCGAACAACGTCGCGGTCGCCGCCGCGAACGTCGTGATCATCCACACCGAGATCTGGGAAGTGAACGAGATCGTCGACGCGGCCGGCTCGAAGGCGCACGACATGCGACTCACAGGCACCGGCACCGCCACCGTGTTCCGCGATGGCCTCCGGCAGGAGGCGACGTGGTCGCGCGCCGATGACAAGGCCGCCTTCGTCTTCACGAACAAGGCCGGCGAGCAGATCAAACTGTCTCAGGGCCAGACCTGGATCCAGATCATCCCGAACGACTGGATCGTGACCTCGGGCTAACGTCGCCGCCGACGCAGAGCCGGCGCGCATCCCTCCGGTAACCTCGTTCCATGTTCTACAAGGGACCTGAGGAAGCGCCGAAAGAGCGACGTACGCTCCGGCGCATCCCGCGCGTCCTCGTGTCGAGCTTCCGACTCGTGTGGGGGGCCGCGCCGCGCAGGTCCTTCTTCAGCCTCGCTCCCCAGGCCGTCAGCGCGGTCATCACCGGGTGGCAGCTCGTCGTGACGCGCGATCTCATCGCGGCGGTCCTCGCGACAGGACAGGGCGGCGACATGCGCCAGGTCGGCTCGCTGCTCGCGCTCACCATCGGGCTCACACTCGCGGGCTCGGCCGCGGGCCTCGTGCAGAGCCAGCAGCAGCAGATGCTCGGCGCGATCGTCGAGCGGCACACGAACTCGGTGCTCCTCGACCGCATCATCGCCGTCGACCTGCGCCGCTTCGAGACCCCAGGCTTCCAGGACCTGCTGCGACGCGCGCAGAACGCGATGTTCCGCATGCAGGGCGTCGTCGGGTCGGCGATCGGCATCGCGCGAGGCGTCTTCCTCGTCGTCGGCATCGCCGCGGCGCTCTACGTCCTCCAGCCCATCCTCCTCGGTCTCACCGTCGTCGGCTTCGTGCCGATGTGGCTCGCGTCGCTCGCGTCCAGCCGGCAGATGTACCGCTGGTGGCGGTCGATGACGCCCAACGAGCGCAAGCGCAACTACGTGTTCGGGTTGTTCACGCAGCGCGAGTACGCGAAGGAGATCCGCGCCTTCAATCTCGCCGGTTGGCTCCGCGGCCTCTACGAGAAGCTCTCCGACGAGCGGCTCGAGGAGTTGCGCAAGAACCTGCGGACGCGCGCGAAGTACCAGATCCTCTCGAGCGGCGCGTCCGCCGCGGTGACCGCGATGACGTACGGCGCGCTCGCGTACCTCGTCATCGAGCATCGCATCGGCGTGGCCGAGGCCGGCGCGGCGGTCATCGCGAGCCAGCAGCTGAACGGCCAGCTCTCGGGCATCGTGCAGAACGCGACACAGCTCTACGAGGCGAGCCTTTTCCTCGAGGACTGGGAAGAGCTGTCTTCCATCGCGCCGAGCCGGAAGGGGATCCCCTTCCCCGCGCCGTCACCGTTCGGTCGCATCGATGTGGACCATGTGACGTTCCGCTACCCGGCGACGGCGAACGACGTCCCGCACGTCGCGCTGCAGGACGTCGATCTGCGCATCGGGTCGGGCGAGGTCATCGCGCTCGTCGGCGAGAACGGCTCGGGGAAGACGACCCTCGCGAAGGTGCTCTCGGGTCTCTACGAGCCCGACGAAGGGCGCGTGCTCTGGGACGGCGAAGAGGTGAAGACGAAGGAACCGGGCTGGGTCTACCAGCGCGTCGCGGTGCTCTTCCAGGACTTCGCGCGGTTCATGCTCACGGCGCGCGAGAACATCGGGCTCGGACGCGTCGAAAACTTCGCCGACGACGCGGGCATCGTCGACTCCGCGGCGCGGGCCGGCGCGGACACGTTCATCGAGAAGTGGCCCGATCGCTACGAGACGATCCTTGGCCCGTACTTCATGGGCGGGCGCGACGTCTCGATCGGCCAGTGGCAGCGCATCGCGCTCGCGCGGGCGTTCTTCCGCGACGCGCCGCTCGTCATACTCGACGAGCCGACCGCCGCGCTCGACGCGCGCGCGGAGCACGACCTCTTCACGCGCATGCGCGAGCTGTTCAAGGGGCGCGCGGTGCTCCTCATCTCACACCGCTTCTCGAGCGTGCGCAGCGCCGACCGGATCTACGTTCTGCACGAGGGCAAGATCGTCGAGCACGGCACGCACGCCGAGCTCATGCAGCTCGACGGTCGATACGCCGAGCTGTTCACGCTGCAGGCGTCGGCGTACTTCCCGGAGCTTGTGAAAGTGTGAGTGCGCCCCACCGGCCTAGGCGTGGGATGAAGGTGAAGGTCGCCCTTGTGCTGCCGCTGCTCGTGCTCCTGTTTGTTGGCGTGCCAGTTCTCGCGAACGTGCTATTCGCGCCCGTCAACGTGCGCGACAGCCTGTCGATCGAGGCGCACGGCTATCAACAGCTCTTTCTCGTCGTCCTCGCGATCCTGTACTTCCCGGCAGCTGCCTGCACCTGGTTCTTTCTCGCCCTTGGTGACGTGATCCGGCACTCAATATCGGATCCGCGCCCCCGCTAGTAAGGCCGGCGCGAGCGTCAGCAGCGCGGCTCAGGCGCTGACGTCCGAGTTCGCTCCGACGAAGTCAGATGGCCGCCGCACTCGCGGGATCGGCGAGAACACGATGAACAGCAGCGACGCCGCCATGCCGGCCCAGCCGACGAAGATGGCCCCGCGCACACCGACGGTCTCCGCGATCCCCGCGGCGATCAGGGCGCCGATCGGGTAGCCGATGCCATGCGAGACGACCTCGAGCGTCGCGTTCGCGCGGCCGAGGATGCGGTCGGGGATGAGGCCCTGGACGAGCGAGATCTCCGCGACGCCCTCGATCGTCTGCAGGCCATCGCCGATGAGCTGCGGCAGGAACACCATGAGCGCCGCAAGGAAGACCGGTCCCTGCGCGAGCGGCGTGAGCAGCCCGATCGCCGATGCACCGAGTGCCATCCACAGGATCGCGGGACCGAGACCGATCGCGTTTACGACGCGCGAGGCGAAGACCGACCCGACGAGCGATCCGACACCGCCAGCGGAGATGACCACGCCGAGCAGGAACGGATCGAGATGGAGCTCATTGAGCAGGTAGAGCGGGTAGAGGACACCGTAGAAAGCGCCGGAGACGTGCGCGAGGATCGAGCGCAGCGCGAGCGGGAAGACCACCGGGTGCTGGCGCACCGCGGCGAGGCCCTCGATGACCTCGGGAAAGATGCGGCTCGTCGAGGCGCGCGTCGGTCGTGGCGGCTCCGGTGCGCGGATGAGCGCGAGCGAGATCGCGGAGACGACGTAGGAGATCGCGTCAACGAGAAGCGCGAACGGCGCGCTGACGATCTGCACGAGCGCACCGGCGAATCCAGGCCCGCCGACCTCGGCGATCGACGCGCTCATCGCGAGCTTGCTGTTCCCCTCGACCACGCGATCCACGCCGATGAGCGATGGGACGTACGCGGGATACGCGGCCGAGAACAGGGTCGCGAGACTGCCTTCGAGGAACGCGACCACGTAGAGCTGCTCCATGCGCAGGACGCCAAGTCCTTGCGCGATCGGTATCGACAGGAGGATGACCGCGCGGATGACATCTGTCGCGATCAGGATCGGGCGACGGCGGAGACGATCGACCCACGCGCCCGCGACGAGGCCGACGAACAGAACAGCGAGGCTCTGGGAGATGACGACGTAGGCGAGCTCTAAAGGCCCGGCGTTTAGTACCAGAAGGGCAACGAGAGGCAGGGCCGTCCGTGTGACCACCGACCCGAACCGGGAGATGGTCTGGCCGACCCAAAGCTTCAGAAAATCGCTGTGTTTCCACAGCGACGGCGTTGACACGGCCGAGGCAGCGTACCGTCGCCCGCGGCGGGTCGTTCTGGCGTGCTCAGAGGGATGGGCAAGCCGAAGAAGCTCGCGTCGTCCGCCGGGCCGACGAGGCGCAAGGTCCTCACGACGGCCCTCGCCGCCGGCGTTGGCGTCGCGAGCGCGCGCATCCTCGGTCTCCGCAATCTGAACAGTCCGGCGTCGGTGGACGCGGTCGATCCGATGACCGCCGCCACGGCGATGGACCCGATGGGGATGTACGGCGATGCGGTCGAGGAGATCGATCCGCTGTCGCTCATCCCCGACGACGCGTTCTTCGGCTCCCAGACCCTGGACTCGTCGATCCTTCCCGAGCTCAAGCCCGCGGTGGCGCTCCCGCAGGTGTCATCGAGCGGCGCCGTGGCCGGACCCGGAGTCCTCCAGCCGCCGATCAGCGGCATCACCGCGCCGCGCGTCGCGGGCGACCTCGACTGGGTCTCGCCTCTTGCGCGCGACAGCGCGAAGATCACGCACCTGCTGCGGCGCGCGACGTTCGGCTACACCGACGCCGAGCTCGATCGCGCGCTCTCCGAGGGATACGCGCGCACGGTCGAACGCCTCATCGAGACGCCGTTCGCGGAGCCGCCCGCCTTTGGCCAGCGGCCCGCCGCGACGCCATCACCCACGCCGCGCGCGAGCGCGTCGATGAGCGCGAAGCCAAACACCACGAGCGGTGCGAGCCCGAGCGCATCAACGACCGGCTCAAGCTCGTCCCCTCGACCGAGCGCGAGCGCCGCGGCGATGCCGAGCGCATCGGCGGCGAGTGCCCCACCACGGCCGAGTGCGAGCGCCAACGCGATGGCCTCAGCGAAGCCAAGCGCGAGCGGCATGGCGATGCCGGGCGCGAGTGGCATGGCGGCCGCGAGCGGATCGCCCGCACCGCTCCTGAACACGCAGTCCATCAACCTCCAGAACCTGCAGGTCTGGTGGCTCGACTGGATGACACAGTCGCCGACGCCGTTCGGCGAGAAGATGACGCTCTTCCTGCACGGTCATTTCGTGTCCGACTACCGCAAGGTCGGCACGAACTCGCCGGCGATGTACTGGCAGAACCTGACCTGGCGGCGCATCGCCATGAGCGACCTCAAGAGCATGCTGCTCCAGGTCACACCGGATCTCGCGATGCTCCGCTATCTCGACCTCGCCGCGAGCACCGGGCGCAACCCGAACGAGAACTTCGCGCGCGAGCTGCTCGAGCTCTTCACGATGGGCGTCGGCAACTACACCGAGGACGACGTGAAGGCCGCGGCGAAGGCGCTCGCCGGCTGGCGCCTGCCGAGCCGGACCGAGACCACTGCGACGCGGGGCATCTTCGACGCACGCCGCGCGTACACCGGCTCACCGCTCACGTTCCTCGGCAAGACCGCGACGTTCGACACCGCCGGCATCGTCGACCAGATCCTCGCGCAGGACGTCACCGCGACGTACCTCGCGCGCGAGGTCGCGCGCTACTTCGTGTCGCCGGGCGCGACCGACCAGTACGTCGCGCGCCTCGCCGACACTTTCCGCCGATCGAAGTACGACATGAAGTCGCTCATGCGCACCGTCTTCACGAGCCCGGAATTTACGAACCCCGACGCGTTCCGCGTGCTCATCAAGTCGCCGACCGAGTACATGATCGGGGCGGCGAAGGCGCTCGGCGCGACGAACCTCTCGCGCACGATGGCCGGCTTCGGCCCAGCGCTCGGGCAGAACCTCTTCGACCCACCGAGCGTCGCGGGCTGGGGCGACAACGCGTCGTGGATCTCTTCGAACACGATGCTCCAGCGCGCGAACTTCGCGAGCAACGTGCTCTCGTCCGTGCGCACCCTGCCCTCGGCGGCTCGGGCGCACGACCGTCTCCTCGACGGGGTCCTCGGCCCTGGCACGGTCCAGGAGCTGAACAGCACGCGCGACGACCGTTCGCGGTGGTTCGCGGTGTTCGCGTCACCGGAGTTCCAGCTGAAGTGAGGTGTCTGTAGTGGGCGCCACTGATCTCACGCGACTGACGCGCCGCGAGTTCGTGAAGAACGGATTCGTCTTCGGGGCCGGCGCGGCCGGCCTCGCGGCCGGATACGCGGCGGTGCCCGACGTGTTCGCCCGCGCCGTGTACGCCGGCAAGAAGGACGGCGTCATGAACGACCGCGTGCTGGTCATGGTCCAGCTCGCCGGCGGCGCCGATGGCCTGCAGAGCGTCATTCCGATGAACGACCCGCGCCTTCGCGACCTGCGCCCGACGCTCTCGCGCGCCGCCGACAGCGCCCTTCCCATCGGCAACGGCCTCGGCCTCAACCGCAGCATGGTCGGACTCAAGCGACTCTTCGATCAGGGCAAGGTCGCGGTCGTCCAGGGCGTCGGCTACCCGAAGCCGAACTTCAGCCACTTCGACAGCATCCGGATCTGGGAGACGGCCGACCCGGACCGCAAGCAGCAGGACGGCTGGCTCGGCAAGACGATCGCGGCGAACTACGACTCGGCCGGCCACCCGCTCGTCGGGTGCGCGTGCGGTACATCGGAGATCCCGGGCGCGCTGCGCGACCTCGAGGCGACGCTCTCGGTCGTGAACGGCCGCGACACGTTCAAGTTCAACGGCACCGACGCGGAGCGCGCGATGGGCGTCATCTACAACGGCACGCCCGGCGTGTACGGCGCGCTCTTCGACGCGTCCGTCTACAGCGCGCGCGACACGATCGCCCGCCTGCGGACCGCACGCGAGAAATACGTGCCGCGCGCTGCATACAACGACAACGTCAACCTCGTGTACTCCTCGCGCAACCAGCTCGCCTCAGCGCTGCAGCTCGCGGCGCAGCTGATCATCAGCGGCGTCGGCGCGAAGATCCTGCACGTGACGCTCGGCGGCTTCGACACGCACGACCAGGAGTTCGCGCGCCACGAGCAGCTCATGGGGTACGTCGACGGCGCGATCTCGGCGTTCTACAACGACCTTGCCGCGTACCAGATGTCCGACCGCGTGCTCGTCGCGACGTGGTCCGAGTTCGGGCGACGCGCGCAGGAGACCGGCAACGCCGGCACCGACCACGGCACCGCGGCGCCGATGTTCCTCATCGGCGACACGGTGAAGGGCGGCATCTACGGCGAGACGCCGAGCCTCGCGGTCGGTCGCGACGGCAACCTGAAGTACGGCGTCGACTTCCGCCAGGTCTACCAGGAGATCCTCGAGTCGCACATGAAGGTCGACTCCGCCGAGGTCATGGGCAGGCGCTACGAGCGCATCCCCGCGGTCGTGGCATAGCTGTCCGTGCCGGCCTGGGCGCTCCGCGCCATCGCGCTCGTCATCACCGGCCTCTCGATGGTCGGCTCGACGAGCTACGCGCTCGCGCACCCGAAGAATCCGAACGCGCCGCTGCAGCCGCCGGTCGTCACGCCCGAGCCGGTCGCGGAGCCGGAACCGGAGCCGACGGCGCCGCCACCGTTCCGCACGCTCGCACCGACCGAGCCGCCGACGCCGAGCCCGTCGCCGAAGCCCACGACCCCCGCGCCGACCGCGCGCTTCACCGCCGCGGTCACGCGGACGAGCCCGCCACCGACAGCGACTCCGCGCGCGACGGCGACGCTGCGCGCGATCCCGCAGCTCACGCTCTCGGCGGGCGTACGTGCGACGTCACTTCCGAAGGTGACCATCACGCACAGCAGTTAGTTTTGTCGCGTGGGTGACCTCGAGTTCTGGTTCATCGCCCGCATCACCGGTCTCACGGCGTTCGCCGTGCTGTCGCTCTCCGTCCTCTCCGGTGAGGCGCTGCGCACGTCGGTACTCGACTTCCTGGCCAAGAACCGCGCGATCCGCAAGCTCCACGACTTCACGACGCCGCTGTGGCTTCCGCTCGTGTTCGCGCACATCATCGCGCTGCTCTTCGACAAGACCGCGCGCATCGAGCCGATCAGCGTCGTGGTCCCGTTCACGACCAGCTACGGCCAGCTCCCGATCGGACTCGGGACGCTCGCGTTCGACGTGATCATGATCGTGACGATCACGTCGTGGCTACGGTCGCGGATGAACAACACCGTCTGGATGTGGATCCACCGCACGAGCTATCTCGCCTTCGTCGCGATCTTCTTCCACGCCGCGCTCTCGGGGACCGACTTCGACGCGCCGCTCGTCTCCGCGCTCGCGTGGTCGACCGCGGCCGGGCTCGCGATCCTCGGCGTGTCGCGGGTCATCTGGGGGCGCCTGCCCGCGTAGCCGTCCGACGCCGTCGCGGCCTTAGTCTCCGCGCGGTGATCGTCAAGCACGCCGGCGATGTCGTCCGCGCCCGCGCGAGCCTCGGCACGCGTCGCGGATCGAACCTCCGCTACGTCCTGAAGAAGCGGCTCCTGTGGATGCAGCGTTATCTCGGTCCAAAGACCTATGCGGTGGAATTGGGCTGTGGCGCTGGGTTCACTGAAATGTTTCTAAGAGCCGGGACGCTCGAACTCACCGACACGGAGCCGCAGCCGTGGGTCCGGCGCGTCGTCGACGCGCAGGCCCTCCCCCACGCGGACGCGAGCGTCGACGTGATCATCGTGAACAACGTCATCCATCACCTCGCGTACCCCGACCGCTTCTTCCGCGAGGCCGCGCGCGTCCTGAAGCGTGGCGGCCACGTCCTCGTTCAGGAGTGCGACGCGTCGCTCACGACCCGCGTCGCACTCCGTCTCACGCATCACGAGGAGTACGACTACAACGCGGACCCCTTCGACGCGACGACGCCATGCAACGATCCGAACGACCCGTGGAGCGCGAACTGCGCGATCCCGAATCTCCTGTTCGACGACCTCGAACGCTTCCGTCGGCACTACCCGCAGTTCGAGACGCGAGACGCGCAGCGCTCCGAGTTTTTCATCCACTTCAACTGCGGCGGCGTGACCGCGTCGGCGCCATACGTGCCGTTACCCGAGGGCGCGCTCCGCGTCCTCGACGCGATCGACAGCGTTCTGGTCCGAATCGCGCCGGGCATCTTCGCGAGCCAGCGGCGGATCGTGCTCCGGCGCGTCTAGCGCCGCAGCCATACCGGCCAGCCCGCGCCGAGGATCGAACCGTTGCGGTCGTAGTGCGCCTCGACGAAGTCGATGATCCGCGTCGTCTCCGCCGGCCACAGGTACTGCGCCTCCGGCGAGACGTACGTCCGCAGCGCGTCGCGATCCAGCGGGGGCGTCACGAAGCTCCCACCCGAGGCGTCGACGATGTACTTCGGGGGATTCGCTGCGAGATCCGCGAGGAACGCGTCGATCGCGCCGGTGCTGGAGTACCCGCGCGTCGCGAGAGGCGCGTACTGGAACACGTAGCGCGTGGGCGAGTAACGACCCGCGAGCATCAGGACCTCGGTCCTCGCGCCCCAGATGAGCACCGGCTCGGTGTCGGCCGTGTTTCGTGCGACGAAGAACCCGGCCGCACGGGCAACGCCGTCGTCCCCGGTCATCGCGAGACGCGCGACGAGCCGAGCCGGCTGGATGCTCATCGCGATCACCGCGACGGCGAGGAGCGCGCCCGCGCGGCGCGGCTCGAGGACGCGCAGGACTTCGAATGCCGCGAACGCGGCGAGCACGCCGAACGACGCGAGCCAGGGCAGGAAGTAGTAGTGATAACCGCGCCCTGACGTCGCGAGAAAGAGCTCGATCGGGATCGCGACGATCGCGACGACGAGCAGCGTCGAGGTCACGCGGCGCGTCACTCCTGCGTACAGCGCCGCCGCGACCGCGAGCGGCGCGAGCCCGCTCGGGCTCACAAGTCGCAGACCCTCAGGGATCGCGCCGAGCCGCTGGACGAGCGGCGCGAACGACGCGTAGGCGATGTTGTAGCGGAGCGCCTGGTCGACCATCGCCGCAAGAGCGCCGCGCGATGCGAAGAACAGCGCGACGAGGGCGAGCACAGCGGCGCCGCCAGCCGCGATCGCGACGAGGCGCGCGATCGCGTCTCCACGCAGGCGCCAGATCATGACGAGCGCGATCGCGAGCCACGCCCCGATGAGCGTGGGCTTCAACAGGACCGCGAGCCCGGCGAGCATTCCGATCGTCGCTGCAGCTCGCCAAGACAATCGCAGGTCGGGTCGTGCCGCGACGATCGCGAGCGCCGCCCACTGGAGCGGCAACACGAAGAACTCGACGTACGAGGTCTGCTGCCCGTCGGTCAGGAACAGTCGCGGCGCGGCGACGAGCCACGCCACCGTTCCGACGACCGCGGCGGTGCGACCGAATGCGAGCGTGAGCGCGCGCAGCGAGAGAAGTGCCGCGATGACGAGGGCGAGCACCTGGATCCCCCACACGCCGGCCGTCCCGCCGGACGCGAGGCCGAGCGCGTCGATGAGATAGATGAGCGGCGGCTTGTGGTCCCACACGTCGACGTACGGCGTGCCGCCCTGGAGCAGCGCTCGCGCGGCATAGAAGAACACGCCCGCGTCCTCGCTCGGCACACGGCCCGTGGGATGGTTCGGCACGAGGACCGCCGTCGCGACCACCGCGACGAGCGCGCGCGAGGCGAGGCCGCTTCGCATCGGCGACAAGGTTCGCGCATCCTGTTCGCTCATGCCTCGACGGGTCGCGATCGTCGGCGCCGGCGTCGCCGGCCTCGTCGCTGGACGCGAGCTACTCCGCAGCGGGTTCGCGGTGACGCTCTTCGACCGCTGGCCGGACGTCGGCGGTCAGGCGAGCGCGTTCGACCTCGGGAACGGCGTGTGGATCGACCGCTACTACCACCACCTTTTCCAGAGCGACCGCGACATGATCGCGCTGCACGACGAGCTCCTGCCCGGCGACCTCGAGTGGCACCGCTCGTCGGTGAGCATCTGGGCGCGCGGACGCACGTGGCCGTTCGTCAGTCCGCTCGACCTACTCCGTTACGGCCCTCTCCCGCTCGTCGACCGGCTTCGCCTCGGTGCCGCGGTGCTGCGCCTCTCCGCGCGCACTGACTGGGAAGCCATGGACGACGTCGCCGCGCTCGACTGGTTGCGCGACGCGTGCGGGTCCCGCGCCGTCGAGTCAGTGTGGACGCCGCTCATGCTGGGCAAGTTCGGCGTCCACGCGAAGACGATCCCGCTCGCGTGGCTCTGGTCGAAGATCGTGCTCCGCCGGCGGCTTCGTGGCTCGGGTGCCGCGAAGGAGGCGCTCGGCTATCCGCGCCATTCGTTCCGCGCGATCTGCGTCGCTCTGGCCGACGAGATCCGAAAGCACGGTGGCGAGATCCACATCGATCGCGAAGTCCTGAGCGTGCGCGCCGACGGCGACGAGCATGTTCTTACGTGCGCGGGCCCGACCGCGTATCGCGTCCCTCCGGGCACCGCGCCGGCCGCGGCCGAGCATCGCGCCGACGTCGTCCTCTTCACGACACCGACGTTCGTCACGCGTCGACTGACGGAATGGCCGGACGACATCTCGCGACGCCTGGACGACTGGGCGTACGAGACCGCGATCGTGCTCCTCGTGGAGCTGCGTCGCCCGTTCAGCGACTCGTACTGGATCAACGTCGCGGATACGGCGGTCCCGTTCCTCGGGCTGGTGGAGCACACGAACCTCGTTCCGGCAGAGCGTTATCCGGCGCGCTATCTGTACGTGTCCAACTACGTGCCCGCGGACGATCCCCTCGCGCGGCTCGCGAGTGACGAGCTCTTCCGCCACTACATCGCAGCGCTCCGTCAGATGAATCCGGCGTTCGAGGAGAGCGACGTGCTGCGCTACTGGTCGTTCCGCGAGGAGGCGGCACAGCCCATCCCCCGTGTGGGCAATCGGCATCGCCTCATCCCATTCGCGACGCCGCGACGCGGCCTCTTCATCGCGAACACGACGCAGATCTACCCGGAGGATCGCGGCACGAACTACAGCGCGCGCCTCGGACGCGAGGTCGCCGCGCGCATCGCCGCCGACGTCCCGGTAACCTCGGCGTAGTGGACCTCGGCGTCATCGTCTCCCCCGCGGCCGGCTTCTCGTACGACGAGCTGCTCGGCGTCGCGCGTGCGACCGAGCAGAAGGGTCTTGAGTCGTTCTGGGTGAGCGACCACTTCTTCGGCGGCGAGGGTTTCCCCGATCGCGACTGCCTCGAGGCGTGGACGCTCCTGGCGGCGCTCGCTCGCGACACGAAGCGGGTCCGTCTCGGCTGCCTCGTGACGGCGGCGCAGTACCGCAACCCCGCGCTCCTGGCGAAGATCGTCGCCGGCGTGGATCAGATGTCGGGCGGCCGGATCGAGTTCGGCATCGGCGCGGGCTGGAAGGACAACGAGTACAAGGCATACGGCATCCCGTTCGACGAGCCGGGCGCGCGCGTCACGCAGATGAACGAGGCGATCAAGATCTGCGTGGCGCTGTGGACCCAGGAGCGCGCGACGTTCAAGGGAAAGCACTACCGCGTCGAGGATGCGGTGTGCGCGCCGAAGCCAAAGCAGCGTCCGTATCCACCGATCTGGATCGGAGGCCGCGGGCCGAGCGTCATGCGCGCCGCCGCGCGCTACGCCGACGGCTTCGACATCAGCCGGCGCAGCACCGATCCCGCACCGATGGACGGCGCGGCGATCCGCACCGTGAACGACGAGCTCGACGCCCTCTGCCGGGCGACGAAGCGCGACCGCCCGCTCCGCCGCTCGCACTGGACGTCGGCGACCGTCACGGATGACGCTTCCGCATCGGCGCTCGCCTCGCGCATCAAAGAGTTCGCGTCCGCAGGGCTCGACCGGCTCATCCTCGCGTTCCCGCGCGAATCTGCGACCGAGATGATCAGCCGCATACCCGCCTGAGGCGTGCGACACTGGTCGTCTTGGAATCCCCGGACTCACTTCGCAGCGAGCCCATGGGCGACGCACCATTCTCATGGCGCGCGCTCCTCGAGATCATCCAGGCGCTCGCGCTCGCCGTCGTCATCTCCGTCGTCCTCAACCTCTTCATCGTCCAGGTCACCGAGGTGCGCCAGCGCAGCATGGAGACGACACTCCTTCAGAGCGACCGCGTCCTCGTCAGCAAGGTCGACTACCGCTTCACGTCACCGCAGCCCGGCGACATCGTCGTCTTCAACCCGACGACGGACGTGGCGATCCCGTACGTGAAGCGCGTCGTCGCGATCGGGGGCGAGGTGGTGGAGCTGCGCAGTGGCCGTCTCTTCGTGAACGGACAGCCGCGCGACTTCGACGGCGCGCATGGCACGGTGATCGCGCAGAACGCGCAGATCACGTATCCGCTGCGCGTGCCGGAGGGCTCGTTCTTCGCGATGGGCGACAACCGCGAGGCGTCGTCCGACTCGCGAAGCTTCGGACCGCAGCCGAACGACCGGATCATCGGCAAG
>JBIOUD010000205.1:0-3622 GCA_044866725.1 Candidatus Limnocylindria bacterium | reverse complement strand
GCCACCGGTGTCGCGCCACGGATGGAAGTGGTCGCTGATCGCGATGCTGTCGTACCCCAGCTCCTCCGCGAGCACCGCGTAGTCGAGGAGCCGCTTGGGATCGAACTGCTCCGCGGACGCTTTCCAGCCGAGTGTCAACATGGCGCGGACATCGTATGGGTAACGCGTGACGAAGCTCACCATCACCGCGGTCGACGGCCTGCCCGAGATACGGCCGGGCGACGATCTCGCGCGGCTCATCGCCGACGCGGCGGGCGCGCAGCACAACGCCATCGCGACCGGCGACGTCGTCGTCGTGGCGCAGAAGATCGTGTCGAAGAGCGAGGGCCGGATCGTGAGGCTCGCCGACGTCCGGCCAGGTGAACGCGCGCGGGCGATGGCCGAGGAGTCGGGAAAGGACGCTCGCCAGATCGAGGTCGTGCTCGGCGAGTGCGCGAAGATCGTGCGGTGGGAGCGGGGGATCCTCATCTGCGAGACCCGTCACGGCTTCGTGTGCGCGAACGCGGGCGTGGACCGCTCGAACGCCGGGGCGCCGGACACGGTCGTGCTCCTGCCGCTCGACCCGGATGCATCCGCGGAGCGGCTGCGCGACGCCTTCACCACCGTCGCGGGCGTCACCGTGTCGGTCGTCGTCACCGACACCTTCGGGCGGGCGTGGCGCGAAGGCCACACGAACGTGGCGATCGGCATCGCCGGCCTGCCCGCGCTCAAGCGTTATGTCGGCCAGCGTGATCCGGAAGGGTACGAGCTGCGCGTGACGGAGATCGCGATCGCGGATGAGATAGCGGGCGCCGCCGAGCTGGTGATGGGGAAGCTCGATCGGTGTCCGGCGGCGATCGTGCGCGGGTTCACGCTCGACGAGCCACCGGAGACCGCGCGCGAATACGTTCGTCCCGCAGCGCGCGACCTGTTCCGTTAGAAATGTCAGGCACCGTGACGACCGTTCGACGCGAGCTGACGCAGGCCGAGCGGGACTTCCTGACCGAGCCGCGCTTCGCGGTGCTCGGCACGACGAACCACGACGGGTCGGCCCACCTGACCGTCATGTGGTACGCGCTCGAGGGTGACGAGATCATGTTCAACACCGCGTCCGGACGGAGGAAGCCCGGGAACCTCTCGCGCGATCCGCGCGCCTCGCTCGTCGTCCCCGACGCGTACCGCTTCGTGCGCGTCGAGGGCACGGTCCGCGCCGATGACGATCAGGCGGTCGCGCAGGCCGATATCCGCCGGCTCGCGTTCCGCTATTACCAGGACGACGATCGCGTGCAGCGCAGCGTGAACGCGACGTGGGCGAAGCAGCATCGGATCACGTACCGCATGCCGATACGGCGCGTGTACAGCTCGGGCCTCTGATGGGCGAGGGCGAGGCGGCGCCCGAGCAGCGCTGGGAGCCGCTGGCGGACGAGGAGATCCGGCGCCTGTTCGCGGACATCGGAGCGCCCTGGTGGATCGCCGGCGGGCGGGGCCTCGACCTGTTCCTGCGCCACGACACGCGCTCGCACCAGGATGTGGACGTCGCGATCCTCCGTCGCGATCAGAAGGCGTTCCGAGAGCGGCTCGGAGGGTGGGACGTCCGGATCGCGCACGAGGGGGCCCTTGTCCCATGGAAGCGCGGTGAGGAGATCACGACGCCGGCGCGCCACGAGGTCTGGGCGCGCGAGAAGCCGGACGGCCCCTGGCAGGTCGAGCTACTGCTCGAGGAGAGCGAGGGCACGCGCTGGTCATACCGTCGCGACGGCCGCATCGGGATGAACATCGCCGACGTCGGTCGCACCGACGAGCGCGAGATCCCCTTCCTGCGTCCGGAGATCACGCTCCTGTACAAGTCGAAGTCGCCGCGACCGGTCGACGAGACGGACTTCCTCTACGTGCTGCCGCGTCTCGATGTCGCGCAACGGAGCTGGCTCTCGGCGGCGATCTACACGCTCGAGCCCACGCACCGCTGGCTCGAGCGCCTCAAATGAAAGAGCCCCGCCTTTCGGCGGGGCTCTCTTTGTCAGCCGGTCGGAACGCTAGTTAGGCGTAGCGACGAGAAGCTGAGGGTCGGACCTGCTCGAAGCAGGAGCTGCAGTACACGGGCTTGTCGCCGCGCGGCTGGAACGGCACGCGCGCCTCGTTGCCACAGTTGCTGCAGGTCGCCGAGTAGAACTCACGGGGACCACCCATGCCTCGGCTTCCGTACGAACCACCGGCGCCGCCGGACGCGCGGCGTGCCGCGCGACAGGTGGGGCATCGGCCCGGCTCGTTGACCAGACCACGGGTCTGGTAGAACTCCTGCTCGCCAGAAGTCCAGATGAATTCCTGACCGCAGTCCTTGCAGGTCAGGGTCTTGTCGGTGAAGCTCACTTTTGAAGCTTCCTCCCTTTTAGTTGCTGACGCCTTGAGCACTCGCCAGGGTTCGGGAGGAAGGTGCCTCACTACGCCCGCGTTGATCACTCTCGCCGCCGCGTGTCCCTTGCGGGACGAGATCATTGTACTCGTTCTACTCGCGAGACTCCACCGTTTTCGTGCGTTCGTCATCACGCCATGGGCTCGGGAGCCTGTCCGCAGGGAACGTGCGTGGGAACGCCTCGCCGAGCCACTCGTCGAACCATTCGCCCGAACGGAACCATGAACGCGGGTACGTGCCGATCTGCGCGTAGCCCGACTTCTGATTCGCGCGCCAGCTCCCGCGGTTCGCGAGCGCGATCCAGTTGTGCGTGCGATGGAAGCCCAGCTCGTTCCAGATGAATGCCATGCGTAGCCGCACGGCCTCGCTGGCGATCCCTTTGCCGTACAGGTCGTGGCGTCCGATGAAGATCCCGGTCTCGCCGTCGCGGCTGGTCCAATCGATGTCGAAGATCCCGGTGAGGCCCACGGTCTCGCCGTTGTAGGCGATCGACCAGAGCACCAGCCCGTTGCCCTCGAGGTCCTTCTTCAATCGTTCTTCCGCCGTCGCCGGCGTCTCCGTCGTGAAGCGCGGCCCCCAGAAGCGCGTCACCTCGGGCTGCATCCCCCACGTGCGGAAGAGGTGGTAGTCCTCGAGCACCGGCGGGCGGAGCTCGATGCCGCCGTCGCCGACGATCCGCGGGCCCAGCATCAGCGGGCCGCCCCGAACGGCACGTATTCGCGCTCGCTCTGCGCCCACCGCTCGTTCCACGTCGCGCGCTCCATGAGCAGCCAGGATTCGTCGACGTACGCGCCGTCGCGGTAATGGACCTCGTGACCCCGCGCGAACTCGGTGTAGCCGAGCTTGTCCGCGATCCGCAGCGCAGCCGCGTTATCGGTCCGCAGCTCGATGCCCGCCCGCTTCAGGTCGAGGTAATCGAAGAAGTAGCGATGGAGGGCGAGTGCGGCATCCCAGCCGTAGCCCCTGTGCCACTCCTCGGGATCGATGATGAAGTTCACCAGATGCGCGCCGGGCGGGCTCTCGACGCTCCCCACCCGCGCGCGCGCGAGGCCGATCACGCGGCCATCGGTCTCGATCGACCACAGGACGACGCGCTGCTCCTTCGCCTGTTCCTTGAGCCGCTCCTTCCACGTGGCGGGCATCGCGGGCTCGTGCCAGATCGGACCCGCGCGGCGCACGCGCAGGTCGGCCATCCACCGCGAGTACGCCGCGAGGTCGTCCTCGACCGGCGTG
>JBIOUD010000204.1:0-6409 GCA_044866725.1 Candidatus Limnocylindria bacterium | reverse complement strand
AAAGAGCCGGCCGTTCATCGGGAGCTTGCGGAGCTGCGGGCGCTCGTCGCGAGCGCACTCGACGGCGTCCGCCGTCTGACGCTCCAGCTCGGCCCCAGCGTGCTTCAGGATCTCGGCCTCGCCTCGGCGCTCGAGTGGCTCGCGGACCGCATGGAGCGGGACGCGGGTCTCCATGTCGAGCTCATCCTCGATCGCGACGACGATCGGGTCCCGATCGAGGTCGCGGTCGCGGTGTTCCGTGTCGCACAGGAAGCGCTCACCAACGTCGTACGGCATGCGCACGTCCGCGAAGCCGCGGTCATGCTCAAGATCGACGAACAGCAGCTCGTCCTGACCGTCAGCGACCGGGGCGCGGGGTTCGACGTGTCCGCGGCGCGTTCCGACCCGACGACGAGCATCGGGCTCTTCGGCATGTCCGAACGCGTCGCGCTCATCGACGGGGTGATGGACGTCCGATCGAAGAGAGGCGCGGGCACCCAGATCGTGGTGCGTGTGCCGCTCACGCGTGGAGCGAACACGTGATCCGGGTCGTCCTCGCCGACGACCACCAGATCCTGCTCGACGGGCTGCGTCGCCTCATCGACGCGAAGGGCGACATGCAGGTCGTCGCCACGGCGACCGACGTCGAGTCGACGCTCGCGGCCACCCGCGAGCACCGGCCGGACGTCCTCGTCCTGGACATCTCGATGCCGGGTGGCGGCGGTCTCGAGGTCGCGCGCCGGGTCCGAGAGATGGAGCTTTCGACCAAGCTGGTGATCCTCACGATGTACTCGGAGGACCGCTACGTCATGGAGGCGGTTCGCCTGGGCGCGGCGGGATACGTGCTGAAGCGATCCGCCGACACCGAGCTCATCGACGCGATCCGTACCGTCGCGGCGGGCGAGGCATACCTCACTCCCGCGGCGGTCCGCCTGCTCCTCGCGACGCAGCAGAACGAGACCGGACGGACCGAGCCGGCATTGTCACCGCGCGAGCGCGAGGTCCTTCGGTTCACCGCGCGGGGCTTCTCGAACCTCGAGATCGCCGAGCGCCTCTTCGTGAGCCCGAAGACGGTCGACACGTACCGCTCGCGGATCATGGCGAAGCTCGATCTCCACCGCCGCTCCGAGCTCGTGGACTACGCGCTTCGTCACGGCCTCATCGAGTGAACGTCACGCACGCGGTCGACCGCGAAGGGCGCGTGTACTGCACAAAGCAGCAGAAGACCATCGACGTCCTGACGTGCTACGACTGCAAGCGGCTCGTCACCATCGATCTCGACTCGCGCGTGCCCAAGGTGACGTGCGAGTTTGAGCGCGACGAGGAGCGGCGACCGTCCTAGCGGTCCTCGGACTCCCCGGTCGCATCGAAGAACACGCGCGCGCTCACCTTGCCGGCCAGAACGGCGAACGCCGAGGCAATGCCGATGCCCGCGATCGCGAGGATGGCCGACGCGAGATCGAACTGCATGACGGCATGCTCGGGTGGCCCCGGTGTCGGTGATAGGGCCAAAAGTCCCGTGTCGGTCACGCTCTGACGGCCGGGAGAGGGTCGCTCGCCTCCCCTGCCCGGCGCGGGAGATCGCGGGTTCCGACGGCGTGAGGCGCGCGGATAATCGGACGAGTGAGGGACGCGTCGCGCACTTCCGGCTATCCGGTTCGCCTTCGAGTCGCGGCGATGGTCCTCCCGTCGTTGCTCATCGTGAGCCTGGTCCTCCTCGACTACCTCCTCATCGATCGCGTCTTTCCGATCGGCGTCTCGCATCTCGTGACAGCCGTCGTCGGGGTCGCCGGCGTGCTCGCGTTCTCGGCCGCGATCTTCAACCAGCTCGCGTTCCTGCAGAACCGCGATCGCGAGAACGCCGGGCGGCTGCGCGTCCTCGCCGACGAGCTCGAGGCAAAGCGCAAACAGCTGCAGGCAGTGAACACCGCTGGCCTGGCGCTCACATCCGAGCTCGACCGCGAAGAGGTGCTGCAGCGCGTCGCCGACGAGGCGCGGCGTGTCGCGAATGCGCAGTACGCGGCGCTCGGCGTGTTCGATGACGAGGGGGTCGTCGAGACGTTCACGACCTCCGGCATCAGCCTCACGGAGCGCGCACGGATCGGCTCACTGCCGCGAGGCAGGGGCCTGCTCGGCCATCTTCAGGTGGAGCGAAAACCGCTGCGCCTGCGCGACCTGCACGAGCATGCCTCCTCCGTCGGCTTTCCGAAGGATCATCCGCCGATGACGAGCTTCATCGGGACGCCGATCGTCCTTCGTGGCGAGCCGCTCGGGAACCTCTATCTCACGAACAAGCAGGGCGCCGAGGAGTTCACCGAGGCGGACGCCGAAGCGCTCGAGACGCTCGCGGCGCAGGCCGCCATCGCGATCGAGAACGCACGGCTCTACGAGCAGGTGGAGCGCGTGTCGGTCCTCGAGGAACGGCAGCGCATCCGCATGGATCTTCACGACGGGGTGATGCAGTCGCTCTACGGCGTCGGCCTGCTCCTCGAGGACGTCGCCGACCGCCTCAGCGAAGAGCCCGAGGACTCGAAGGCGCAGCTGCTCCGCGCGGTCGATCGCCTCAACGCTGCGATCGCGGATCTGCGCGGCTACGTGCTCGGCCTCAAGCCGGACGAGGCGAGCGACCGGCCACTGGGCGAATCGCTGAAACTGCTCGCGGACCAGGCCCGTTCGAACGCGCTCATCGACGTCGCCTTCGACGTCGCCGACGAGGCAGCCGCTTCGCTGAGCGCCTCGCGCCGCGAGGCGACGTACTACATCGCCGCCGACGCGCTCGGCAACATCGCACGGCACGCACGGGCGAGGCACGCCTCGGTGCGGCTGTTCCGCCACGACGCCAAGGTCGTCCTCGAGATCCAGGACGATGGCGTTGGATTCACCGTCGATGCGACCGGAGCAGGGCACGGGCTCCACAACATGCGCGAGCGCGCGTTCGCGGTGGGCGGAACGGTCACCGTCTCGAGCGCCCCGGGTGCCGGCGCACGGGTACGCTTGGAGATGCCGGCGGAGGGAAGAGATGGATGACGGTCCGGTCCGGGTCATGCTCGTCGACGATCACGAGGTCGTCCGTGAGGGCTTGCGGACGCTGCTTTCGCGCAACAAAGGCATGCTCGTCGTCGCGGAGGCCGGGACGATGGCCGAGGCGATCGAGACCGCCGCGCGCGCCAAGCCGGACGTCATCGTCATGGACGTTCGTCTGCCCGATGGCAGCGGCGTCGAGGCCTGCCGCACGATCCGCGAGGCACGCCCCGAGACGAAGGTGATCATGCTCACGTCGTACGCGGACGACGAGGCGCTCTTCGCATCGATCGTCGCGGGCGCGGCCGGATATCTCCTCAAACAGACCCGCGGTCAAGCGGTCACCGATGCCATCACCGCGGTGGCGGCCGGCCGCTCCCTCCTCGACCCGGACGTCACCGGAAAGGTGCTCGAGCGCGTCCGGCGGGGCCGCGAGGACCAGGATCCGGCATTCGCTTCGCTGACCGACCAGGAGCGCAAGGTGCTCGAGCAGCTCGCCGAAGGAAAGACGAACCGTGAGATCGGTGGGGTGCTGTTCCTCTCCGAGAAGACTGTGAAGAACTACGTGAGCCGGATCCTGGACAAGCTCGGCCTGTCGCGGCGGGCCGAGGCCGCGGCGTACATGGCGAAGCGGAGGCCGCGCTTCTAGTCCAAAGGTCACCGCCGAACGGTGCCGGGCGGCCGTAGAGGCGCACCTGTACGCGTTCGTAGGGTCTTCGCATGACAGAAGAACGTCCCCTCCCAACCCCCTCCTCGGACGACCCCGACCGTGACGAGCCAGGCGCCACGCTCCTGCGTCGCACGCTGCTCGGCGCGGTGGGCGTCTCCGCGATCGGCGGACTGACAGCGGGCGTGCTTGGACTCACCGGCAAAGCCGCGGTCGCGCGTGACATCACTCCATCGCCGTCGGCGGTCCCGACGCATACGGCAGTGCACACGACCGTCGCGGCAGCGAGCCCGAGCGCGTCGCCGGCGATGGATCACGACGCGCAGGCCGAGGCTGCTGTCAAAGCGTTCCCCGCGAAGACGTCGGGCTACGGGCTCGAGGAGCTGAAGTCCACCATCGTGGACGGCGTTCGCGAGTTCGATCTCACGTGCGACGTCATCAAGTGGGAGGTCACGCCGGGCAAGTTCTTCGACGCGCTCTCCTACAACAAGCAGATCCCCGGCCCGGTCATCCGCGCGACCGAGGGTGAGAAGGTCAGGATCCGGGTCAAGAACAACCTCAACCAGACGACCGGGACGCACTGGCACGGCCAGAAGCTCACCAACAAGATGGACGGCGTCCCGTTCCTCACACAGCCGGCCATCAAGCCGGGGGAAACGTTCACATACGAGTTCGTGGCGAAGCCCTTCGGCAGCCACATGTACCACTCGCACCACAACGCCACGGAGCAGGTCGGCCGCGGCATGCTCGGGCCGCTCATCGTCGCGCCGCGAGAGCGCGCGACCGATCCCGCGTACGACAAGGACGAGATCATCGTGCTCAACGATCAGCTCGGCGGTATCACGTTGAACGGCAAGGGCTTCCCCGCGACGAAGCCGTACACGGCGAAGGTCGGCGAGCGGGTCCGCTTCCGCTTCATGAACGAGGGCCAGATCATCCACCCGATGCACCTGCACGGCATGCCGATGCAGGTGTTCGCGCGTGACGGTTATCCGCTCCCCCAGCCGTACCTCTGCGACACCATCAACGTCGCGCCCGGGGAGCGCTGGGATGTCATCGTCGTCGCTGAGGAACCCGGAGCGTGGGCCTTCCACTGCCACATCCTGTCGCACGCAGAGGCCTCGACTGGGATGTTCGGTATGGTCACGGCCCTGATCGTGAGCTGACCGTGCCGAACCGCGTTGTTTGGCTCGCGGTGGTCGGTGAGAACGCGGCGCGCCGCATCGCGCGCGATGGATGGCGAGTGCTTCCGCTCATCGAGAGCTCGCGGCGCCCCGCGCCGGGCGACCGCATCGTCGTGGTGCTCGCGCGGCGCGCGCGGCCGATCGCCACCGCTCTCGTGCTCGGCACGGCAGACGCGCGCGAGGCGACCGACGGCGCGGACGTTCGGATCCGCCATCGGGTGACCGCGCCCGCGGGCCACGAGCCGAGGCTCACCGACATCCCCGCGTTGCTCCGGCGCGTGGGCTGGACCGATGACCGGCTGCTCGCGCTGCTCGGCTCGCTGGAGGAGATCGTCGGCGCAGACCTCGAACGGGTCGAGGCCGCCGTGCGAACGGCCGCCCTCGCGTTCGGGCCGGCGCCGAAGCGCGCGGCGCACTCGCGGCCCCGCACTCCAGGCCGGCGGAGGCTCGCGCCGGCGCGGATCGCGCTGCAACGCAGCAGGTCCGGATAGTCGGAGGGGCACCCCGCCAAAGGAGCGCCCCTCTTCATAATGAGTGGCGGTCGTCTCAGGTGCGCGCTGGCGCCCCGCGCGTCCGGTCGAAGAGGACGAACACGCCGACGGCGATGAGCACGATGGGCCACGCGAGTGCGACGACCCGCTCGGCCTCCGTCCCGCCGAAGGCGTTCGAAGTGCCGACGACGCTCAGGATCCCGCCCGGGATCAGCGGCCACCAGTACGCCGGTGCGCGGGCGATGACGTTCGCGACGAAGATCGTGAGGAAGCCGGCGGCGAGACCGAGGACGACGGCGCTCCCGTTCATGGGGTAACCGGCCTGCTCGAGGCCGACGCCGATCGCGAGCCCACCGAGGATCGCGCCGGGAATGATGAATCCGAGCTGGCGCGTCGTCGCGAAGAGCACGATGAACACGAATGACAGCGCTCCGAGGACGAACGGACCCTCCGCGGAGAACCACTGCGCCGCGAAGAAGATCAGACCGACGCCGATGAGGATCGCGCCCGCGGTCCACGGGCGCTCGACCGTCTTGTTCACATTGCTCATACCGCTACCTCCTCGAGTGCATGTGCGATCTCGCCGGCCCAGCCGGCGATGTCATTCCAGTCGCGGAAGTCCCCCTGGATCCCCAGGACGTTCGCGACGAAGCCATCGAGCCGGCCGAGCGTGTGTCGCTCCAGCCGTCCGGCGAAGACGCGATGGCCTCGCGATAGAACGATCCGCTCCAGCTCCGGGACCTCCACGGGGATCGCCGATCCGCGCCCCTTCATCACGCCGCCGAGCGGGCCGCTGCTGAAAAGCCACACCGGCCGTCCCTTGATGAGGCCGGCGTTGTTGCGGACGAACTCGACCGCCTCCCGCATCCACTTGCCGTAGAACACCGCGCTCCCGATCACGAAAGCGTCGTACTTGCCCAGATCGATCGCTGCCGTCAGTGGCGCGACCTCTGCGGGTCGACCGGACCGCGTGAGCTCGAGTGCGATCCTCTCGGCGATCTGCTTTGTCGAGCCGTACTTGCTGGCGTAGGCCACGAGCACGTTCATGTATGGGTGCCCTCCTCAGA
>JBIOUD010000203.1:0-9230 GCA_044866725.1 Candidatus Limnocylindria bacterium | reverse complement strand
CCGCGTGGCTCGGGAGCGACGCCACGGTCGTCGCTTATATGGACGTGGACCTGTCCACCGACCTGAAGGCGCTTCTCCCGCTCGTGGCCCCACTCCTCTCGGGCCACAGCCAGATCGCGATCGGCAGCCGCCTCGCGCGCGGCGCGCGCACGAAGCGCGGGCCGAAGCGCGAGTTCATCTCGCGCGCCTACATGCTCGTGCTGCGCCTCGCCCTCGGCGCGAAATTCACGGACGCGCAGTGCGGCTTCAAGGCGGTCAAAGCGGAGGTCGCGCGCGAGCTCGTCCCGCGCATCGAGGATCAGACGTGGTTCTTCGACACCGAGCTGCTCGTGCTCGCACAGCGCGCCGGGATGCGCGTGCACGAGGTCCCCGTCGACTGGACCGATGATCCCGACTCACGCGTCGCGATCGTCCGCACGGCGATCGACGATCTGAAGGGCGTCGCACGGCTGCGATTCGGTCGGGGACGGAAATCCTGAGGCGTGTCTGAACGGAACCTCGCCATCGCGCTCGGTGCCGGCGCGTGCGTCGTGTACCTCGCGGTCGGCTTTGGCCTCGTCACGGACTACGACTACTACGGCCGCCTTGCGTGGTCGCTCCTCGGCGGGCACTGGTGGCTCGACGAGGCGCCCGAGTGGCTCAACGAGCTGATCCCCTGCGGCGACGGCCGGTGGTGCGTCGCCTACCCGCCGCTGCCCGCGATCCTGACGATCCCGTTCTCCGCCTTCATGCCGAACGATCTCGCGCAGGTCCTCGTGTCGCGGCTCTCGGCCGGCGTGTCCGCCGGCGTCCTGTACCTCGCGCTCCGAGCGTTTGGCGCGCCGCGCGTCGTGTCGGTCGTCGGTACGGTCCTCTCGGCATTCGGCACGACGCTGTTCTTCTCGTCGGTCGACGGTCGCGCGTGGTTCGACGCGCACGCGGTCGCGATGCCGTTCCTGTGCGCCGCGTTCCTCTTCGCCGCGCGCGGCGAACGCCCGCTGCTCGTCGGTGCGCTCATCGGGCTCGCCACGCTGTCGCGCCTACCGATCGTCGCAGCGACGCCGGCCCTGGCGCTGCTCCTTGCGAATCGCGGCGGGATCACCTGGACGCGCTCTCTCGCGGGCATCGTCGCGGGCGGCGTGCCCTTCGCGCTCGTGTACGTCGCGTACAACGTGCTGCGCTGGGGATCACCGTTCGACGAGGGCTACGCGATCCTTGCGGTCGGCGACGTGTTCTTCTCGCGTGGCGTCTTCAACCTCTTCTATGTCCCAAGACACCTCGTCGCGATCTTCCTCGAGCCCCCGCTCTTCAACGAGAACTCCCCGTGGTTCCTCATCCCGGGCATCAAGGGCCAGAGCCTCTTCTTGACCACACCGGCGTTCCTCTGGCTCTTCGCCGGCCTGCGCGACCTGCGCCGCGATCGCGCCATCGCCTTTACTGCGCTCGCTGCACTCCTCGCGCTCATCCCGAACGTGCTTCACGGCACGGTCGGCTTCGCCCAGTTCGGCTACCGGTTCTCGCTCGACGCGCAGCCGTTCCTCATCGCGCTCGCGCTCGCCGGTGACGCGAAGACGAACGCCGGCTGGCGCGCGCGGCCTTCGCGCCTCTTCGTCGTCGCGACGATCGTCTCCATCGTCATCAACCTCTACGCGACGATCGCGATCACGCGCTTCGGCTACTGGCAGTGACGCCGGACGAGGCCCAAGCCGACCGGCGCACGCGGCTCGTCGTCGCCGGCATCATCGCCGCCGGAGTCCTCCTCCGTCTTCTCGTCCTGCGCTCTCCGGGCTTCCCATCGGACGTCGGTACGTTCCAAGCCTGGGCCGAACGGCTCGCGTCGCTCGGGCCCGCCCGCTTCTACGAGCCCGGCTACTTCTCGGACTACCCGCCCGGCTACCTGTACGTGCTCTGGCTCCTCGGCGCGATCCTCGACGGCGAGCCGCTCCGTCTTGCGGTGAAGGCGATGTCCATCCCCGCGGACATCGGCATCGCGATCACCGCGGCGTGGCTCGTGTGGCGTGCGGGTCGCGCCCACGCGACCCTCGCGGCCGCGCTCTGGATGCTCGCGCCCGGCCCGATCTTCGCCGGCCCGTACTGGGGCCAGGTCGACTCCGTCGGAACGCTGCCGGTGATGGGAGCGTTCGCCTTCGCGGGGCGCGGGCGCTGGGTCCTCGCGGGCCTCCTTGCCGGATTGGCCGCGATGATCAAGCCGCAGTTCGGCATCGCGCTCATCGTCGTGCTCGCGGCAGCCGTCATCATCTGGGTCCGCCGCGCCGATTGGCAGCCCGCGGCCCGCGTCGTCATCAGCGCGGGCGGGACCGTTCTGGCTCTTGGACTCCCATTCCGCTCCGGGCCGGGCGAGCTCATCGAGCTCGTGCGCTCCGCGGCGGAGACGTATCCGTTCACGAGCCTCTACGCGTTCAACATCTGGTCGATCGTCGGCGACTTCTGGAAACCCGACGACGCCTACGCCGCCATCGGGGTCGTCCTGGTCCTCGTCGGGCTCGCCGCGGCGTGCGCGCTGGCGTGGCGAAGGCAGGACGCCGCGACCCTCCTCGCAGCCGGTGCGCTCGCGGCGTGCGCGTTCTACTTCCTGCCGACGCGCGCGCACGAGCGTTACCTCTTCCCGGCCTTCGCGCTCCTCCTCCCGCTCGCCGCTGTTCGCGCGCGCCTCCTCCTCCCGTACGTCGCGCTCTCGGTCTCGTTCGCGCTCTCGCTCTACTTCGCGTTCACGCGGTATCCGCAGAACGACCTCACCGCGCCGGGGTGGCTCGAGGGCACGCTCTTCACGCGCAACGGTCAGATCGTCATCGCGCTCGTGATGCTCGGCGTGACCGGGTACATCGCGTGGCGTCTTTGGCGTGCAGACGCGTCCCTTGAGGCTGACCTCGAGCTCGTCGGCGACGAGGCGCCGGCACGTGTCAAGCGCGCGGCCACAGTCGCGCCGAGCGCACCGGCGGCGGAGCGGCGGATCTCGTTGCCGCGCATCCTCGCGCTCGGCGGACGGCCGACGCGCCGCGACCTCGCGGTCGCGTTCCTCGTCGCGCTCGTCGTGCTCGCGACGCGCGGCTACCGGCTCGACCACCCGCGTGACATGTACTTCGACGAGATCTATCACGCGCGCACCGCGTTCGAGCTCCTCGCGCAGCGCGAGCCCTACGAGTGGACGCACCCACACCTCGCGAAGGAGCTCATGGCGCTCGGCATCGTCGCGTTCGGCGACACGCGGGTCGTCGGAACGGAGCCGACCGAAGCGATCGCCGTCCGCTTCGCCGTCGCGAACGACGGCACGCGGGCGTTCATCGGGCCGAACGAGCTCGTCATGCGGCAGCGGGACGGCCGCGAGACGGCGCGGGTGCGGCTCGACCCGAACGCGGGCAAGCCTGAGGCCGTCGCCTTCGACGGGGACGAGCTCATCGTCGTGACGTCACAGATCGCGCGCTACGCGCGCGACGGGCGTGTGCTGGAGAGCACCGCGCGCCCGGCGACCCCAGGCGCCGTGCGGACGCTCATCGCCGAGGCCGGGCGCGTCGTCCTCGGCGGCGACACGGGGATCGCGATCTACCAGTCGCTCTCGGCGCCGCCGATCATCGTCCGACGCCCCGTCGTCGCGATGACCGCGAAGCCGGACGGCGGCACGCTGTACGCGCTGGACGGCGCGAACGCGGTCCAGGTCATCGATCCGACGACCGGCGCCCTCGGCGCCACGTACAACACGCGCGGTCCCGGCGGCGCGATCGCGTACGCGCTCGGCCCGAACCGGCTGTTCGTCAGCCGCACGGACACGCCCGCGCTCGACTTCATCGACCTGGACGGCGGCAGCACCGAGACGATCCCCCTGTCGAACACGCGCACAGCCGGAGTGACGGCCGGAGCGACCGCGCTCGCGCTCGTTCCGCGCACGCAGTTCCTCTACGTGCTCACGCCGGGGAGGGTCGTGGTCGTCGAGCCGCACGGCGCATCGCCGTTCGCCGCGATCCCGGTCGCACCGACCGATCACTGGATGGGCGTCGACGGTGAGGACGACAAGCTCCTCGTCGCCGGCGGCGCGACGGTGGAGCGCATCGAGACCGGCAGGCTCGCGCTGGCGTGGCGCTTACCCGGGGTGCTCTTCGCGGCGATGCTCGCGTTCTTCCTCGTGCTCATCGCGCGGCGTCTCTTCGTCTCGCCGCTCGTCGCGTATTTCACAGGCGGGGCCGTCGTGCTCGACGGATCGATGTTCGCGCAGGCGCGCATCGGCATGAACGACGTGTACGTCACGGCGTTCATCGTCGCGGCCTGGTACTTCATCGTCGCTGCGCACAAGCCGAGACGCTCGGCGCACCTCGACATCCTCATCGCGGGACTGTTGCTCGGCTTCGCGGTCGCCGCGAAGTGGGCGGGCGTCTACGCGCTCGCAGGAGTGTTCGTCGCCGCGGTCGCGGTGACGCTCTACGCGTACGAGCGTGGTCGACCCGGCACCGGCGGTCCGCTCGACCTCTTCGCCGGGCGCGGCCTCAACGCGGCGTTCCTCTTCGCGTCGTTCGCGATCGTGCCGCTCGCGGTCTACCTCCTGTCGTATCGCGAGTGGTTCGGCGGGCCGACCGCGCCGTACGGCTGGACGCTGTGGGAGCTCACGCAGCAGATGTACTGGTACCACTCGTCACTCACCGCGCCCCACTGCGCGGGCGCGCCGTGGTGGGCGTGGCCGGTCGACCTCAAGCCGGTCTACTGGTACTTCGGCTCAGCGGGCGGCGACACGAACGGCTACATCTACGACGCCGGCAACCCGATCCTCTACTGGGCGGCGCTGCCCGCGACGGCGATCGTCACGGGTCTCGCGATCCGCCTCCGCTCGGCGGCGCTCGCGGTGGTGGTGCTCGCGCTGCTCAGCCAGTTCGTCGCGTGGATCCCGATCTCACGCGTGCTGTTCTTCTATCACTTCTTCACCGCGCTGCCCTTCTATCTCCTGTGCCTTGGGGTCGTCCTCGCGCTTTTGTGGCAGAGCCGCCGCCGTGCCGTGATCGTCCTCGGCGGCATCGCGCTCCTCGTGTTCCTGTTCTTCTATCCATACACCTCGGGCATGCCGGTGCCGGGTGCGCTCGGATCTGCGTACCAGATCCTGCCGACCTGGCAGTACGACCCGGCGTTCTACCCAACGGACTCATGCCCGACGCCGGTGAGCGAGACCGCCGCGACCAGTCTCACGATCGCGGTGGCCTGGCTCTTCGAGGCGGCCGCCCTGGTGCTCGCCGTCGGCATCGCCGTCGGGTGGGCGCCGACGCGCAGGCTCCTCGCCCGCGTCGGGATCTAGGGAGCCGCGGTCGGCGACGGGCTTGGCACGGGCGTCGGCGATTCCGTCGGCGAAGCGGTCGGCGTCGCCGTGGCGGACGGGCTGGTACTGGCGTTCGCAGACGGCCTTGCGCTCACGGGAGGGATCTGATTGACGTTCGGCGCCAGCATGACGAGGGCCGCGACCGCGCCGACGACCACGAACGTGACGAGCGCGGCGAAGAGTCCGAGTCCGAACGCGCGCCGCGACGCGACGGCGGAGCGCTGGCCCGCGGCGTACACGACGAGCGTCACGTTGTCCTCGCCGCCGCGCGCGTTCGCGAGGTCGACGAGCGTGCTCGTCGCGCGATCGAGATCGCGACCGGACGCGTGCGCGGCGATCTCCGCCGGCTCGACGTGCCGCGTGAGCCCGTCGGAGCAGAGGACAAGGCGATCGCCCGCGCGCAGGTCCTCGACGAACACGTCGGGCTGCACGCCGCGCGGATCGCCGACGAAGCGCGTGATGCCATGCGCGACCGACGCGGAGTGATCCTCGGTGACCTGGTGCGGCGCGCCCTCGCGCACGAGGTACGCGCGGCTGTCGCCGAGGTTCGCGATCACGGCGCGCCCGCCACGCACCGCGGCGGCGACGAGCGTGCTCGCGGCCTCGTGCTTCCCGGAGCGCTCCGCCGCCTCGAGCACCGCGGTGTTCGCGTCGCGGATGGCTTCAGCGAGCCGATCCTCGACCGAGAGTCCGGCTGGCTTCTCGAAGAAACGCGACGCGAGCATCTCCACCGCCGCGTCCGCCGCGATCTCTCCACCCGGCCCGCCGCCCACGCCGTCGGCGACAGCGATGAGCACGATCCCGTCCTTCTCTCGGACGATGAAGCGGTCCTCGTTGCCTTCCCTTACGCGTCCGGTGTCGCTGCGCGCCGCGGTGCGCTTCAGTCGCCCTTCCCTTTCACGCCTTTGACGCAGTCCTTCCCCGGTACGTACCAGACCTGCGCGACACTGCCGCGCGTCACCGCTGCCCCGGCCGCGGGCTGCTGCCGCGCGACGGTGCACGCGCTGCCCCGCGCATTGTTGTCAACGTCGTACTCCACGAGGCCGTAACCGGCGCCAAGGAGCGTCGAGGTCGCATCTGCGACGGACTTGCCCACCACGTTCGGCGTGCCCGCTGCCGCGGGCGCGCTCGCGCCGGGCTTGATCGATGGCAGCGGCACGATCGCGCCTCGCCCCTGGAACGCCGCGAACACCGCGAGGGTCCCCGCCAGGACGAGGATCACCGCGAGCAGCGCGACGGTGGAGTCGATGCGCCAACCGCGTCCGCGCTTCAGCGGGATCGGCGGTGACGACAGCACGCCGGTCGCGTCCCCGCCGCGTTCGGCGGCCGCGGTGAGCTGGCGCGCGAAGCCGCCCGCGCTCGAGAAGCGCTCCTGAGGGTCGCGCGCGAGCGCGCGCCGCACGACGACGTCCACGCCATCGGGCACGCCGACGCGCGCGCTCCGAAGGCTCGGCGCGGGCCCCTCGAGACGCTGGCGCAGCAGGTCGTCGGTCTCCAGCTCCTCGTTCGCCGGGCGGCCCGCGAGGAGCTCGTAGGCGACGAGCCCGAGGCTAAAAACATCAGACCGTTCAGTAGCGGGCTCACCTTCCACGCGTTCCGGCGCGATGTACCGCGCGGTCCCGATGAGCTCGTGCTCGCGCGGGCCGCGCGCCGCGCGCGCGATGCCGAAGTCCGTGAGCTTCGCGGTGCCCTGCTCGTCGAGGATGACGTTCGCGGGCTTCACGTCGCAGTGGATGACGCCCGCCTCGTGCGCCGCGTCGAGCGCCGCGGCGACCTGCGCGACGATGCGCGCCGCCTGGTGCGCGGGGAGTGGCCCCCGCTCGGCGATGACGTCGCGAAGGGTCTTCCCGCGAACGTACTCCATGACCATGAACGAGTCTTCGCCGTCGCGGCCTTCGTCGAAGACCGTGACGACGTTGGGGTGCGACACCGAGGCGGCGCGCCGCGCCTCGTCGCCGAAGCGCTCGCGGAAAGCCTCGTCGGCGTCGGGGCCGAGGATCTTCACCGCGACGTCACGGCCGAGCCGCTCGTCGCGCGCGTGCCACACGGCGCCGGCGCCACCCTCGTCGATCCGTTCGAGCAGGCGGTAGCGCCCCGCGAGCACGCGCTCCTCGGGCTCGGCCGCGTTCGGGGTCCCCAAAGCGTGCGTCCGGTCGTTCGCCGGCATGTACCGCTGTCCCGGCAAGCCCTAGGCCAGCGCCACGAGGGCGTGCAGGGCGTCCTCGAACACATGGTCGCTCCCGACGATCGAGAGCTCCTCGCGCAGAAGCTCCTCGACGCCCGGGTCGGGGAGCGGAAGGACGCGACGCGAGCGCGTCTGACCGTCCACGGCGACCGTCGCCGTCACATGACGCGGGTCGGGATCGCGCTTCAGGAGGAACTCGTACAGCGCGTCGCCGCGCCTCGCCTGGATGCGCACGCCGGACACGTCGCCCGGGTCGAGCCCGCGCTCGAACCGCGGACGCACGCGCACGTGTATGGGACGGTCCTCGCCGTCGGCCATCTGGAACAGGAGCCCGCCGGCCTCAGACGGCGCGAGCGAGTCGACCGCCTGCCATCCGAGCCGTGACGAGAGCCAGCCGACGAGCAGCAGCGCCTGCGAGGGGTGGATGTCGCGCCCGTCCATGTCCACGCCGAAGCCGATGCGCACGCCGATGACGTTGTCGAGGCAGGGACGCCAATCGTCCACGTCGAAGAACGCGGCGATGAGCTCGCGCCACGGCGTGAGGCGCGTCCAGTTGAGATCGGTGAGCGCGAACCGCAGCGACTCGTGCGTCCGCGCGAGGTCCGCGATGGTCTTCAGTGTCTGGTCCGGTCGCGCGAAGTCGCCGGAGTCGACGATGAGCCGGTCGGCGAGCGCGAGGAGATCGTCGAAGCGCCGCGCGTCGGACGGCGGCGTGCCGGTCCACCAGAGGAAGGTCGGAAGATCGGGCACGAGGAGCGGGATGACGACGGACGCGACGCGCTCGTCGGCGTCACCGCGGACACGCGCGAGGATCTGCTCGAAGTACACCTGCGCGGTCTCGTCCTCGCGCGGGACGTGGCAGTGGAGCTCGACGGACACGTCGATGCCGGCGCGCTGACGATCGCCCAGCACGACGATCGCGCGCGAGGGATGCCGGTACGCGAGCCGCCCGGTGCTCTTCACCGCGCGGCGCGCGTGGATCTCGCGGTCGGCGTACACGACGAGGTTGAGGACCGACGCGCGAGCCACCGTGCGACCTTGCTCCTTCGCGTGAGCGGTCGCGGCGCGCCGGAGGCGCATGAGCTCGCGCTCGAGCGCGGCGATCGAGCCGACCCGCGTGCCCCAGACGGCCTCGTCGACTACGGGCGTCGCCACTGCCGCCCGTCCCGCTCGATGAGCGTGTCGGCCTCCGGCGGGCCCCACGAGCCGGCCGCGTACGGGGTCAGCGCGGGCACCCCGCGGCGCCACGCGTCGAGGATCGGATCAACGAAGGACCACTGCTGCTCCACCTCGTCGCGCCGGGTGAAGAGCGTCGCGTCGCCGCGGAGCGCGTCGAGGATGAGCGTCTCGTATGCGTCCGGTGCGTCGAGCATGAACGAGGCGCCGTAGACGAAATCCATGTTCACGGTGCGGATGCGGAAGCCCTGCACCGGCACCTTCGCGCCGAACGTGAGGCTGATGCCCTCGTCCGGCTGGATGCGCAGCACGAGCTCGTTCGCCTCGACGCCCTCGGTCGAATCGCGTTGGAAGATGCGGTGCGGAGCCGCTCGGAAGCGGATCGCGATCTCCGTCGTCCGTTTCGGGAGCCGCTTCCCGGTGCGCACGTAAAAAGGCGTGCCCTCCCAGCGCCAGTTGTCGACGAAGCAGCGCAGCGCGACGAATGTCTCGGTCTGCGAGTCCGGCGCGACGTCATGCTCCCCCCGGTAGCCCGGCACCTCCGTGCCCTCGATGAATCCAGACGCGTAGGCGCCG
>JBIOUD010000202.1:0-10779 GCA_044866725.1 Candidatus Limnocylindria bacterium | reverse complement strand
CCCTGCGCGGTGACGACCGCGCGCGCCGCGATCTCGCTCGCGAAGAGCGTCTCCTCTCCGAGCGTGACCGTGCCCTCGAGGGGACGGAGCGATGACCAATCGTTCACGAGCGCGAGCGACGGTGCCTGCGCGGCAGGCTTGATCGCGTCGCGCGGCGCGAACACGAAGAGGCGTGCCGACGCGGTGTGGATCGAGGCGCGGGCCCCGGCGAGCCCCGCGAGCGGCTCGAAGAGCTGTGCCGGCAGCGGCGCGCTGCCGAACCCGAGGAGGCAGAGCACGGTCGGCGCGTCGCCGCGCACCGGCCTCGGGTGCGCGCCGGTGTCGTCGCCGAAGAGCACGCGCAGGCCGCTCGCAGGCACGGCGCCGGCGACCACCGCCGCAGCGCCGCACGCATGTGACCGCGCGATCGACTCCGCGGCGCTCCGCCCGCCACCGATGAGGATCCGGTCGCGGTGGCGGACGTCGATGCGAGACGGCTGGAGCTCACCGGACGCACCGTCGACCGCGAGCGTGAGCTCGCCGAACGCGTCGGGCCCGTACGCGGCGACGCCCTGCAGGCCCCACGCGAATCCTTCGATCGTGACCTCGCTGTCGTCGGATGCGATGACCATCCCGTCGAGCGTCGCGCGGATCGTCCAGCGATCCACGATCGTGGCCATCTCGAGGTCGCCGTCCGCGCGGAGGTGCACGATCCGGCCATCGATCGGCGCGGTCACCGCCCGGGCGAAACGCCGGCCCGTGCGCGCGATGATCGCGCCCTTCTCGACCTCAGCACCGACCGCGACTCGCATGACTCGGGCGAGGTCGTTCGGCGCGACGCCGAGGCGGCGCGCAGCGGCGACGCGAACGCTCGAGCCGTATGTCGCGCCGTTCGCGATCACGTCGCCGGCGTGTACGCGCTGGCCCACCTCGGCGCGGCTCATCACGCCGAGCGGCAGCTCGTGTACGGCCCGCCACTCGTCGTAGCGCCAGGTCACGAGGCGCCACCGTCGACTGGGAGGGCCGCGAGCGCGGAGTACCAGCGCGCGATGACGGGGACCCGCTCGGCGTCACGCTGCGGGAGCTCGAGGGGCCGTCCGCGCGCGTCGACGATGACGCCGAGCGCGAGCGGCCCCACGTCCTGACGCTCGACACCGCCGGTGACGCTCACGGTCGCGCCCCCGCTCGTCGGAATAAGGAACAGCGCGCCTCGCGCGACGCGCTCTTCCATCGTCCCGTTCGCGTCGGTCACCGTGACCGTCGTCGCGCGCTTCGGCGAGACGGTCATGGCGAGAGCGATGTTCTCGATCGTGCCGGTGACGTCCGCCACGGCCGACCGCGTGGCGATCGCGCCCTGTACGACGAGCGCGTCCGCGAGCTCGCGGGCGATGAGCTGTCTCCCTTCGGCGCCGAGCGCGTCGATCACGACGAGCGCGGTCTGCGCGGGTCGCGGGAAGCGTGCGAGGTCGCCGGCCGCGACGACGAGCTGCGCCGAGCGCATCGCGCCCACATCCATGCCCGCGCGCCGCGCGTCGCGGATGAGGTGCGCGATGGCCTCGCGCGCGAGCGACATCTCGAGCGCGAGCGTGAGGGGGCTCGTCGCGACGGCGTCGGGCCAGCGTGTCCGGTTGAACACGCGCTCGAGGAGCGCGGGGGCGTCGATCGGCCGCGGGATCCAGCGGCGCACGCGGTCGAGCCCGGCGTGAGCGACGACGCGGTCCGCACCGGGTCCGACGCCGAGTCGTGAGTGCGCCGCGATCGTCGCGCCGCCCGGCGTCGCGTAGGCGAGCGACGTGCTCGCGCCGCTCACGTCGAGGACGAGCGTCGATCGCCCGCTCGATGTGGCGAGCGCCTTCGCCGAGGCCTCGATCGCCTCGTCGCGCAGGACGACGTCGCCGGCGCCGCGTCGCAGCGCCCGCAATCGCGTGACGATCGCCTCACGTCCGGCGGACGTGGCCGGGCTCGGCAGCGCTTCGAAGAGCATCGTGCCAGCGCTCGCGGCGATGCGCAGGCGCGCGTTCTCCTCGGCGGACACGAACAGCGAGGGCGGTCGGCTCGCGCATCCCATACGAAGCGCTTCGACGAGCTCGACGATGGCCGAGGTGTCGCCCTTGTCGGCGATCACGAGCGCGGCGTGCGGCCGTGCGTCGCGGAGCGCGGTCGCCCGGTCGATGAGCGACGCACGGCCGGCGGTGCCCAGGCTCACGACGACGTCGGCGTTCGCGCCGAGCGCGGCCGCGTTCGCGGCGGCGATGTTCAGCGGATCGCGCCCGACGAGGACCGCGAGGCGCAGGGGCTCGCCGTAGCGGACGGCGAGGTCGGCGCCGTCCGTGCGAGGACCGATGCGGATGCTGCTGGCCTCATGCGCGACGTCGACCGTGGCCCGCGGCCCGGTCGTGGTCGCGATGGTCAAGGCGTGCGAGTGGGCGTGCGGCTCGAAACCGGGGAGCGGCTCGCCTCAGCGACGAACGCGGCGAAGATCCGCGCGGCCTTCTCGTCGACCTCGGCGGTGCGCTCGGGGTGCCACTGGACGCCGATCACCCAGCGGTGCTCGGTCGACTCGAACGCCTCGATGAGACCGTCGTGCAGCACGGTCGCGCGCAGGGACGGCGCGAGCCGGTCGGCGGTGACAGCCTGGTGGTGGCGCGAGTTCACGCGGAGCGTCTCGGCGCTCGTCGCGCGCGCGAGCTTGGAGTCCGGCGCGGCTGCGAGGTGGTGCGCGATGACCTCGTCGCCCTTCGCCTGGTGGCCCTGCACGTCCATCGCGAGGCTGCCGCCGAGCGCGACGTTGACGAGCTGGAAGCCGCGGCAGATGCCGAGTACCGGCATATCCGCGTCGAGCGCTCGCCGGGCCGCGCCGAGCTCGGTCGCATCTCTGGCGGGATCGACGTTCTCCCAGACACCCAGCTCGTCGACCTCGTGATAGTTGTTTGGCGCGATGTCGCCGCCGCCCGAGAGGCAGATGCCGTCGATGTCCGGTGGGATCGCCTCACCCGGCTCGACGACGATGACATCCGCGCCGGCGCCGGCCAGGGCGCGCACGTAGTTCTCGCGCGTGGCGAGGTTCGCGGCGGTCCGGACGGCCGATACGGTGAGGGCGATCCGCGGTCGCGTCATCGCCTCAATGCTAGCCCGTGATCTGCAGGAGCTCGACGAGGACGCCGCCTGCCGAGCGAGGGTGGACGAACGCGACGAGGCCATCCACGCCGCGACGCGGCACGCGATCGATGAGCTCGACCCCGCCGCTCGCGAGCCTGGCGAGCGCGTCCTTCAGATCGCGCACCTCGAAGCAGAGGTGATGCATCGTCGCGCGCTTGCGCTCCGCGAGGAAGCGCGCGATCCCCGACTCGCGATCGGTCGGCTCGAGGAGCTCGATCCGCGACTCGCCGCGCGTCACGAACAGCACCTTCACGTGCTGGTCACCGACGTCATGAAGCGGCCCGATCGCATAGCCGAGCACGTCGCGGTAGAACGGGATCGCCTCGGCGATCGACGGCACGACGACACCGACGTGGTGCAGCGGCCCCGCGTCCGCAATACCGCTCACTGCTGGCGCGGCTCGTAGACGCCGAAGACGCCGCGCAGGTCGGCGCAGATCTCGCCCAGGGTCACGCCCGCGCGGACCGCGGCCCGGATGGGCGGCACGAGATTCGCGGTCCCCTTCGCCGCGGTCACGAGATCGGCACGCGCGCGCGACGCGGCGGCGGCGTCGCGCTTCGCGCGGAATGCCTTCACCCGTTCGGCCTGCCGCCGCGCGGCGGCCTCGTCCACACGGAGGATCGGTGGCGCGACGTCATCGCCCTCGGAACGGTGCGCGTTCACGCCGACGACGATCTGCTCTCCGCTCTCGACCGCCCGCTGCTGTCGGTAGGCGGACTCCTCGATCTCGCGCATCTGGTAGCCGCGTTCGATCCCGGAAAGCGCTCCGCCCATCGCGTCGATCTTCGCGATCTCCTCGGAGACGCGCCGCGCGATGTCCGCGGTGAGCGACTCGACGGCGTACGCGCCGCCGAGCGGATCGACGGTGTCGGCGACGCCCGACTCCTCCGCGATGATCTGCTGCGTTCGCAGCGCGATGCGGGCCGACTCCTCGGTCGGGAGCGCGAGCGCCTCGTCGTACGCGTTCGTGTGCAGCGACTGCGTGCCGCCGAGGACCGCGGCGAGACCCTCGATGGCCGTGCGAACGATGTTGTTCAGCGGCTGCTGCGCTGTCAGGGTCGAGCCCATCGTCTGCGTGTGGAAGCGAAGCGCGAGCGCTTCGGGCGCCTTCGCGCCGTACCGGTCGCGCATGATGCCGGCCCACACGAGCCGCGCGGCGCGGTATTTCGCGACCTCCTCGATGAGCGTGCTGTGCGCGGCGAAGAAGAACGAGAGCTGCGGTGCGAAGCGCTCGACGTCCAGACCGCGCGCCTTCGCGCTGTCGACGTAGGCGATCGCGTCCGCGAAGGTGAACGCAAGCTCCTGCACCGAGGTCGAGCCCGCCTCGCGGATGTGGTAGCCGCTGATCGAGATGGGGTTCCACCGCGGCAGCTTTTCTGATGCATACGCGATGACGTCGGTCGCAAGGCGCATCGACGGGCGCGGCGGAAAGATGTACGTGCCGCGCGCGATGTACTCCTTCAGAATGTCGTTCTGCGTCGTGCCGCCGAGGCGCGCGGGCGGCACGCCCTGCTTCTCGCCGACGGCGACGTACAGCGCGAGGAGGATCGCGGCGGTCGCGTTGATCGTCATCGATGTCGTCACGTCGGCGAGCGGGATCCCTTCGAAGAGGCGCTCCATGTCGTCGGTCGTCGCGATCGACACTCCGACCTTCCCGACCTCGCCCGCGACGCGCGGATCGTCGGGGTCGTAGCCCATCTGCGTAGGGAGGTCGAACGCGGTGGAGAGCCCGGTCTGCCCGTGCGCGAGCAGCGAGCGGAACCGCGCGTTCGTGTCCTCGGCGCTCCCGAAGCCCGCGTACTGGCGCATCGTCCAGAGCCGGCCGCGATACATCGTCGGCTGGATGCCGCGCCCGAACGGCGGCTCGCCTGGGGCACCGCTCGACGCGGCGGCCTCGCGCGAGCGTTCGTCGTCGCCATACGCGATCTCGAGCGGCTCGCCGTAGGTCGTGCGGAACTGCTTGCGCTCCGGCACGTTCTTCTTCACGAAGCGATGGTAGATATGTACGGTGGGCACGTGCGGCGCGTGTCCATCGCGATTCTGGCTGGGCTGCTGCTGAGCACGAACCTCAGCCCAGCCGTCGCCTGCAGCTGCGTGCCGTTCACGAAGCCACAACTCGTTGAGAACGCGACGACGATCTTCACGGCCACGGCGCAGGGTTTCTCTCGGGTGTTCGGACTGAGACAGGCGTGCTCGCCCTCGACCGGCGATGTGATGACGGTCCACTTCGAGGTCGAGACCGTCTTCAAGGGTGACCCGCCTCGCAAGGTCAGCGTCTCCACAGTCATCGGCGGGGCGAGCTGCGGCTACGAGTTCGCGGCCGGCAAGCGGTACACCGTTTTCGCGACGGGATCGGTCGATGCCCTGGAGACGAACCTCTGCCGGGGCAACGTCGAAGGCGAGATCGTGGCCGCGGACTACGGCCTCGCAGCCGGACGCCCGCCGAAGTAGCGTCGCGCCTATCGCGGGCGGTAGATCTGCCTTCCCTCGAGCTGTCCGATGCGGTCGCGGCTGAGCGGCATCGGCTTGAGCTGGCCGCTGGCCCACATCTGCGTCTGATCGCCCCAATGCCGTGAGAACGGCTGGCCGCTCTGCCCCGTCGGGAGGATCGACATCGACGCGTCGAGGTCGCCGAGGTCGACGATCTGGCGCTCTGAGGCATGGCTGCGCACGGCGAACGGCTTGTTGAGGAGTGAGTACGCGCCATTGTTCGGCGAGTAGCCGTCGCCCGCGCGGCGGACCGGGCCGATGGTGAAGATGAGGTCGAGCGGCTTCACCGCGGAGAGCGGGTGGTCGAACGCGACGGTATGGAGATCGCCCCACCGCCACTTCGCGATGTCCGCGCCGAGCCGCGTGCTCAGGTCCTTCGCCGCGTCGTCGAGCGCGAGCCCGCTCAGCGCGTCGCGACCGACGACCGAGGGGTCGCCGAGGGCGAGGAACCACGGGCTCGTCGTCGTGGCGAGCAGCTGGTACAGCGCGTAGGTCATGCGTCCGTTCGCGGCGTAATCGTCGAAGAGCGTCGGCCCGAGCTTGTCCGCGAACGCCGCTCGCGACATCGCGAGGATCCACGCTTCGTAGATCGCCGCGCCGGTCGAGTCGACGCCGAGCGCGCCGTCCCACTCGCGCACGATCTTCTGCGCCTGCTGGCCGAGCGCCGTCGTGGGACGCCCCGCCACGATCGCCTCGCGGAAGCGCTGCACGGGCAGCGAGGTGTAGTCGTTCTGCGCGCGGCTCATCGCCGCGACGTCGGCGCCGCGCGCCTGGTCGAGCACCGACCGCAGGTACGCGTAGCGGAAGCCGGGATCCCATTCGCCGGACCATCCGGCCTGCGATGCGGACGTGAACGGTCGGTTGTTCGCGTTCAGCACGAGACCGTCGGGAGGGTCGAGCACGAACAGATTCGCCTCGGCCGGGAGGAGGCCGCGCCACTCGCCCAGTCCGTTCCATCCCGCGAGCGGCATGCGGCCGTCCCCCGGACGATCCGGCAGCCGTCCGACGAGGAGGTACGCGATGTGGCCAGCCGTGTCGGCGACGCACGCCGACAGAGTCGCGCCCGAGAAGTCCGCCGCCGCGCGCCGGAAATCGTCGATCGAGCGTGCGCGGTTCATACCGACCACTGCCTCGACGGTCTTCGTTGCGTCGAGCGCGCTCCAACGGAGCGAGAGCTGCGCCTTCTGTCCGGTCAGGACACTCGTGATGACGGGCCCGTGCCTGGTGATCGCGACGTCGACGAGGACCGGATCCTTGCGACCCTTCACGATGATCGTCTCGCGGACGAACGTCGCGGCCTCGAATCGGTTCTGGTACTCGAAGCGACGGAGGTCGGTCGGGTCTTGGTGCTCGACGAAGAGGTCCTGCGTGTCCGCGTTGGCGTAGGTGAAGCTCCACGCGACCTTGTCGTTGTGGCCGATGACGACGCCGGGAACACCGGGGATCGAGAAGCCAATGAGCGAGAAGTCGCCGTATGAGATCGCGACCTCGAACCAGATCGACGGGTTGCGCACTGGAAGGTGCGGGTCGCCCGCGAGGAGCGGCTTGCCGCTCCTCGTCTTCGATCCGGCGAGCGCCCAGCAGTTCGAGCCGAGTCCCTCACCCGCACCGCCGAGGACGTTCGCGAGCGAGCTCGCACCGGGAACGCGCACACCCGCGAGATCGGCCGCGACCTCGCGCCAGCGAGCCTCGTCGTACGCGACGGACGCGCCGGGATCGGGCATGAGCGCGGGGAGCACCTCAAGACCGAAGCGCTCCGCGAGGCCCGCGCGCAGCAGCTCCTGCGTGTAATTGCCCGCGGCGTCGTAGAGCTGGAGCTTCGCGATCGCGAGCGTGTCGAGCGGCGACCACCGCTCCGGCTTGTAGCCGAGGATCACGAACTCGACCGGCAGGCTCTCGCCGTGCTGCTCGAGGAACTTGTTCACGCCGTCCGCGAAGGCCTGCAGGATCGCGAGGGTCCCCGGAGCGATGGCGGATTGGTCGAGCTGCGCGGCCCGCGCGAGTCCGACCGTCCGCATGAAGCGATCACTCTCGAGGCCCGGCTCGCCAAGGACCTCCGCCAGGCGCCCCGACGCCGCCCGACGGTAGAGGTCCATCTGGAACAGGCGGTCCTGCGCCGTGACGAAGCCCTGAAGGAAGAACGCGTCGTACTCGTCGGCCGCGAAGATGTGCGGGACGCCGTACATGTCCCGCAGCACCTCGGCGCGCTCGTGCAGACCGAGGAGCCGCTCGTCGCCGTCGATCGATGGGAGCGGACGGAGGAAGAGGATCCCGAACGCCGTCGTGATCGTGCCGACGACGAGCACGAGGACGGCCGCCGCGCCGACGAGCCGCCAGTGCCGTCTCACTCAGCGTCGACCAGCACGACCAGGCTCGCGCCGCCCTCGACCTTGTCGCCAACGCGCGCGGCCACCTTCGTCACCCGTCCTCGAGCAGGCGCTCGGAGCTCGTTCTCCATCTTCATGGCCTCAAGCGTCACCAGGGGCGCGTCGCGATCGACGATGTCGCCCTCCTTCACGTGCACCGCGCGGAGCAGACCCGGCATCGGCGCGCGGAGCTCATGCCGGCCGGTGGCATGTCCACGGGTCCCGCGCGTCGCCGTGAGTGTGCGCTCGTCCTGTGCCAACGCCTCCACCTGGTCGCCGTCGATCGAGAGGCGAAGGGGCTCGTGCGTGAGGACCGTGACCTCGCGCGAACGTCCGCCGACGCGCACCACCCACTGCCGGCCGCGGACCGTCTCGAGCGTCTCGGCGGCGACGACGGCGCCATCCACGAGGAAGCGGCCGCTCGCGTCGACGTCGACCGCGACCGTCCGCCCGCCGAGTCGGACCTCGTACCTCACCGGAGCGCATCCTCCCGCGACGCCGCCGCCCACGGCGTGCTCGTGCCGTCCTGGACGCGCACGTGCTCGCCGCGCGCGCGCGACGCGAGCACCGCCGCGAGCGCGCCTGCCACGACGCCGTCCTCGTCGAGCTCGGGCTCAGCGCTGCCGTCCCAGGAGGACGCGACGAAGCTCGTGTCGTAGCGGCCTGCCACGAACTCCGCGTCGTCGAGCGCGTGCGCGTGAAAGGCGAGGCTGGTCGGGACGCCCGCGACGATCGTCTCGCGCACCGCGCGTCGCGCGCGTGCGACCGCCTCAGCGCGGTCGCGTCCCCACGCGACGATCTTCGCGAGGAGCGGGTCGTATTCGGTCGGGATGCGCTGCCCCTCGAAGAGCGCGTGATCGACGCGCACACCCGGACCGGATGGAAGACGCAGCAACTCGACGCGTCCGCTCGCCGGGACGAATCCCGCGCGCGCGTCCTCCGCGGTCACGCGCAGCTCGATCGCCGCGCCGCGGCGCTCGACCTCGCCCTGGCCGAACGGCAGGCGCTCCCCCGCCGCGATGCGGAACTGCAGCGCGACGAGGTCGAGACCGGTGACCATCTCGGTGACCGGATGCTCGACCTGCAGACGCGTGTTCACCTCGAGGAAGAAGAACGCGCCATTCGTATCGACGAGGAACTCCGCCGTCCCGGCGCTCCGGTACTTCGCGGCGCGCGCGATCTTCACCGCCGCATCGCCGAGCCGCGAGCGCAGCGCGTCGTCGACGGACGGCCCGGGTGACTCCTCGATGAGCTTCTGGTGGCGCCGCTGGACGGAGCAGTCGCGTTCGCCGAGCCACACGACGCCGCCGTGATGGTCCGCGACGAGCTGCATCTCGATGTGTCGCGCGCCCTCGATGAGCCGCTCGACGAAGAGGGCCGGCGTGCCGAAGGCGCCCTGCGCTTCGCCGGTCGCGACGCGCCACGCAGCGTCGAGCTCGTCAGGCGCGCGCACGATGCGCATGCCCTTGCCGCCGCCACCACCCGCGGCCTTCAGCATCACCGGATAGCCGATGCCCGCAGCCGCCTTGCGTGCGTCATCGAGATCGCGCAGCGGCTCGACCGTCCCCTCGGCGATGGGTACGCCGGCGTCGCGCGCGAGCCTGCGTGCGCGCGTCTTCTCGCCGAGGAGTCGCTGCACGTCGGCCGGCGGCCCCACGAACGCGATCCCGGCGTCCGCGACCGCGGCGGCGAATTCGGCGTTCTCCGACAGGAAGCCGTACCCCGGATGGACCGCGTCGCAGCCGGAGCGCGTCGCGATCTCCATGAGCTTCGTGATCGAAAGGTAGCTCTCGCTTGGCGCGGCCGAGCCCAGCGGATAGGCCTCGTCCGCAAAGCGGACGTGGAGCGCGTCGCGATCCGCGTCGCTGAAGACCGCGACCGCGCCGAGACCGAGCTCGCGGCACGCGCGGATCACGCGGAGCGCGATCTCGCCGCGGTTCGCGACGAGGACCTTCTTGAAGGGTGGCGTCAGCTCAGCTCAACGTGGACGGCGGCTTAGCCGGCGGCCCACTTCGGTGGACGCGCGTGGGTATCGTCCCAGCGGCCGAACTCGCCGTCGATCCACTCGGGATCGTTCTCGAGGCAGGCACGAAGCCGCTTGTAGAAAGCGTCCTGCTCTGGCGAGTTCGCGTTCTCGATGTACGAGTCCCGGCTCGAGAAGTGGACGATCAGACACGCGCGGCCCTCCTCCTCGTCCTCCCAGAGGATCTCGCCGCCGAGGTAGCCGAAGGCGCGCTTCTGCTCCCGGTCGGCCCACTCCTTCCCGAGGGCGAAGAACTCGCGGATCTTGTCTTTGCGCACTTTCACGCGCGCGATCGTGCCGTACATCGATCTCCCCTTCGCTCAGAGCGGGATGTTGCCGTGCTTGCGACGCGGGTTCGTGTCGCGCTTCGTCGCGAGCGATCGTAGCGCGGCGATGAGGCGGGGCCGGGTCTCGTGCGGCTCGATGACGTCGTCGAGGTAGCCGCGCGCGGCCGCGACGTAGGGATTCGCGAAGCGCTCGACGTACTGGGCCACGAGCTCGGCGCGCCGCGCGTCCGGGTCCGTTGCCTTCGCGAGCTCGTCGCGGTAAAGGATGTTCACCGCGCCCTCGGGACCCATGACCGCGATCTCGGCGCTCGGCCACGCGACGTTGTAATCGCCGCGGATGTGCTTGCTCGACATGACGTCGTACGCGCCGCCGTACGCCTTGCGCGTGATGACGGTGAGCTTCGGCACGGTCGCCTCGGCGTAGGCGTACAGCAGCTTGGCGCCGTTGCGGATGATGCCGCCGTGCTCCTGCGCG
>JBIOUD010000201.1:0-2610 GCA_044866725.1 Candidatus Limnocylindria bacterium | reverse complement strand
CGTCCGCCATCGCCGTCGAATTTCGCGGCCGCGAGCGTGGCGCTCGGTCCACCGCCGAGCAGGCTCTGCGGCCTGCGCAGCAGCGACCGCATGAGGTCGCGCACCGCCATCAGGGACTGGATCTGTGAGGTGCCCTCGTAGATCGGTGTGATGAGCGCGTCGCGCATGTGGCGCTCGACGTCGTACTCGGTGACCACGCCGTAGCCCCCGAAGATCTGCAGCGCGCGGCGGCAGGTGTGCACGGCCTCTTCAGAGCCGTACCACTTCACGAGTGGCGTGAGCTCGCGCAGCCGCCACTGCGTGCCCTCGCCGCCACCGTGCATCACGCTGTCCTGCAGCGCGGCGGCCTCCACCACGAGCGCGCGGCATCCGGCGACCGTGGTCTCCATCTCGAGCAGCATCTCGGCGATCATCGGGTGCTCGCGGATCGGCCTCGCCATCTGCACCCGCCGCGCGGCGTAGTCCTGCGCGGCGACGAGCGCGGCCTGCGCGATACCGAGCCCCTGGATGCCGACGCCGATGCGCGACTCGTTCATGAACCGGGTGATGCCGCGCCAGCCCTCGCCGATCTTCCCGAGCGGGACGGCGCGCGTGCTCTCGAAGACCAGCGAGCACGTCGGCGAGCCGCGGATGGTGAACTTGTGCTCGGCCCGCTCCACGTTGTAGTTCTCGCGCGCGCCGGCTGCCTCGCGCATGGCGGCGACGGTCCGCGATCCGTCGCCCTCATCGTCGATCCAGCGGTCGGCGACGAAGAGCGCGAGCCCCTCCAGTCCCTCCGAGCCGGGGACCGCGCGCGCGAGCACGATCACGAAGTCGCCGTTGCCGGCGCTGATGAACTGCTTGCGCCCGTCGATGAACCAGCACCCGTCGCGCTGCGTCGCCGTCGTTGAGAGGTTACCGACGTCGGAGCCCGCCTCGGGCTCGGTCATCGCGACGGCGCCGCTGATCTCGCCGCGCGCGAGCGCCGGCAGGTACCGCTCCTTCTGCTCGTCGCTGCCGTCGCGATAGATCATCGCGGCGGGCGCCGTGTACGCGATCCCGTTCTGGATCATCGTGCTCGCGCAGCCGCGCGCGAGCATCTCGATGACGAAGGCGGTCACCGTGAACGGCAGACCGCTGCCGCCGTACTCCTTCGGGAACGACAGCCCCACGAGCCCGAGCTCCGCGAGACCTTGGATGTTCTGCGACAGCGGCGCGCTGAGGGAGACCTTGCCGTTCTCGCGGATCACGCCGAGCTCGTCGACCTGACGCGCGCGCTTTGCCACCTCGCTGCCGATGTATTCGCCGGCCACCGACAGCACCTCACGCCACGTGGACACCGTGTCCGCGACGTCGGCGTCCTGGCCCTCGCTGAGCGGAACGATCTCGTTCCAGCGGACCAGGCGGTCGAAGGTCGTGACGAGGTCCTCGTTCTCGGTGAAGTAGTTAGGCATGAAAGCGCCTCCCCTTCGCGAGCGATTCCGCCGGCGCGTAGCGCTCGCCGTGGCGTTCGGCGAGCCGCTTCAGGTCTTCACGCAGCACGACGCCCTCGCCGTCGGCCCAGCGGAACGGGCCGCCGAGGAACGGCGGGAATCCGACGCCCATCACCGCGCCGAGGTCGCCCTCGGCCGGCGAGCGCAGGACGCCCTCGTCGAGGCAGCGCGCGGCCTCGTTGACGAAGAGGAGCGTCAGCCGGCGCGCGGTCTCTTCGCCGTGCCACTCGGCGCCAGGCATCAGCCCGATGAGCGGGTACACGTCGGGGTTCGGCGTGCGTTTCTTCCCGTCGTAGCGATAGAAGCCCCTACCGCCGCGCTTGCCCTGCATGCCAGCGTCGGTGAGCCGCTGCACCGCGGTGGGACCCTGCTTCAGTCCACGCGCCGCGGACACGGTCTCGCCGACATGACGCGCGACGACCAGGCCCACCTCGTCCGTGAGCGCGAGCGGCCCGATCGGCCAGCCGAACTTCACCATCGCGCTGTCGACGTCCTCGATGCGCGCGCCCTCCTCGAGCAGCTGCATCGCCTCGCCGAGCATGAGACCGAGGACGCGAGTGGTGTAGAAGCCGGGTGTGTCGCGCACGACGATCGCGGTCTTGCCCATCGCCTGCGCCTCGGCCACGACGAGAGCGAGCGCCCGCGGGTCGGCCCTCTCCGGACGCACGACCTCGACCAGCGGCATGCGGTGCACCGGGGAGAAGAAGTGCATGCCCACGATGCGCTCCGGATGCATCGCGTCGCGGGCGATCTCGGCGATGGGCAGCGCCGAGGTGTTCGTCGCGATGACGGCGTCCTCGCGCACGACGTCCTCGAGCTCCTTCACGACATTGCGCTTCACCGCGATGTCCTCGAACACGGCCTCGATGACGAGGTCGGCGCGCCGGAAGCCGGAGTAATCGGTCGTGCCGGTCACGCGCGAGATCACACGCGCGCTCTCGCGGCGCTCGATGACGCGCTTGCGAGCGGCGTCGCTCGTGAGCCTCCGCACCGCCTCCAGGCCGCGCGCGACGGCGGCCGTGTCCACGTCGCGCATGCGTACGGTCGCGCCGCCGATGGCGGCGGCCTGCGCGATGCCCGAGCCCATGAGACCCGCGCCGACGATCGCGATGTCGCTCGGTGCCTCGCCGCGCGGCAG